>JADFGT010000093.1 GCA_022567555.1 Armatimonadota bacterium | reverse complement strand
ACCGCCGGGTACCCTCCGCCGGCATGCTTAATTCTTGATCATGTTTAGGATCTTTTTCGCGGTCAGACCCCAAGATAGGTTCGCGACAGCGTAGGTCCGTGCTTTGCAACCCATTTCCCTGCGTCGTGCTGGATCGTGCAAGAGGTTCAATATCTCTTCCGCGAGACTCTTGGGATCATCGGGTCGATGCAGCACCAGCCAACCCGCTTCGGCAAACTCTCTGATCCCCGGAAGGTCAGCGGCGACCACGGCACGTCCCGCAGCCGCATAATCTCGAATTTTAAGTGCGGAGCTCCCGCTACGCTCATTCCGCCTTCTAACAAAAGGGGCGATGGCCACGTCGAAGGAGCTCAGGACTTCACACACACGACCTCGGGGCACCGCGCCTAAAAAGATCACACGGTGGCCCAGGCCGCAGTCGCGGACTCTGCTCTCGAGGGGCTCTCGCATGATGCCGTCACCGCCGATCAATAGACGGATATGTGCGTCCTCATTCACAAGATTTGCCATTGCCTCGATCGCCACCTCGACCCCTTGCCATGGCGTCAAATGCCCGAGAAAGCCGACATAAAAGAGGCTGGGATCGAGTCCCAGGCAGCCCAGCGCTTTTTCGCGGGCAATTGGCCGAATTGAATCCGGATCAGTGCCGTTTGGAATTACGTGAATTTTTTTGGGGTCCACTCCATGCGTAACGAGTAGCTGTTTTATCTCCTTGGTGACGACACGAAGCCTGTCCGCAAACGTCGCGTCTAAGACCTGGCACACCCTTTCGAGCCCGCAAAGCCAGGTGCGGTGATCAAGGCTCCGACGCTCGTCCTCATACCACCCGTTATGCTCCGAAATGACGATGGTCTTGCGAGAAAGGCGGAACAGCATGCCATAAATAAAAGAGAACATGCTCGCGCGAACGTAGAGGATGTCGATACCAGTCGTTTTCCATCGCAGGAGTATCGGGAGGATCTGGCAAAACGTGCTCAGGTTGTTCGGCAAGCCGAGACGGCGAGCCGGCAATGTAAATTGCCACTCGGCTCTCTCGACCGGCAGGCTCTCCCCCCCGGAGGCCGGCCGGGGTACAATGAGCCCGAGGCGATGCCCCAATTTCGAGAATTCGCGCGCAATCGAGAGAAAGTGGTTCGCGTGCCCCAAAGAGGCACCGAGGTCCAACACGGTGATCATGACAATGTTCATGGGTGCGCCGAAAGGTTTTCCGGACGGGTCTTCGCCACGGAGGCCCGGATGGGCATCATCAGGATGCGGCTTCCCGCACGCTCACCGCGCGCTCAGCGACGACGACACCGTCTTTCCCTTGTCGGTCACCGTATCAAGGACCGAGTCGCGTCCGCTCTTTTGCCGGTCGAACCGCTTGGCCGCGACCTCCTCGCCGATGGCGTCGTAGAGGGCGATCAGCTTCCGCATCTGGGCGTCCCACCCGTATTCGGCCGCCAGCTTTGCCCGGCGCTCGGGTGATGGCCGGTACTTCTCCCGGTCGCGGTACACGGCCATGACGGTGCGCGCGATGTCGCGCGGGGCGTCGGATGGCAGGACCTGCCCGATCCGGTTCGATATGACGAACCTGCGCATCTCGACCAGGTCCGACACCACAAGCGGCAGGCCGGCCAGGCTCGTCTCGAACAGCTTGTTCGGCAGCGAGTACGCATAGCTGAGGCAGGCATTGGGCGCCACGATGATTCCCACGTCCGCCGTTGCCACATAAGAGACGACGTCCTCGGGCGCGACCGGGTCCATGATCGCCAGGCGGCTTTCCACATCATGCCGCCGGGCGACCCGGCGCATCGACGCCACGACCTCCGGGACCTGCGGCCCCACGGTGGCGAGGTGGAACCCGGGCGCGTAGGCGAGTGACTCGGCGAGCTCCTCCATGCCGCGTCCGGTGGTGACCTTGCCCACGTACAGCAGCAGCGGCGTCTGCGGCCCGAGCCCGATGTCCGCGCGAACGTCCCTCCCGGCCGCGCGCTCCGATCCGACCTTGGGGGCGTTCAGGACAACGAGCGGCCGGGGGATCCGGTAGAGCTGCTGCAGGTGTTCGGCGATCGACGGCGACACGGTGACCACGGCCCTCGTTCCGCTAATGTAACTGCCCTCCTCAAGGGCGACGAGGAAGCGCCCAAGCGGGGAGCGGATGTCGCTGCCATGCCGTTCCAGCTCGTGCGCGTCATAAATGAATGGGACGCCTAGGCGCTCCGCCGCCACGGCCGCGGCACCCAGCGTGTAAAGGTCGTGGGCGTGAATGACGTCCGGCTCGAGGGCGCAGATCACGTCGGGTCGGTAGGCGCGGGCTTCTTCGTAAATGATCCCTGGTAGATACGTCCACACCATGGGAGCCACCAGGATGCGGTGGTTTGTGCGCGCTAGCCATCTCACCAGCCTCGAGATAAGGGGCCCGTCCGACGAGTCGACGGCCGCAATGGTCATGTCAACGCGGTACATCACGCGAAGTAACCGCGCGAACGCGGCCGCGCCGCGACGGACCATACCCACAACCTGCCCGAGCGCACGCCGAAGGGGTCTCCCAATCGACCTTGGAAGCAGGGCACGGGCCATCGCAGTGGCCCAGGCCACGGCTCGCCGGATTGCTCTCCTCACAAGACGTCGGAGCGCGGCCGCGCTCCGCTTCGGCATGCGATAGATCAGCCACTTATACTTGAGTCTGTGTCTGATACAGATGTCCACCAAATAGAACGGCCACTGGATTAAGGCCGCGATCGCGGCCATGGCGAGCATGGCCCGCGCGACCGCGGGTCGTCCGTTCCCTCGGCCGAGGGCGCAGCGCAGCACGGCCGGCAAAAGACCTATACTGTAACGCGCCGACCGTCGGACGTATCTCACGCCGCGGACGACTTCGTCGTCAGGTACGCCCGTTTGAGCGTGGGCCAACACAGTCACATCGTGGCCCGCGGCGGCCAGGCCTTCGGCCTGCTTGATGACCCTCGTGTCGTGAATGGCCGGATTGTTGACGACAGCGACGACGCGCAGCGGATAACGCGTTCCTATCATAGCCTGGTCTTTGCCGGGCAGCGCAAGCAGCGCTGGCGTTTCATCCCCTGGTCCCCCCGTTTTCGTCATGGCGTCCGATCTATATTGTCTTCAGATACTTGAGCGTCTCGGCGAGGCCGGTCTCAAGCGGCGTCCAGCGTAAACGACCCACCGCTTGGCCGAACTTGCTGTTGTCGAAGACGTAGCAACGGGGATCGGCGAGACCCTGAGATAGCACAACCTGCAGGTCCGGACAAAATGTGGTCTTTATGGTTTCCGCGAGTTCGATGATCGAGAGGGCGGAGTCTGTGGAGACGATAAGCGTTTGCCTCATCGCCCTTTTCCGAAGCGACATCAGAGTCGCCCGCACCGCATCGCGCACGTATGTGTAGCTTCGTTTCTGCCGGCCATCACCATGAATCGTGACCGGCGCCTTATCAAGCGCGGCGGTGAGGAACTTGTTGATGGCGTTCTTCCGTCTGTCGCGCGGTCCATAAATGTCCGAGTAACGCAGAACGACGTAGTCAAGCCCGCGGGTTTCGCCGAAGGCATGGCAGAGGTGCTCTCCGTGCAGCTTGTTGGCGCCGTAGATCAATATTGGCCTAACGGGGTGAGCTTCGTCGATCGGTACATATTGTTGCACCCCGTAAACGGAGATCGACGAGCCATAGATAACGTATGCGTCGTTGGAAAGGGCAAGCTCCAATAGATTGGCGGTGCCGAGGCTGGCGACCTCATAAAACTGATTTTCGGGGTTACGGTTGCATAAAGGGGTGGGAAAGGCGAGATGGATGACGGCATCGAGGTCTCCTAGTTTGTCGAAGTAATCGTCCGCCCGGCAGATGTCCGCCTCAATGAAGTCTATTCGGTCCCAAACCGAGCGTAAATTCTCTCTGCTCCCGCTCAGCAGGTTGTCGAGGACGATCACCTCATGGCCAGCGTGAACCAGAGCTTCGGTGGTGAAAGAGCCGATGAAACCGGCGCCCCCTGCGACCAAGACCTTCATCAATTACTTTACGCGAGGCGGGATTTCGCCGTCCAGATCAAGACGCAACATCTTATAGAACAAGCACCGCGACTCCAACGACCTACGCCAGTGCAGAGACCTTATCTCGCACGCGGCCGGGTTTCTTTGCCTTCCCGTCTTAACCCCGCGATCTTTCGGCGCAGTTGGCTAAGAAGTCTCGGCAAGGAGGCTCGTAACATCGGGAGTTGGTCTGAACTGCTGTTGACACTCGAAGATAGACTATAGGTTTTCTCGCCGTTCGAGCTTTGCGATCTTGTCCTGCGGACGGCTAAGGAAAGCCGGCCCGAGGGCCGTGATCAGGTCGAGAACCTCACGGGGCGGGCCGCTTTGGCCCAAGACCATCGCGACATCACAGGAGACGAAGCGTTCTTGAAAAATAGCGCCGTGCAACGCGATGCCACTGACAAGCAAGTGCTCGCGTGCGCAGAACTCGAGGAACGGTTGCGGCTCGATCATAGGCACCTTAATCGGAGGATAATCGAGCCGCTGAATCAGTTCCGCCGCGGTAACGCCTTGGACCTCGTCGTAACCCGGCACCGCTTGAGCGATATAAGCGCTCGCGAGGGCGGCCTTTTGGAACGGCGTGAGTCTCCGTTCCCCGACCCCGATGGGCGCCCTGGAAAACCCCATGACTGGATTGGCCCGCCAAGTTGGCATGCCACATGCAGATGGGTCGTTGCTGATCCTTGGTGAGTTTTCAAGGTAGTTTAGCATGCGTTCGATGGCGCTTCCGATGCCAAGAAACCGCAGCAGGTCCTCGACGACCCGCCAGGTGTCGGTGACTAAGTCCTCGAAGCGCACGCAGAAGGCGCGAGGGTGTGTGTGCAGCGATTCGCACATCGCCGTCTCGACTAACCAGATGGCAAGCGCTTGATCGAAACGCAGCCCCCGGCGCATTACGCTTACGATCTGATCTCGCGGGTCGCGAACGAGATACACGACCCTGCCCTTCGGGAAGCGTTCAAGGAAGGCGCGGAACGCATAAAGGTTTGGGGGACTTTTCTCGGCCCAGATGCGCTTTGCCTGATGCACCAGGGAGGGCTCGAACAATTTTCGTAAAAACGCCTCAGGACTTTCTGACTCTGCGAGGTGCGAGAGGAGTAAATCAAAATTGACGCCATAATAGGCGAAGTTGTTCACATCGATGACTGTGTACGGACAGAAGCCGTCCTCCAGCCTCGCAACGGCGTCAGCCGTGTCATAGCCAGCGTTTGTGCCGTGGTTTGCGAGGAATTTCTTATAACGCCCGAAGGACTGGTACAGCGCGGGATGAGCCAACAGTACGAGTTCGGGCCCGCAAAGAATCTCGGGGTGGGCGTCGAGCATGACGCTGAGCAACGTCGAGCCGCAACTCGGTGCACCGCCAACCAGGATAGGCCGATCCCATTCGATCTTCATCGCGACGGGATCCCTCTCAGCTGACACATTTTGTCGGCGTCCGCGTACCGCTTAACACGCTCCACTTCCTTTCGCCTCGAGCCATTATCAACCATCTCGCCCGGCGTACTTGTTTCCTGGTCGAGCATTCAGCAGCCAACGATCCCAAGTCCCCTCTGAAATCCAAGGGCTCCTTCCCTTAGGGCCGCCTGTCCAGGGCGGAGGAATTGTGCTCGGTGGCATGCAGATCGAAGTCGCTGCGTCAACCCCGATCGCCCATGTCGACCAAATGCTGACCGCGGGTCAGTCTTTGGTCTGACCTTGGCCATCTTTAGAGATTTCACATCTGGGTGCCGACAGCAGCCTCTCGTCGCCGAACAGGCGGGCCAGTGCCGCGCCGTAGGGCCCGCAGTTGCGGCCGAGTTCGCAGCGCAGGAGATCGAACCTTTCCGTGGCGAACCGGTCGAGCTTGGCTTTGACACCCTCGCCGGGATAGGCGTCCCACCAGACCGGGTGTGTATTCAGTTGCAACGCCCGACCCGCGGTGATGTTCGGATGGTCCAGAGGATGGCCGTGATGCCATCCACCGCGGGAGTCCGAGCAGTAGCCGATCTCCTCGAAGAAACGCTGTTCGTATACGTTGCAGCGGCCCGCGAAGCTGCCGGAAAAGCCTAGGAGCTGGTGTGCCGGACGATGGAAACTGATGAAGCGGACCGGCTCTTGGAGAAGCATCTCCAGGGCCGCGCATTCCTTCTCCGCGGCGGCCTCCAGTGTTGTACGCTCCTCTGGATACAGCGAAGCGTCGAAATGCAGGCCAAGGTCGTGACCCAGCTCCACCAGGCGGCGGAGACCATTGGCGCCGGCAGCGGAGAAGGGGTTGTACATTTCCGTCCGCAGCAGCACGAAATAGTGGGAGCGCACGGCGAGCTCCCGCTCCACCTCCGCAAGCGCCACTGCGCGCTGGATGGACATGTCGATGTCATGCCGCAGAATCAGGTGCGCGGCATGCGGCGAGGCATCCTCGAAGCCGCAAACCGTGTAGCCGCGCTTCAGGAATTCGGAAACAAGCGCGCGGTAGCCGTCCAAGGTGAAGTCCGTTCTCATCGATTGGTCTGCTCGTTCCGATCCAAGTCCGCCTCCGCCTTCAACAGGGCCTTGTACTCCTTCATCGGCCGCGCCGTCGTTCCCATGACCGTGGTGTCGGCGGGCACGTCCTTGACGACGACGGCCCCGAGCCCAACCGTCGCGCCCGCTCCGATTGTCAAGCCGTTGAGCAGGCATGCGCAAGGTGCGAGCCATACCCGGTCTCCAATGCGTGTACTTCCAGCAATCATCGTGTGTGCGGTGATGATAACATCCCTGCCAACAATAACATTGTGGGCGATATGCACATGGTCATCAATCTTGGTACCCTGACCGACAACGGTGTCGCCAAGAGTGCCCCGGTCGACGGTACACTTCGCGCCGATTTCCACATTGTCCTCGATCAGCACGCCGCCGACATGGGGAAACTTCTCCAAGCCCCCCCTCTCGTTGCGTTGGTACCCAAATCCGTCCGCTCCGATCACCGTTCCGGCATGGATGACGACGTTTCGGCCTAGGCGCGTGCCCGGATAGAGGTACACGTGGCCATGGATCACGCAGCCCCCGTCGATCTCGCAGCCCTGCTCCACCACCGCGTAGGGCCCGACATAGGTGTCCACGTGCACCTTCGCCTCGGGATGGATCAGCGCCGTCGGCTGAACGCCGCGGCGTGGAGGTTCCTTGAAGAAAGCTTCCACGACCCTTATGAAGGCCAGACGCGGGTCTGGGACACCGATGAGCGTTCGGTTTCCGTTGTCCAGATCCTGGAGGATCGGCTCGGCGCGGCATAAGACGACCGCCGCCAGGGACTCCCCAACCGCTTCGGCCAGTGCGTCCCCCGTGGCCCGACAGAACGTCACAGCGTCCGGCGGGGCAGAACTGAGTGGCGCCAGCCGCGCGAAGCGCCGGTCGAGGGTCCCGACCACGACCTGCACGTCGTCACCCAACAGGTCCACCACCTCTTGTACCGCAATCCCCTGCATCCTGTTAGCCTCCCATTGTTGGATCGTGCAGCTTCCCGCAGCTTCGCCCCGGGGGCGACCCGTCAGCCTTCGTATGAGACCTCGAACATCTCCGTCCACCGGATGAGGTTGATCCAACGCCAGATGCGATGATCGACCGGCGCCCTGCCTCCCAGAAAACTCTCCCAATCCTCCAACATCACCTTGAGATTTAAGGCCGGTATTCGTGAGGCGGCATCGCCACCGAGCAGGTCTTCGATCCAGGGGCGGAGTTCCATGAGCCAGCGTTCCTCCGGCGTCCAGAAACCTATCTTGTCCCGCCGGTCCAGCACCTCGTCCGGCACGACGCCCCGCATGGCCCTGCGGAGAATCGCTTTCGTTGTCGCCTGGCTGTCGATAAGGTAAGCCTCCGGCAGCGAGAAAGCGAACTGGACGAACTCGGGCGTCAGGAAGGGTAAGCGGCTCTCCACGGAGAAGGCCATGGAGTTTCTGTCCTCCACGCGAAGAAGATGGGGCAGCCCGTAGTCGAAAAATGACAGGTAGAGCTGATCCCTCAAACAGTTCTTGCCGCCGGGCAACGGAATACGCGGCTCCAGCACGCCTCTTTCCGCAAACCATTCCCCGTTGACCCACGGGACCGTTCGGCCGGGCCTGACGGGCTGTTCGGTCGCACCGCGGGGGCCGGCTGCTGGCGAGCCCAAGACGCTCAGCTCCCGGCCTTTCTTAATGAACTCGCGAAGCTGGGGGACGCCCGGCAGGCGCGTCGCATGCAACGCGAACCGGATTGCCGCGACCCGCCTGCGCCGTGCAAGCAGCGAAGCAAGTCGTTTAGGTAAAAAATGGTAGTAGCCGGCGAGTAGCTCATCGGCCCCTTGCCCGTCCAGGACGACCTTGATGCCCGCCTCCTTAACCGCGCGAAACACCCGGAACTGGGCGAAGACGGTGCTGGTGCCAACGGGCTCGTCCTGCATGTATATCAGGTGGTCAATTTCCCGATGCAAGCCTTCGGCATCGGCGCGCACCTTATGCGCGGTCGTCGCGGCTGCCTGGCCCACGATGTCTATCCAGCGCTCCTCGCTGATCCGTTCTTCATCCGCAATGTAACTAAAGGTGTGGAGGTCGAGTGGACTCCCCCGGGCTCGGCGCGCGGCCATCACGATGGAAGAGGAGTCGATTCCGCCGGAAAGCGTCGCTGCAACCGGCACGTCGCTCCGCAGATGCAGTCGCACGTTGTCGAAGAAGAGGTCGCGGAATCGCGACGCGGCCTCGGCCAAGGACAGGCCCGACCGATGGCTCCGGTCCACCTGCCAGTACTTGACGGGCCGGATTTTCCGACCCTTGTCCAAGGGGATCTCCAGGTAATGCGCTGGCTGCAGCTGTCGGATGTCGGCGAAGAACGTCTGCTCTTCGCGTTCCGCGTGCCCGTAGCTCAAATACCCGTATAGAAGCTGCGGATTGACTTTGCGAGTTACGCCCGGCACCTGGAGCAATGTCTTGGGCTCCGAAGCGAAGGCCATGCCCGTGTCCCAGACAGCGAAATGGAGCGGCTTGATGCCGAAGAAATCGCGTGCCAGAAACAGTTCCTGCCGTTGGAGGTCGAGAATTGCGAAGGCGAACATGCCCACGAAGCGCCTTAGGGCCGCCTCTCCCCATTCCATGTAGGCGTGGAGCAGGACTTCGGTATCTCCCGTCGATCGGAACCTGTGGCCGAGCCTTTCCAGTTCCGCCTTCAACTCAATGAAATTGTAAATTTCGCCGTTGAAGACGATATGGTATTTCTCGTCGGGAGAACTCATGGGCTGCCAACCGGTGTCCGACGGATCGAGTATCGACAGCCGCCGGTGCACCAGGGCGAGGCGACCGCCCTCTGCTTGCGCCGGGTCGCGCGAAACACGGGTCTGGGTCCCATCTCTCCAGCCGAGGTAGCCGAGATCGTCCGGGCCCCGATGGACCATCGAGTCGCCGAGGGTCCGCAACAGCTTCGCGGAAACCGGGGTCCCGTCCCAGCGGAGAAGGCCAGCGATGCCACACATGGTCGTTCGTAATCCTTGTATGCGCCAGTCACGGCGCCAAACGTTCCTCCTTGGCCTACCCGGTGGCGTCGGCCGAGGCGGCGGGAAGGCCCAGAGCGTGTTCCTTTTTTGCCGGCCCACCGAACTCTTGCCGGTACGCGGCGAGGACGGTTTCGGTTCTCCCTTCCATGCGCACCACGCCGTCCTCGAGCCACAGCGCACTGTCACACAAGGACTCGATGGTGCCCGGGTCGTGCGAGACCAGCACCACCGTTCGATCGGATCGGATAATCTCTTGGAGGGCCTCGGCGGACTTGGCTTTGAACGTGATGTCGCCGACGCTCAGGGTCTCGTCGATGAGCAGGACGTCCGACGCCACCTGGAGCGCGACGGCAAAACCAAGCCTCGCGGCCATGCCGGAGGAGTAAGTCCCCACCGGGTCCTCGACGGCGTCCCCCAGTTCGGAGAATGAGAGGATGTCGGGCAACCGCCGCAGCATCTCCTGCTGTGAAATACCCTGCAGCATGCCGCTCAGGACCGCGTTCTCTCGTCCGCTCAATTCTTTGACAAAACCCAGCCGAAGCGAGAGCAAGCTGACCGTCACCTCCCGGGTTTCGACCGCGCCGCGGTCGGGACTGATGATCCCAGCGAGCGTCTGCAAAAGGGTGGACTTACCTGCGCCGTTGCGGCCAATGATACCGACCGAATCCCCTCTGGCCAAGTCGAAGGACACGTCCTTCAGGGCCCAGAATTCCTCCTTTCGCCACGGCAGGCGCGAGCGCTTGCGGAAATAGCGCACCCCGATGTTCTTGACAGAGATGACGACGTCATCGGTCACGGCAACCTCAAAAGAGCATCCTGGCAATCTTGCGGTCGACGCGGTGGTGGAGGAGATAGGCCAGCGCCGCAAGCGGCACGGACAGAGCAGCGATATACAGCAGGTGTTTCGGGTCGGGCGCTTCCCCCCGAAAGAGGACCGCGCGGAACATTTCCAGTATG
>JADFGT010000092.1 GCA_022567555.1 Armatimonadota bacterium | reverse complement strand
ATCGAAGAGGCTGAAGAAATTAACCGGCGCGCCCGAGAGCAGGCCGGACCGCCCGTTGGCGGGCAGCTCCAACCGGCGCCCGGCCCGACCGGGGGAGTGGGCGAAGGAACCGAGCCGGGAGAGGGCGAGCCGCGCGCTGAAGCCGGCGAAGGAGGCGGCCAGGAAGGAGATACGCCCTCATCCGGCGACCCGTCGGGACTGGACGGCGCCGGAGACGAGCCCGAGTTTCAGCAAGTTCAGCTGAGTGCAGATGGTGACGCAGAAGTCTCAGACCTGCTCGACGACGAGGAGATGGCGAACCGCATCAACGAGTCCTTGCAGGCAGAGTTCGAGGTTCTGAAGGAACTGGGCTCTACACCACCGCCCGAGCCGGTCGAAGTCACCCACCAGGACGTGGCCCGCCTTCGCGCCCATGAACTGAGGAACTTTACGGTCATTGAGCAGAACCTGGCGCGCGGCAGTCTTGTGCGGGCGATAGGGCCAGTTTTTGGGGAAGGCCCGGTGTTCGTAAAGGACACCATCAGCCTGCCGCCCGGTCCGGGCGAGGACGGGCCGCGCGAAATCGAGACTTGGAGCTTGACCTCAGAAGGTCAGTTGAACCGCGCGCCCGGAATCACGGTCCTTGACGAAGACAAGATCCCAGTGAGTCTGGCCATGGGTGCCGAGGGCGGTCTGTTCTGGGTCCTGGAGGCGTCGGACCCGGCGGTGCTCCTGTTCCTTCCTTCGTTCGACTACACACGAGCAAAGCACGAGCCGGTGGATCAAGTGACCTTTGAGAACTTTGGGAGAGTGAATCCTGACGGACGAAGTGTCGCCGTCACCACGAAAGGCAACACGGTTCCCTGGTACCTGTTCGCCATCGCGATTACATTCGGCGTGCTCATGGCCTACGTGATCGAGCTGCTCACGGACTACTTCGTCAGTTTCAAAAAGAAGCCGGTCCGCGAGGTCGCGGCCGCCTCGACCGCCGGGCCTGCGCCGATGATCATTCAAGGATTCGCATACGGGATGGAGAGCAGCGTTTGGGCGGTCGTCGCCATTGTGGTTGCGCTGCTCGCGCCGCTGTTCATCTTCCCGCCGGGCGAGTACGGCGGCTTCATCCTCAGTTTTTATGGCATCGCGCTCGTAGGCCTCGGCCTTCTGACGACCACGGGCTTCATCCTCGCGATGGACACCTTCGGTCCAATCAGCGACAACGCCCAGGGCGTGTACGAGATGTCCGGCGCGGCGAAGGATGAGAAGACCGAAGAGGGGAGCATGCCCGGCAGCCGCGCCGTGCAGCAGTTGGACGCTGCCGGCAACACAACGAAGGCGCTCACAAAGGGGTTCGCCATCGCCACGGCCGTCGTCGCGGCGGTCGCTCTCTATCACTCGTATATCGGCGACACGAAACTGACCGGTATCGGCCTGCCCCTGGACCTGCCGCAGATCTTTCTTGGCCTTCTGATAGGCGGCGCCGCCCCCTTCCTGTTCTGCGCATTCATGGTCAATGCGGTCGGACGCGGGAGTTTTGAACTGATAGGAGAGGTGCGGCGCCAGTTCAAAGCGGACCCGGGCATCATGGCGGGCACGAGCAAGCCGGACTATGCCAAGTGCGTCGAGATAGTCACCGGCCATGCCCAAAAGGAACTCTTGGGTCCGGCCATTCTGGCGATAGCCCTGCCTGCGCTCGTGGCGTTCGGGTTGGCCATCGGCCATGAACCGGTCATCATTCGCGGCGTCGCATATAATTTGACGGGCGCTCAGGCCCTCGGCGGCTTCCTGGCGGGCGCCATCCTCAGTTCGCAACTTCTGGCGGTGACGCTGTTCAACTCGGGCGGTATCTGGGACAACGCCAAGAAGACGATAGAGGACGGCATGTACGGCGGAAAGGGCTCGGAGGCGCACAAGGCGGGCGTCGTGGTTGATACCGTAGGCGACCCGTTCAAGGACACCGCCGGACCGGCGCTCAACCCGCTCATCAAGGTCATGAACCTGGTCGCGCTCTTGATGGCCCCGGTCGTCATTTTGGACATATCCGACACTGTCCGGTACGTCATCGTCGCCTGCTCCGTAGCCGCGCTCGCGGTTGCCGTAATCTGGTCGAAGCGCGGCTCCCTCGGCGCCGAACTGCAGAAGACGGCGGGCGGCGAATAGGGGTAGCGCCGGAAGGGGTGCAAGGGCGGCGTTCAACAATGCGTTGCGGCGCATATAGAAGATGCTGGTCGACAAAAACACGCGGCTGATTGTGCAGGGAATCACAGGGCGAGAGGGTGGGTTCCATGCGCGCCAGATGATCGAATACGGGACGCGCGTTGTGGCCGGCGTCACGCCGGGAAAGGGCGGGTCGAAGTTCGACAGCGTCCCCGTATTCGACTCTGTGGCGCGCGCCGTACAGGAAACGGACGCGAACGCGTCGGTCATCTTCGTGCCCGCGCCGTTTGCGGCGGACGCGATACTCGAGTCGGAGGCTGCGGGCCTCCCGTTCGTCTGCGCCATCACCGAAGGCATCCCCCAGCGCGACATGGTTCGAGTCGTGAATCGGCTGGCTGAGAACGGTACGTGCCGGCTGCTGGGTCCCAACTGCCCGGGTGCGATCGCGCCGGAGCGCTGCAAGGTGGGGATCATGCCGGCCCGTGTGTTCAAGCGAGGCCCCGTGGGACTGGTTTCGCGGAGCGGAACGCTCACATACGAGATCGTTCAAGAACTTACAAACGCCGGGCTGGGCCAGAGCACGTGCGTGGGCGTTGGAGGGGACCCTCTTCTCGGAATGCGCTTCGTTGATGTGCTGCCGATGTTCGAGGAAGATCCGGAGACAGAGGCCGTTGTCCTCATAGGCGAAATCGGAGGCAGCGACGAGGAGGAGGCGTCGGTTTACATAAGAACGATGTCCAAGCCGGTCGTCGCGTTCATCAGCGGCAGAACGGCGCCGCCCGGCAAGCGAATGGGTCACGCGGGGGCGATCATCAGCAGGGGAGTCGGAGACCCTGAGAGCAAAGTGAAGGCGCTCCGGGCCGCGGGCGCGGCCGTCGCGGAAACTACCGCCGACATCCCGGTACTAATTCGTAGGGCCCTGGAAAACCGCTGACCCGCGCCCCTTAGGTGTGATAAACTCATACCAAATGGAGGCTCCACCGCTTGACTGGCCGGCACGACTGGGCGATCTCTTTGCCCAACTGGTGCGTGTGTCCCTCAGCGACCGGGTGGTCGCCGCCCTGGCCGAACACCAGGTTACGTATCCACAGTATGAAGCCATGCGATACATCCAGCGGCACCCGGCGCCGACAGTAGGCGACCTGTCGCAGGGCATGCGAATCAGTTATCCGAGCGCGACGAACATGGTGGCTCGGCTGCACCGCAAGGGCCTGCTCCGCAAGCGCGGCCTGCGCTCAGACAGGCGCATTGTGCGAATTACGCTGACCCCTGTCGGCTCCAAACTGGTGGAAAGGGTCGCCAAAGAGCGCGCCCTGCGGGTGACGACCGTGCTGGACGCGATGGGACCGTATAAGCGCGCGCGGTTCATTGATGCGCTGGAAGGCTTCATCCGGGTGGCCAGTTGCGCCGGGATAGCAGAACCGGGCGATATCTGTTTGCGCTGCGGCCGCGAGGGCAACGAGATGTGCCCGCTGGTTCAGGCAGGCACCGGCCACACGTGTATGTGACCCAGAGATGCAGAACCTTTACTTCGACAACGCAGCCTCCACGCGGGTTGACCCGCGCGTGCTCGACTCTGTACTTCCCTTTTTCAGCGACAATTACGCGAATCCGAGCGCGCTTCATGGGCCCGCCCAGGCGGCTCACGCCGCCGTCGAAGAGGCGCGCGAAGCCGTGGCCGAACTCTTAGGGGCCGGAGACCCCTCCGAGATCATCTTCACCACCGGCGCTACCGAAGCGAACAACACCGTCCTGAACACCTTTCCCGGCCAAATACTGGTCTCAGACATAGAGCACCCGTCGGTCAGGACGGCGGCGCTGGCGTCCGGGCGCGCCGGCCTGATACCGGTGGATGGCAGCGGCGTCGTGGATGAGGATGCGTACCGGGCAATGCTGGCGAATGGCGCCGGCCTGGTCAGCGTGATGCTCGTCAACAATGAGATCGGCACGGTGCAGGACATTGACCGGCTCGGAACAGTGGCTAAGGAGGCCGGGGCGCGATTCCACAGCGACGTGACGCAGTCCATCGGCAAGATGCGCCTCTGCCTCGGCGATAGGCCGATAGACTACGCCAGCCTCTCGGGGCACAAGATGCACGCCCCGAAGGGGATCGGGGCCCTTTGGGTGCGGTCAGGAGCGCCGCTCGAGCCGTTCCTGCTTGGAGGCAGTCACGAGAGGGTGCGCAGGGCCGGCACTCTGAACGTTCCAGGAATCGTGGGCCTGGGGATGGCGGCCCGGCTCATCATTGACGAGGGGGAGCAGGATGCGGAGCGCATGCGCGCCCAGCACGCTCGCATCGTGCAAGAGGTAATCGAGCGCATCCCCGACTGCCGCCTGAACGGGCAGCCGGACGGGGCGCCCCACATCATCAGCCTCTCCTTCTTCAGGACTGAGGGGGAGAGCGTCATCATCAACCTGGACGCGAAGGGCATCTGCTGCACCGCCGGAGCGGCCTGCGCGTCCGGCGAGAACCGCTTCAGCCACGTTCTGACCGGAATCGGCCTGCCGGAGGAGTGGCTGCGGGGCACGGTTCGGGTCAGCCTGAGCAAGTTCACCACGCCTGAGGAGGTTGACACACTGATCGCTGCCCTTGAGGCGTCCGTCTCTTCCGTCCGCAGTCTCGCCGAGTTCCCAGCCCGCTAAGCGGAACGTCTCTCCGGTTCCTTGCGAACGCCCCGGCCTGTTCGTACGTCTGTAAGAAATGGGTTTGTGATATAATTCACAATCCGGGCCGGGACAAAGGTCCTTGACAATTCGCCGGACCTGTGATACTTTGAAGTGGGAGTGCCCGTTCCGCATGGACGGGGAGCGGGTTCAGACGAGGCCGGCAAGTGGCGTGCTCACCGGGCCGCCCATGCCCGGATCCCGTCCACCTGAGGAGGCTGACGCACGCGTGCCGGAAGAAAAACGTATTGAATAGTGACGAATGCGGTCTCAAATCCGTCTTGTTTGAAGACGAAGTAAACCTATGACGACGAACACTGTACTGCCGCCCCTCGCAGAGGAGCCTCGCGCCGAGGACCTCCTCGAAGAGGAGGAGTCGGCGGAAGAGGAAGAAGAGGAAGCCCCGGCGCAACCGGACGACTCGGAAGAGTTGGAGATGTGGATGCGCCAGACGAGGCGTGCCCAGCTGCTCACCCCTGAGCAGGAGGTCTCGCTCGCCCGGCGTGTGCAGGCTCGTGACGAGCAGGCAAAGCGCATCCTGACCGAGTCGAACCTGAGGCTGGTCGTGAGCATCGCGAAGAAGTACAACGCTCGCGGCATCCCGCTGGCCGACCTGATTCAGGAGGGCAACTTGGGCCTGATCAGGGCAGTCGAGAAGTTCGACTGGCGCAAGGGTTTCCGCTTCAGCACCTACGCCACATGGTGGATTCGTAGGGCGATCGCGCGCGCC
This sequence comes from Armatimonadota bacterium, assembly GCA_022567555.1. Classification (GTDB taxonomy): domain Bacteria; phylum Armatimonadota; class Fimbriimonadia; order Fimbriimonadales; family ATM1; genus JADFGT01. The sequence continues at coordinate 4,997 of JADFGT010000092.1, read as the reverse complement.
ATCATAAACCAGGGGCGGACGATTCGGATTCCGGTGTATGTCGCTGAACTGATCAACAAGGTCATGAAGACCCAGAACAGGCTTCAGCAGGAACTCCAGCGGGACCCTACCGAGCGTGAGATCGCCAGAGAGGTGGAACTCCCAATCGAGCGCGTTCGCGAGATGCTCCGCGTCTCGATCGAGCCGCTGAGCCTGGAGACGCCCGTCGGCGAGAAGGACAACAGTTCGCTGGGCGACTTCGTGCCGAACAAGGTTATGCCGGAACCGGCCGACGTGACGACCAACCTGATTAAGCACCAGGAGATGGACTCGATCCTCGGCCGGCTGACGTCGCGCGAGCGCGACGTGGTGCGGCTGCGGTTCGGTCTGGACGACGGGCGGCCTCGCACGCTGGAGGAGGTCGGCTCGGCGCTCAACGTGACCCGGGAGCGGGTACGCCAGATAGAGCTCCGGGCGATGAAGAAGCTGCGCCACATCGGCGAAAGGCTCGCGGCGCTCGGCGTTCAGCTGCAGACCTCGAGCTAAGACCCGTCCCTTCTGCTGTCTCCGGCCAGGAGGGGCACGTCCGGGCCAAGGCCTTCGGTTCGTCTCAGCGCCTCGCGGATCGCGCTCCTCAGCGCCCCCGCGCGCACAGGTAGTGGTTTCGGTGTGTGCGGGTGCTCGTAGACGCGGCCCGGGTCCACGAGCGGCTCCGACACCGGAACGCTGCACTGCGCCAAGACCGCCGCCCGGGTGACCCTGAGCGCGCAGCCGATCAACTTGCGGCCTGATTGGCGCTCCACCACGTCATTTGGGGAAATGTGCAGGAAGCAGTCGGCGGTGCGGTGGAGGCTGCTGACCGAGCCCGTCTCTTCCGCCAGAACCGCGTCAACTCCCAGCGAGCGGAGGCCGGCAATCAGCGGGCGGACAATCGCCCGGTAGGCCGCCCGCACCGCGTGCCTCGAGCAGCCGAGCGCCTCCAATGGGCAGGCCAGGGCAATCGTTAGGTCGTGGCCGTGTAGGACGGCCTTGCCTCCGGTCGGACGCAGAGTCCATGGGATCAGGTCCGGGTCGAGGAGGTCGCGTTCCGGCCGCTGGAATCGCCCCAGAGAGACCCAGGGGCCGTCCCACTCATATAGCCGAGCCGCCGCGACGCCTGACTCTTCCGCCCGGCGCAGCAGCGCACGGTCGCGGGCCATGTTCTCATGTCCGTCCAGGGCGGACTCTTCGGAAATGATCCAGGGCATCGAGCGGCTTCCGCGCCCATTCTACTATGGTTTTAGCGACCAGACCATGAGGTCAATACTGGCCTGCCAGCCTATGGGAAGGCCCGCACCGAACCAGCCGACGCGCCTTCATCCCGATCTCCGACTGTGGGTCGCCTATGAATCGGCCGGGGTTATTCGTGATCGTGACCTCCACCACGCCGTCCTGCACGGACGAGTTCCGTTCGTCAACCTGCTCCCACTGGTCGCCGTCGTAGTTGTATAGCGAGATGCGCTGCGTGACCGACGTCGTGGTGGAGGATTCAACCCTGAACCTGAGCTCGGAGAAGCTGCCCTCCGGCGCAACCCTACGCACCTCGAGCCCAGCGTTGGGCTCCCCTTGCGGCGGGTCAAAGTCCGCGCCGATAACCATGTAACTGTTGTCGCTCAGGAGCAAGTCGTACGAATCCCCCGACTGGAGCGTGCCCTGCCAGACCGCGTCCACCTCCGAGTAGAGGCGAATGAGGCCGTCCCACACGCGAACGTATTCGGCAACCGAGGGGACGCCGTCGTCGTTCAGGGCGAACAGCATGTAGTAGCCCGGCGGCGCCTTGTTCGGGTCGCTCGGCGAGTCCACGTCGAAAACGTTCTCCGCGCCGGCGTCCTGGAACGTGAGTTCAAGGAATCGCTGGTTTTGGTCGAAGCCGTGCGTTACCGCGCCGAGGCGCACGAGGGTGATCCTGTCAATGCTCAGTCCGCCTCCGGGTGCGGCTGTAACCTGGAACTGTTGGCCGTACTTGACGTCGCTCGGCGCGCTTATGGTCGGGCGCGTGGGGCTGCCGTCCAAGTAGTGCGGCTTGAAGATTGTGCCGGAGAATATGCGACCCGCGCTCGTTTGACCGCCCGCGACGAGTACTGTGGCGTCGGCAAGCAGGAGGCCGATGGAGTGGTGCGGCCGGGGGTCCCAGGCGACGGAGAAGGAGGCGTGCTCCGTCCACTTCTTTGTGCCCGGCTCGAAGATCTCAGCGGCGCGGACAGGATTGTCGTCAGTTGTGTCCTCCCGGCCGCCGACGACGAGCACGCTCCCGTCCGGCAGATTCACCAGGGTGTGGTCAATCCGGGGGTAGTTCATCTTCATGAGAGCGTTGCTGGACCACTGAGGGCTCAGGGCGGTGAAATCAATCACCGCCGTGTCGTCGGATGCGTTGGTGCCGCTCGACTGGCGCCCGCCGGAGCGCACCACCTTCCCCGGCTCGTACGTCGCGGCCGAGGCATGGTCGCGCCCCGCGACCTGGTTCGTGTCCACCGTTACCCACGTCTGGGTGCGCGGGTCGAACGTCAAGGTGTCGAGGTCCAAACCAGATACGCCCGGTCGCGCGTGGCGGCCCGTAACGGCGAGTTTGCCGTTCGGGATCAGGAACATGAACGGGTACCAAGGAAGTTTCCTTTTCGCCTGCTGTTGTGCATGTTCAACCCACTTGCCGGCCTCGGCGAAGTACACTTCGGGGTTCTCAATGGGCGTGTCCGGATCGGACGTGCCCGATATGGCAAGCGCACTCCCTTCCGGCAGCGTGGTGGTTGTCGCATACCAACGCTCGTAGAACATGTCCGTTACCTGCCGCCATGGCGGGTCTTCCGACTCGTCGAATAGGTAAGCCTCTTTGATTCCGTTTCCGGCGCCGCCGCCGCCTACTTTCTCGCCGCCCGCGGTCAGGGTGAGGCCGTCGCTCAGGCCGGTGTGGCCGGAGCACCAGATCCAGGCGGAATTGTTGACGTTTTCGAACCCGTTGGTTGCCGGGTTCCACAAACGGACGATAGTTTCGCCACTCTCCCTGTCCACACCCCACAAGAGAACCTTTCCGCTCGGAAGGTGTACCCCCTGAATGGCGCACAGTTCCTGAGGCCAATCTTGAATCTGTTCCCAACTTCCGCCCATTTTTTACGACCTCCTGCGCCTGAACAGCCAAATGACCCCAGCGCCCAACACGGCCAGCGTCCCCGGTTCCGGAACGACCTGAATCCAATCCACGTAGAGTGGCGTGAAGTCGGGCGAGTCCGGGCCAGCGAACGCAAGCCACGGAGACCGGACGGTCGGTACTCCTAAGACTTCTCTTTCGCCGACCAGGCGCCCATCAAAATACGCCGCCATTCGATTACCTTGCTTGAGCACCCGCATCTCGTAGAAACCGGACTCAGGGGCGGGGATCTCAAACACTTCTCCGTACAGCCCTGCCCGGATGACAGGGCGCTCGCCCGGCAGGTTGTAATAAGCCATGTAGCCCACGCCAAAGATAAGAGGGTCGCGGTAGTATTCAACCATTCCGACATACAGCCACTGGCTCTCTCCGGGGTCCCATCCGACTCTTGCGCCAACTTCCCAGTCGTCCAGGGCAGGGATTGGGGTTGTCAGATTAACCCGCCCACTGTTTACGATTCGGGTTACTTGGAGAAGGCTGTCCCGAACGACATATTCCATCCGGCCCCCGGTGTGGCTGGACACTCGCCAATGACCTCCCAACTCGTCGCCCTCGAAGTGATCGAAGAACACAACCCCCGCCGTCTCGCTGAACGGCGCCGCGAGCCCTACAATCAAAAACCATTTACTCATAATCGCCTCCTTATATGGCGGTCCCGAGAAACAAAGATAGTATACAACATTCGGCGCAAAGCCTCTCCGCTGCCGCCGCCCTTTCTGCCTCCCGCGGTCAGGGCGAGGCCGTCGCTCAAGCTGGTGTGCCCGCAGCACCAGATCCAGGTGGGGTTGTTCACGTTTTCGAAGGCGTTGGTTGCCGGGTTCCACAAACGGACTACGGTCGGGCCGAATACCTGCTGGACCCCCCACAAAAGAACCTTTCCGCTCGGCAGGTGCACCCCCTGAATCGCGCACAGTTCTTCCGGCCAATCTTGAATCTGCTCCCAACTTCCGCCCATTTTCTACGACCTCCTGCGTCTGCAGAGCCAAACAAGCGCCGCACCTAAGACAACGAGCGTCCCTGGTTCCGGAACCACCCGAATCCAGTCTACGTACAGCGGCGCGAAGTCGGGCGAGTCCGGGCCGTTGAAGCCTAACCCGACGTACTGCATCGCCGGAAGGCTTAGACCTGTCACTTCGAAGAACAGCTCGTCATTGAAATAGACCCATCCGTGGTCCGCGACCTTCACGATGCGAATCTCGTGCATCCCTGATGGAGGGGCCGGGATTTCGCCAACTCCTCCCGTAAACCACCCGAGAACAACGGGGCTGTTACCGGCGCGCTTGCGGTAGTGAACACCCCCCTCACCTCCGAAAAAAAAGCCGGGACTGAACTCGCTGACCGCGTGAACAAGTAGCTCCTGTGACTCACCCGGATCCCACCCGATGCGGGCTGTCAACTCCCAGTCCGCCAACGGCTGCCCCAGAGATGCGACGAACCATGACGGCGGGGCGGGATCGTAGACCCTTGTTACTATGAGAAGGCTGTCGCGGACCTCGTACTCGAGCCCCCAGCCGGCGTGGCCGCCCCTTTGCCAATGGCCACCAAGTTCATCACCTTCAAAGTCATCGAAGAACACAACCCCCGCCGTCTCGCTGAACGGCGCCGCGAGCAGAACCGTCAAAAACCATTTACTCATAATCGCCTCCTTATATGGGCGTGCTCTGAATCAGAGATAGTATACAACATTCTATGCACAGTTGCTCCCCTGTCGCCGTCTGCTTTCGCGCCTCCCGCGGTCAGCGCCAGGCCCCCCCCCTCAAGACCAGAAGCGTAAGCAAGCCACTCCCGCACGGCCGTGCGGAAGGGGATGGCCTCGTGCAAGGCGGCGCGGGCTGAG
>JADFGT010000167.1 GCA_022567555.1 Armatimonadota bacterium | reverse complement strand
TCAAGGACATCGGCATCTCCCGCGGCGAAATCCGCGCCGTCGTCGACGCGATGCTGACCGCGCCTGAGCCGCGCCGCGCCGCCCGCCCGGGCCTGGTCGCCGCGCACTCGTCTGTCCCGTCCGCCCATCCGGCGCCAGCCAAGGACAACCAGGGCGAGCTGGCCGCCTGAGACTACTCCGCCCCTTCCCACCCGGCGTCTCGCGGCCGCTCCCTCCCGAGCTTAAAGAGTGAGATTAGTTGAAAAATTGGAGGTTACGCCATGCACCTCTATCAAGCCTATCTGAAAGCCGCCGGCTTACCGCCGATGGACCACCGCAATCGCCGGGTGTCGGGCTCGCACACCTTCGCCGCATCGAACCGCCCGCCCCAGCGCCGGCAGGCGTCGGTCTTCTCCCGCGCAGTCGCTTTCGTGAAGGCCTGGGCCGAGCGCCGGCGTGGGGCCAGAGAACTCTATGCCCTCAACGACCGCCTTCTGGCCGACATCGGCCTCACCCGCATGGACATTTCCAGCAGCGGTCAATGGCTCCTACGTGCGGCAGCCGGAATCAGCTCCGATCGAAAACCCCACAGCGCGCCAGGTCTCCGATACCGGCAGCCATGGAAAGGATGAAACTAAGAGGCAGAAATACTTCATCGACGTGCACGACCTCGAATCCGGAACGTTCAATGAAGAGCATATGAGCGAGGAAGGGTTCGTAAGAGCGTTTGCCGTTTTCGACGAAACCGCCGAGCAAGAGGGCGTTACGGCCTTACGGGCCCATGTCAATGTCCATGAGGGCAAGGCCTATTGCTACACCAAGGGAGCCGACCCCGAGGCGGTACGCCGCGCCCACGAAAAAATCGACTTCCCATTCGAGAGTATCACCGAAGTCAAGACCGTCACGGGTGGCGAGCTGGCCCGCACGGTGCGCGTGACCGGCGGCACAACCGGCTCCGTCGCCAACGACAACGAGGCGCAGACCGCTGCTTGAACTCCGAACTCTATCCTCCCTATTCCCCCAAGCCCTCCTGACTGGCGGTCCGGCCCCCCCCTCCGGACCGCCGATTTTTTTTACGCCGGCGCAACCCAACGCAAATCATCCGAGACCGCGCAAGCGGCCGGTGCTAATAAATCTGCCGTTTTCCTTCCCCGTCGTCCGCGCCGCAGCTAATCACCGGCACCGCGAATACGTTGCTGTCAGACATAAGGAGGTCAATCGATGCCCCAGATCGTTCCCATCTATGCTGGATTGTTGGGTCTGGTTTTCATTTCCTTGAGCGTTCGCGTGATTCGGGCCAGGCGCCAGGAGCGGGTGGCGCTCGGCGACGGCGGCAATCCGCAGTTGCGGCGGGCCATACGCGTTCATGCAAACTTCGCAGAGTACGTTCCGCTCGCCCTCATTCTGATCGCCTTCGCCGAGCTGCAGGGCCAGCCGGTCGTGCTCGTCCACACCCTCGGCCTCGCTCTGCTCGTCGGGCGCCTCATCCACGCCTTCGGCGTCAGCCAAGAGAACGAGACCTTTCGCTATCGCACGGCCGGCATGTCGCTCACGTTCATCGCCATCGCGGCGGCGTCGGTGATGAATTTGGGATGGGTGGCCGCGCATTGGGTTTGACGCGACAGATTCAGCGGCACACCCGGCCAAAGGCTGGTAAGAGGACACCATTATCATAAGAACGTATGGAGTGACAGAACGGCCTTGCCGAAGGAAGTAGAGCGCTGGTCGATGACGACATTACGAGAGAAGCTGGTGAAGATCGGTGCCAAGGTTGTCCGACATGGCCGCTACGTCACCTTTCAACTGGCCGAAGTGGCGGTTCCGAGAGGCACTTTATGATCTTAATAGTCGATCACATCGAGACATCGGCGCCGCTGACATGTTGGGTGGGTGGTGGGCGGTCTCGGGGCCGCGTTCTTAAGTAGGGACAGGGCGCTCAGGTTTCCCGTGTCCAGTTAACACGGATGAAATAGCCTTCTTCGTCGTAATGAAAATCGAACTCACCCTCGTAGGCGTTGTGGAGCGCCTGGCCGATCCGGCGCGGCAGATGGATATCGGTCGTGGTGATCTCGATTTCCTCACCCTTGTCCTCGATCGCCATGATCCGATTCAGAGGGCGCACGCTTTTCTCCATCTTCTCCTGGTTGCGAGCTAGGTTCAGGATCTCCACCCTGTGCTTCTTCAGGAAAGCGCCGCGCAGGGTGACCACGCCGGCCGGATAGGCGTCGTTGACGCGGCGACAGGCTTGGCACAGCTCCTCGTTGGCCCCGCCAGGTGCGGCCTCCCAGGTCCAGCGTCCCTTGTGAAAGACAGCACCGCACCGCGGGCAGACCGTGGGATCGGGAAGCTTCAGTCGGGTCTTGTAGGGGTCGTGAACACGCTCGCGGATCAGGCGGTTGCCGCGTCGTCCGGTGCCGGGCAGTTCACCTCGCTTCATGGCGACTGTCCCACTCATAATTTCCATGCGGATATCGAAGATGCAGACAGTACATAACGTAGCGGTGTTTTCCAGCGGCCTTGTTGGCCGCTCTTTTCTCCGGGGTCCGCTTCAACTCGCCGACGAAATAGATTCCGATTGTTGAAGCCACTCCCAGGCCTAAATTGAAACGCTTGAATGTCCGCTTTTGGCGGTGCTCTCAACTGATCGACGCAACACTTTATCTTAAACGGAAAGATGGAGTGTGTTCTGATGCGTCCAGGAATTCGTCGAGGTTTTACTTCTGCAGAGAAGACGGAGATGTGGGATCGTTGGCAGC
>JADFGT010000091.1 GCA_022567555.1 Armatimonadota bacterium | reverse complement strand
GGAGGTGTGGCAGTCGCGGCTGGATGAAGCGGAGGCGCGCGGTCCGGCTGCGCAGGTCGCGGCGGCGCGAGAATACCTGCGGCGAAAGCCGAGGGACCTTGCGGCGCTCGAACGGCTGATTGAAGGGTTGCTGGCGCAGGGGGGGCGGGACGAGGCGGTGGAGACTCTTCTGCGCATGCTTGAGATAGAGCCCGGCTTCGACGGCGGTTATCCGAGCCGGAAACTGTGCGAACTCGGCGCGGCCGGCCGGCTCCCTCCGGCCAAACGGTTGATGGCGGCCGAGCGCGCGAAAGAGGCCGCGCCGGACGCCGCCGAGCAACTGCTTATTACGGTTCTGGAGGAAGAGCCGGGGGGGCACACTCCGCAGGCGTTGCTGGTTCTCATCGAACTCGCTGCGGCAAACGACCCGGGCGGCGCGCGGCATTACGCTAAGCGGTTGTCGCACGACTTCGCCCTAAGCCCCGAAACCGACACCGCCCGCCGCAAATGGCCGAACCTTTTCTAATTACTCCCGACCATCCCTCACCGGTCGGCTGGGTGGGCATGAGCACCGTGCACGAAACTCTCCATGGGGTGCCACGGACACGCGGCTGATACCTCTCAAAAAGAGCGGCTCTGCGCGAGCGTGTCCGTGCCTCACCTTTATGCCTCCGCTGCTTGCCGTGGAGGCTTGCTTGGGATGGTTTTTGCAGCGGACACCCTCAACGGCAAGCAGTTGAGGGATAAGAAAAACTCTGCCCCACCCCGTGACATCTTAAGACGGTGTCTCAGGGTCACCCGCGCGTCGACTTCACTTCGAGGATCCAGTCACACTTGATGCCGGCCTTCGCATGATGCTTCTCGATCGCTTCGGCGTTCGGAGCGTCCAGCACGCAATAGATCTTGTCGTCCTTCTCGCTGAACAGGATGTCGTGGTGCGTCACCCCGAACTCGTCCGGCGGCGCATTCTGCAACTTGCTCAGCTCGTCGCCCGTGAACGGCTTCATGGGATGGGAATCAATGAACTTCGGCACGGTTGTCTCCTCCTCCCGCTTAGACGGCGGGTAGTTGTCCGGCGCCCAGCAGCAACGCTCGGCCCGGGAAATGAACGGCATTCGATTCAAGCTTCCTCGTCGTGTCGGTCCCTTTCTACAACGTTCCCGTCCTTCGGCAGCATGGCGGTCTTGGGGCCCTTCCGCCCTTACCCCTGCGACAAGGAGGCGGGGACCCGTGGCCTTGCGGCCCTGACTCTTCCCAAGTGTGCCGTTTCGCGGGTTACGATGGAGATTACCGCCTCCTGGAAAACCGTGTCAAGGGCGCGGGCAGGGGGCGGGTCAACCCGCGAGGCCGCTCAAAGGACGCATAATCCGTATGCATGAGCGTCGTACAGAACGTTGCGGGCACAAAATGGTGGATGAGCAAGAAGAACGAAGAGCTCGCGTGTGAAGCGGCTCGGCTCGCCCTTGAGCGTGTGTGGGCTGGCCCGATTACGGAAACCCAGCGGCCGGAGGAGACTGAGCGCGCAAAAGGGGCTGTGGAGGTTCTTTTCAATACGCCGGTTGGCGTGGTGCCCATGGAGCATACGCTCATCGAAACCTACCCTGGCCAGATCGAAGACGAAGTGCGGGCCAAACAACTGTTGGGTGGCCTTGAAGGAAGATCGGAAGACCTGCTCTCCAATCCTGGTAGCTACTCTTTACTTGTGGAGGCACGAGGCCTAGAAGGCATTACCGATGTGCGCGCTGCACGTCAGGGCATCGAGAGATGGATACGTAACAAGGCGCGTGACCTTGGCCTGCCATTCCGGTTTCCCGAGGAAACGTGGTCTGTAAATGGAACACCGCCTGCCTTCCCGTCCCGAGTCACGCTTCAGCGACGTGAGCCATGGAAGTCTCAAGATCAGAAGGACATGAAAGTGGTGATTGTGGTCAGTGACGTGGAGAGCCTGCGGAGGAGGCGCATAAGAGAGGCATTCAGGCGTAAATGCCCAAAACTAGCAAGAGCAAGAAGTAATGGCGCACCCTCAGTGTTAGTTTTGGAGTGGCGCGAGATTTTCTTGACAAGCGACCACCATGTGTCGGACGCAGTCTATGACGTCATCGAATCGTTACGGCAGGAAGCCAGCGTTGCAGACTTGCCGACCCACATCTTCCTGGTAGGCACCGCTCTTGTGCCCTGGCGCGTGTGGCTCATTGTCGAAGACGGGCAATTCACGCCATTTCCCAAGAACCGGCGTTTCAAGTTCGACCCGGTGGAGAGAAAGATCGAAGAATCCGCAAATCGGCGAGATTGATGTCTCGCCCGGTGCCGTAAACCCAGAAAGCCCTCCAGGAATCCATAGGCTCCTGGAGGGCTTCTGGTGGGGGGAACGGGATTCGAACCCGTATGAGTCTCCTCAGGCGTTTTTCAGACGCCCATGTCTACCGTTCCATCATCCCCAGAACGCCTGTGGCGTACTGGGAACTTCCCTTCTGATTCTACTTCATTCTTAGGGGCGAATGATGCGGGGCGAAGGCGCTACGATGATCGGTCGCTTCCTGACCGCCACCACGTGCTGAAAGGCCTTCCCGCGAACGGGATCAAGGGAAAAAGCACTCTTTCGCAAGCTCCCTTCGTTCAGCCCGAACCAACAGGCTATCTCAGTCGCCTTGCCTTGGATTTCCGCAGGTTCGGGCAGCCAAATGGCTTCGGGCTCCCCAAACTCTGCTGCGCAACGCTCAAGGTACTCGCCAACCCCGCCAGCGGCAACGTCGGGGATGGCCAGGATGTCTTCCGCTGCAAGCTTGTCGGTCAACAACTCGAGCGGAGCCAATCGAGGAGCGACCTCATGCCCCAGTGGGTCACTTATTCGATACTTAATGAAATGGCACGCCAGAGCTCTTCGGTCCTCGTTCGCGATAATGTCGTCGTTGTCAGACAACCAATAGACTTCCTGTCCCGGCCTCGATACCGGAGAGAGACCGACACCAAGGAAGGTCGCAAAGCGCACAAGTCGCTCGAAAACCATGGGCGGCCACTTCTCATAGGCATCCAGTTTCGGGTGCGTCTTGGAATCCTGTTTCTTCGTGAAGATGTATTTCGGGGTTCTGGGGACTGTCAAGGTCAGGAGAAGGCCTGGCATCGAGTTCGCCGCTCGAAGGAACCGGTTCAGATGAGCGAGGGGCACATTTCCTGGCCGTATCTCAGAGTACTTAATTCGTCGCTCAGGGTGCTTCAGGCTTGCCCGCCACACTTTTCGGTCCGTGTGATGCCAGCGCATGGCATCGTCGAACGCGGTGATTAAGATTCCGATTGTCTCCGTCTTCGCGGTTGGAGACGCCTTCCGGCCGGGGATCGGCCAGGTCTTTCCAGCGTCGTATGCAATTGAAAGCCGTTCACTAGCGCGAAGCCGCTGCACGATGGAGTCTGTTGAGGGAAACGCATTCTGTACTGCTTCATGCATGGCGTCTTCGGTGCCGGTAAGTGCTTTATAAGACATGCTTGTCCTTAGGACGTTCCAACATTGTATCCTTCGGCTAACTCCTTTGTCGAGGGTTTCGTCCTTTTCTTATCCACCAACCAGCCTCTCGGATTGGTGATCGTTAGTCCACCACCAACGCCTGCAGGCTCATCACATCGAAACCCGGCTTCGCGAAGTCGTCCAGGTGCGCGCTTAGGTCGGTACGGGAAAGGATCAGTTTTTCAAAAAGGTCGTTGATCGGGTCCTGAGCTTTGAAGTCGCGGCGCATGTCCAGCATCCCTATCGCATGTCCTTCTGAAGTGACGCATACCTCCGTGAAAACCGGCTCGCTCGGGTCGCCTATTACGAACGATCGCGCGGCGTGTTGAAGATAGCCGCGAAGGATCATCGAAAGGTCGCCGACGTCGCTGAAGAAGTAGGGCGCGTTGCGATGAGGGCCCGCTTCGCCGGCCATCGCTCGTCCGGCGTGCCCCCCCGTCCACTTGGCGTGCATATGGTGTTCGGCGTGAAATGGCTTTCCCAAGACGACGTCTTCATATTCCGCCACGTCCCCGGCGACCCATATGTGCGGGTCTTCGGTTCTCAGCGACGAATCCGCCTTCACGCCCCGTTCGCCGAGCGGCAGTCCCGCCTCCTTCGCCAAAGAAACACCCGGAACGGCGCCGACGCCGGCGACGACCATGTCCGCCGCATACTTCCGGCCGGACGTGCCCGTCACGCTCATCGGTGTCCCCCCCCCGACCGCGCCGGCGCCTTCACCGGTCACGACTTCCGCTCCCATGCTCTGAAGTTGCCGCCGGACGGCCTCCCCGGCCGCCTTCGACGGAACGCCCGGCCAAATGCGGTCCTCTATCTCCAGAAGCGTCACATCGAGACCCACTTTGAGGAGCGAGGCCGCTACCTCACAGCCGATATATCCGCCGCCCACTATCAGCGCCGACCGCGCCCCTTTGGCCGCCGAGCGAATCAGCTCCGCGTCCCCGGCCGACCGCAGGAGCATAACTTCGCCCCCGCCCTCGACCTCCAGCGGTTTCGCCGCCGAGCCGAGGGCATACAGCAACTTCCCGTACCCGATCTTCCGGCCGCCTTCGAGTTCCACCGTGCGGCCCCGGCGGTCCAGCCCGACTGCTCGGCAACCCAGAAGGAGTTCGACTCCGTTATCGCGGTAGAACGATTCGTCCTGGTTGTGGGCGTCGCTCGGAACGAACGTGTCGTCGGTCAGGAACTTCTTCGAGAAGGGCGGGCGGTTATAGGGCGGCTCGGTCTCCGCGCCCACGATCCCAACGCTGCCCTCCCGGTCCACTTCGCGAAGCGCGGCGGCGGCGTAGCCGCACGCGGTTCCGCCCCCGAGCAGCAGATAGTCGAAAGAGTCCGGCATGGTGGTGGTCTGGGGTTCGGCGGGGGCCCAGGATATCCTGCCGGGACCATCGGGCCGGTTCCCGGGAACCTGGAACGGTCTTAGGTCTTCCTATGTTTGGTTAGACAAAGGCGTAACCTTTCCCGCATAGTAGACGTATTATGCAATAATGGTAGACATGAATCTACTGCAACCGGACCCGCACAGGCCGTTTCGATGGCTGTATCTCGACCTGAACGCCTACTTCGCGTCGGTCGAGGAGCAGGAGCGCGCCGAACTGCGGGGCAGGCCCGTGGGCGTGGTGCAGGTGGCGGCGGACAACGCCTGCGTCATCGCGGCCAGTTACGAGGCCAAGCGGTTCGGGGTCCGGACGGGCACGCTCGTTTACGAAGCGAGGGCGCTCTGCCCCGAACTTGAGCTCGTTGAGGCGCGGCACCGGCTGTACGTGGAGTACCACGAGCGAATCTTGACGGCCGTCGAGACCGTCGTGCCCGTGGAGAAGGTCTGCTCCATTGACGAAATGCGGGCGCGCCTCTTGGAGACCGAGGCCGGCGAAGCGGAGGCAGTTCGGGTCGCCAAGCGGGTCAAGCGAGCGATTAAGACGCTCGTGGGCAAATGCCTGACATGCTCCATCGGCCTGGCGCCGAACCCGTTTTTGGCAAAGATTGCGACCGAACTGCAGAAACCGGACGGCCTGGTGCATTTACGCCCCGAGGAGTTGGAGGAGCGACTGGCGGACTGGAAACTGACTGATTTCCCCGGCATCAACCGCCGGATGGCCGTGCGACTGAACCTGTCCGGCGTGTATACGGTGCGGCAACTGCTGCGATCGGACGAGCAGTCGCTTCGGAAGGCGTTCGGCGGCGTGGTGGGCGCGCGGTGGTACCACCTTCTGCGTGGGAGGGACCTGCCGGATTCGGAGACCAAGCGGCGGACGCTGGGCCACAGCCATGTGCTGCCGCCCGAGTTTCGCAGCCGCGACGGCAGTTATCAGGTGATGCTCCGCCTGCTGGAGAAGGCGGCGGCGCGGCTTAGGCGCGAGGGGTTGGCGGCCCGAGGCATCGCATTCAAGGTTCGGGCGCGCGGCGAGGGCTGGAAACAGGAGAAACGCCTGGACGCTACGCAAGACACTCTTAAGTTCATAGAGACTTTGCAGAGGGCGTGGCCGAAAAACGCCATGGAGAGACCGACGCAGGTCTCGGTGACCCTCTTCGATCTCTTTCCCGCCGGACAGATGACACTCTCTCTCCTTGCGGCGGACAACCGAGGCGGGCGCTTGGCTCACGCGGTGGATCGCGTCAACAGCCGGTTCGGAAAGCACAAGATACTGCCCGCGGCGCTGATGGCTGCGAAGGAGACGGCCCCGGAGAGAATCGCGTTCACGAAAGCGACGCTGTTTGACGAGGGGAACACGGCGGCGTAGAGAAACCGACTGGCGACTGGCGGGGAACGGTTCTCGGTTTCTGTTCTCGTCTGTCGTCTGTCGCCTGTCGCCTGTCGTGACCCCCTATGCCGGCGAGAGTTTCTTGAACCGCTCCCGCGCCCAGACGCGGGCGTTGGAGTCGGTGCTTAGGATGTTTTCGAGCGTCGGTTCAGCTTTCGGAGCGGCGTCCAATGACTCTTCATTCAGACGGAAGATATCGAGAAAGCGAAGTTCTCCCCTCAGAAAGGCGTTCGCCGCTTCCTCGTTGACCGCATTCAAGAACGTGGGCGCGACTCCGCCGCGCCGGAACGCCTCGCGCGCCAGATCGGGACAATTGAAAACCTGCCCGTCGAGCGGTTCGAAGGATAAGTTGGGTGTGCAGGTCGGCTCCCACGGCTTGGTGGGCGACGGCAGACGCTCCGGGCCGAGCAGCGCATATTGGATCGGAAGTTTCATATCCGGGTGACCCATCTGCGCCAACACGCTTCCGTCATTGAACTTCACCATCGAGTGGATTATGCTTTGCGGATGAACGATGACCTCGATCTTTTCCGGCTCAATGTCGAAGAGCCAGCACGCCTCGATTATCTCCAGACCTTTGTTCATCATAGTTGCGGAATCAACTGTGATTTTGCCGCCCATTCTCCATGTAGGATGGTTTAGCGCCTGCTCCGCCGTTACGTTTTCCATCGCCTCCCTACTCCATCCGCGGAATGGCCCTCCGCTGGCGGTCAAGTAGACCCGGTCAACGTATTTCCGGGGTGTTTCTTGCAGACATTGAAGGATCGCCGAATGTTCCGAATCAATCGGCATAAACTTAATGCCCGCCTCGCGCACGCGCGGCATTACGACCGCCCCCCCCGCAACGAGAACCTCTTTGCTCGCCAGCGCAATCTGCTTGCCCGCCGCAACCGCCGCAAGCGTCGGCTCCAGGCCTATCATGCCGCTCACGCTGACCACAACGACGTCTACATCGGGGTCCGAAACAAGGTCCACCAGGCCTTGCATCTCTGACGCAACCGGACGCTGCAACGCTTGAGAAAGCCGTTCGGCGGCGGCCGGGTCATACATCGCCAAACGTCCCGGATCAAACTCACGCGCCTGCTCGGCAACCTGAGCGTGGTTTGTGTCGGCGGCCAGCGCGGCCACCCGTAGTTCGGATGGATGGCGCTGGACCACTTCCAGCACCTGCCTTCCGATGCTGCCGGTGCAGCCCAGAACCGCAATCCGCTTCACCGGCCGACCCCTCCGAATTTGCGCGTCCTGTTCTGATATTCAATGCAGGCGCTCACGAGGTCGTCCAGCGAGAACGCCGGCCAAGGCATGTCGGCCACTACGAGTTCGGCGTACGCGCCCTGCCACAACAGAAAGTTGCTCCACCGCATTTCGCCCGCCGTTCGAATGAGAAGGTCCGGCTCAGGGATGTCCGGATTGTAGAGACGTTTGGAGATCGCTTCTTCCGTTATGTCGTCAGGTGTCGCGCCTTCCGACGCAAGCGCGCGCACCGCGTCTACAATCTCAGCGCGTCCCCCGTAGTTAACGGCCAACGTAAAGACAATTCCAGTATTGAAGGCGGTCGTTTCCACGCCCCTTTCCAGTGCGCGCCTCAAACCTTCCGGCACCTCGTTCAAGCGCCCGGCGACTCGCACGCGCACGTTGTTTTGATGCATCACGCGCAGTTCATCCACCGCCGCCTGCTCAATCAGGCTCATAAGGCCATGCACTTCATCCTCCGGCCTCCGCCAGTTCTCCGCGCTGAATGCGTACACGGTCAGGTAACGAATTCCGAGGTCGTTTGCAAAGAGGAGCACAGAGCGAAGCGTCTTATAGCCATCGCGGTGACCGGCGAGGCGCGGCAGTCCCCTTTCGGTCGCCCACCTTCCGTTTCCGTCCATGATGATGCCGATATGGGCGGGCAGGCGTTCGAGGTCCAGCCCTGCGGCGACTGCGGCCTCCTGCGCTTCATTGAGGTTCGTTACTTCGGCCACGACACAATCCCACGCTTCCCTCGAACCCGCCGGCTCCCTCGCAATCTCCGCGACAGCATCAGACAAGAAGACGATTGCCGATTGGCGCTGGACGAGTGACGAAAACTGATACCGGACATCCGAATTACAAGATCAGAAATCTCTTAGACCTCCATCAACTCTTCGTCCTTCTTCTTTTGCAGCTCATGTATCTGCGTCACGAACTCGTCGGTCATCTTCTGGACATCATGCTCGTGGCGTTTGAGTTCGTCCTCGCTCATCTCCTTGTTCTTCTGCGCCTTCTTCAGATGGTCGATCAGATGCCTGCGCACGTTGCGCACGGCCACGCAGCCATCTTCGGCACGCGCGTTAACCTGCTTCACCATATCTTTCCGTCTGTCTTCGGTCATCTCCGGCACTTTCAATCTGATCCCGTTGGCGTCCGACGTTGGATTGATTCCGAGGTCGCTTTTCTGAATCGCCTTCTCAACGGCCTGGACGATTGATTTATCGTACGGCTGAATCAGCAATTGCCGGGGGTCGGGCACGCTGATGCTGGCAATCTGATTGATGGGCGTCTCTACTCCATAGTAATCCACCATGATCCGTTCGAGCATCAGCGGATTCGCGCGCCCCGTGCGTATTGTGTTGAAGTCGCGCTGCGTGGCTTGCAGGGCCTGAGACATTTTATGCTTTGCGTCCTTCAGAAGGTCGTCAATCATCACTCACCTCCGACCAGGGTTCCGACGCGCTTACCGAGCGCCGCTTGCTTCATTGCGCCTTTCTCAAATATGCTGAGCACTATAATCGGGAGTTGATACTCCCGGCACATTGTGAACGCCGTCTGGTCCATCACTTGCAGCCGGCGCCTAATCGCTTCGTCATAACTGATCTCGCTGAATCTTGAGGCGTCCGCGTGCGCCATCGGATCCTTGTCATAAATGCCGTCCACTTTCGTCGCTTTTACGAGCGCGTCCGCCCCAAGTTCCTGCGCCCGCAATGCGGCCGCCGTGTCCGTAGTAAAAAACGGGTTTCCCGTGCCGGCCGCCAAGATAACGATTCTTCCCCTCTCCAAGTGTCGCAGCGCTCGCCGGCGAATGAACGTTTCGCAGACGGCCTCCACTTCGATGGCGCTCATCACGCGGCTCGACACTCCTAACTTCTCCACGGCCTCTTGCAGGGGAAGCGCGTTCATGAGCGTTCCGAGCATGCCCATGTAGTGCGCAACGGCTTCCTCTATGCCGCCTTCGCGGCTGAACACGCCGCCCCGAATGAAGTTGCCGCCGCCGATGACGACTGCCGTCTGGACTCCGGCATTATGTACATCCACTATCTGTTCCGCTATGTAATTGACGGCGGCGGCGTCAAGACCGAAACCGGCCTCACCCGCGAACGCCTCGCCGCTGAGTTTGAGCAGCACCCGGTTTAGTTTCGGTCTGTCAGACACTCGAATCCACACCCGGCTGGCCGGCGCCCAAGCGAACGATCCGTGTCACGCGAATCTCACACCCAGCCGCTTTCGCAGTCTCTTCAACCACGTCACGTGCCTTCTTCTTCTGGTCTGCGAACCAGGCTTGATCCAAAAGCACAACCTGCTGGAAGAACTCTTTGTTCACCCGGCCCTCAGCAATCTTCTCGGCAATATCGGCGGGCTTTCCTTCCTTGATGGCCCGCTGCTTCTGCAGTTCTTTCTCCTTGCTCACCCGATCCGATTCCACCTGGTCACGGTTTATGTAGTCCGGCGCGAATGCGACGACCTGCATCGCCAACTGCTTGGCAAGGTCCTGTACGGCTTCGTCCACCGACTCGCATTCCAGCGCCACCAGTGCCGCCTTCGACTTGTCATGATGCAGGTAGTTTCCTATCACGCCGCCTGTTGAGACCCGCTTCGCCCCGCCTAACTGAATGTTCTCTCGCATCTTGAGAACGGCGTCTTCAATGTGACCGGAGATCGGCCTGCCGTCCAAGGTCTGCGTTTCCGGATTCTCGCCCGGTTCCTCATCCAGGAAAAAACCGGCGAACCTTTGGGCCATCGCTCGGAAGTCATCGTTTGCCGACACAAAATCCGTTTCGCACTGCAACAGCACCGCCGCCGAGGTCTTGCCGTCATCGGAACACGCGAGAGCGACAGTTCCGTGGCCGACGGTCCGTCCGGCCCGCTTTCCCGCCGCGACCTTTCCAGCCTCGCGGAGTATCTCTTTCGATCTCGCCAAGAGTTTCTCTTCGACGGGGCCGTTCCCCAACTCGTCGGCCGCCTTCTGTAGCGCGCGCTTGCATTCCATCACGGGCGCGTCAGTGTCGTCCCGGAGTTTTTTTACGAGGGCTGCGCTGATCTCCATCTACTCTTCCTCCACGCCGGCGACGGGGTCTCGAGCGCGGCGCTTGCCCTCCACCGGGGTGCCGCCCTCGCTTTCGACCTGCTCCTCCAGAGAGAACTTCCGGAGCATCTCCATTTCGACTTCGCCCAGCGGAACGGCCTC
>JADFGT010000090.1 GCA_022567555.1 Armatimonadota bacterium | reverse complement strand
GCTGCACGTGACCCGAGTACCGAAGCGACATCAGGCATAATAAAAATGGGAGCGCGGTCCACTATGGACCGCGCTCTGACATCGTTGGCGATTCCTAAACTTAGGATTCGCCGCCGGTGTGGTTGAAGGTCGGTTCGAACGGTATCAGACCCAATCGCGTCGCAGCCCGGAAGGCTTGCACACGGTTGTTTACTTGCAACTTGTCGTATATGTTCGCCAAGTGAAAGTCAACCGTCCTCTTCGACACGAACAGTTGTTCAGCCGCTTCTTTGCTGCTAAAGCCCTGGGCAATCAAGGAGAGAACTTCAATCTCTCGCTTGGTAAGCCGAACGGGCCTGCCGTTATGTTCCGATCTCGACGTAGGCATTGCCATGAATCACCCCTCGCTCCAGTTGCTGACTTGCCGCTTGATTGGCTCATTCCACAACACAGCCTGGTTTTTGAGCATCCTCATGCTCGCGTTTGCAGATTCACAGAGGATTACCAGGCTCCAAATCAGGTGCCGGAGGGTCGAGACATCCGAAGGAGAGGGGTCCCTTAAGTTCTTTGACCATCTGCACACTCTAATTCTCGGCAGGAGCGAAGCCGCCCTTAACGGACGAAAGTGAAGTTGAAAGGTTCCCAAACCTGTTACTCCAGTTTAGGTTTTAATACGCCGCGCGAGCGCCGTCGTCCGCTTCCGTGCGGTAATAGGCGGCTGCAGGGAAGCCGTGCATATCGTACGAGGAGCGCACCGAGCGTTCGAATTCCTGGTATTGGGCGGCGTTCACAAGCGCCACGCAGCAGCCACCGAACCCGGCCCCTGTGAGCCGGGCGGAGACGCAGCCGGGCGCGTTCCAGGCGGCACGCGCCATGGCGTCGAGTTCCGGACAACTCACGTCGTAGTCGTCCCGAAGGCTCTCGTGGGAGGCGCGGCATAGGGCGCCGAGGGCGGCACGTTCGTTCGCGGCAAGCGCGTCGCGGAACGCGAGAGTCCGCTCATTCTCGCGGATCACGTGCCGCGCCCGGCGGCAGGCAACGTCGTCGAGCCCGGCCTCGGCCGCCGAAGATAGCGTCTCTTCCGTAGCGTCCCGCAGGGCCGCGACCTGGGGGAAAAGGCGGCGGATCGCTTCGAGCGCGCGGCGGCACTCGGCCACGCGCTGGTTGTAGGCGGACGCGCCCAGAGCGCGGCGCTTCCGCGTATCAAGAACGGCGATTGTGAGATCGTTCGGGATCGGACAGAACGTGGCTTCGAGCGAACGGGTGTCCAGGAACACCGCATGGCCGCGCCTTCCCAGCGCGGCGGCAAGTTGGTCCATCATGCCGCACGAGACGCCCACGTAACGTGTCTCCGCCTCCCAGCCGATGCGCGCGAGGTCCAGCGCCGAGAGGTCGTAGCCGCCAAGCAGGCTCCACCCCGCGAGCAGGCACAGTTCGAGGGCAGCGCTGCTGCCCAGCCCGCTGCTCACCGGCAGTTCTGACTGAACCACCCCTTCGACCGCCGGCGGCTTCTCGCCCACCTTGTCCTCGAGCGCGCGGGCGCAGGCAGCGGCGTATCGGGCCCAGCCCTCCGCCTGCTGCCGGCTGCCGACCTCGAACGGCTTTCCCTCTCCCGCCTGCGCTGAGACAAGGCGCACGGGCCCTGCGGTGCGCCTCAGCAGCGCGTGCGTGCGGAGGGAGATCGCGGCCGGCAAAACGAAGCCCTCGGTGTAGTCGGTGTGTTCGCCGATCAGGTTCACGCGGCCGGGGGCGGAGGCCTCGCACTCCGGCACGCCGTCGAAGTGCAGGGCCCAGAGCGCTCGGAGGGGGTCCGGCGGCACGCCGACAGCGTACCGCACGCACCGAGCGGCAGCGCGGTGGGTGCGACACCCCTGTCGCGCGTCACATCGCCCGACAGGAGTGTCGGGCCTACCGGGGGCCGACGTCGGCATGACCGATGCTCCCAACCCGGCAAAGGTTTCGGGGGAAGGAAGCGGGCAAAGTGGAATTGCTCAGTCGATGCGGGGTCGGGCCCACCGCCGCCCGGGCCTGGCTCCCGTCACCGCCTGTCGGCAGGGAAGCAAACGATGAATCGGCGCGGGTTTACACTAATCGAGGTGATGATCGTTGTCCTGATCATCGGCATCCTGATTGCGACGGCCGTTCCGAATATGGTCACCGCGCGCACCCGTTCGTCCCTCAAGTCCTGCCAGCGCAACATGCGCTCCATTGACGCGGCCAAGATGCAGTGGGCTGTAGAACTGAACATGCCCGAGAGCGCATCCCCCACCATGGCCGACGTTCTCCCGTACCTGCAGTCCACACCTGAGTGCTACTTCAGCGGAACCTACGATCTGGGCACGGTGGGGACTATCACTCGGTGCAGCCTCGCAGAGCACCCGCCCATTTAGGAAGAGTAGGGCCGGCGGGGTTGGCGACTGACGATAGGGAACCGGGACGGTAGGCGTCTGGCGGGACACCCCCTCCCCGGCCCTCCCCGGCAGAGCAGGGGAGGGTGATTCGGGGGGTTGAGTGTGCGGCTGCCCCGGGCGCCTCCCGGACCGTTTAGCCGGGTACACGGGCCGTCTGGACGGCCCTCCAGGCCTTTTGGACGGCTCTCCAGGCCTTTTGGACGGCTCTCCAGACCGCTTGGGGACCTGTACAAGTCGTCTGTACAGATCGCCCACTCACCTGGAGAAGCCTACCGCTCGCCTGTCGACAGTCGCCGGTCGCCCTTAGTAGGGCGGGGGCGTGTGGGGCGCGTCTGCCTCTTTTTCCGGAATCTCGGCGACAGCGGCTTCCGTCGTGAGCAGCATGCCGGCGATGGAGCCCGCGTTCTGGATGCAGAGCCGCACGACCTTCGCCGGATCCACGATGCCCGCCTTCATCAGGTCTCGGTACTTTAGTGCGTCGGCGTCGAAGCCGACACCGTCGAGCCCCTCCTTGAGGCGGGCAACGACGGTGCGGCCCTCCACGCCCGCGTTGTCGGCGATGGTCCTTGCGGGCGCCTCGAGCGAGCGCTTCACCAGTTGGGCGCCGGTACTCTCGTCGCCTTCGAGTTTCAGGCGGTCAACGGCGGCGGCGGCGCGAAGCAGGGCGAGGCCCCCGCCCGGCACGATTCCCTCTTCGAGGGCCGCTCTGGCGGAGCTGAGGGCGTCCTCTATGCGCCTCTTGCGGTCCTTCATCTCGGTCTCGGTTGCGGCGCCGACCTCGATGACCGCGATGCCCCCTGAGAGTTTGGCCAGCCGTTCGGACAGTTTCTCTTTATCATAGGAACTGTCCGTCGTCTCGATCATCTGCTTAATCTGAGCGATGCGCCCGTCCACAGCGCCCTTCTTGCCCTTTCCGCCGATTATGGTCGTGTGGTCTTTGGTGATGACAATGCGGCGGCATCGCCCCAGCATCTCCGGGGTGACATTTTCCAGCTTGATTCCGAGTTCTTCGCTGACCAGTTGGCCGCCTGTGAGAACGGCCATGTCTTCCAGCATCGCCTTGCGGCGGTCTCCGAAGCCGGGCGCTTTCACGGCCGCGCACCGGATGGTGCCGCGCAGGCGATTCAGGACGAGGACAGCCAGGACCTCGCTTTCCAAGTCCTCCGAAATGACGATGACCGGCTGGCCCAGGCGCGCCACGCTTTCCAAGAAGGGCAGAAACTCGATCACGCTGCTGATTTTCTTTTCGTGAAACAGGATCAGGGCGTCTTCGAACGCGGCCTCCATGTTCTCCGTGTCGGTCACGAAATAGGGGCTGATGTATCCTTTGTCGAAACGCAGGCCCTCAACGTCTTCGACCGTGGTTTCGGTTCCCTTGCCCTCCTCTACGGTGACGACGCCGTCGAGGCCGACTCGGTGGACGGTTTTGCCGACTATCTCGCCGATCTTGTCGTCGTTGGCTGAGACGGTGGCGACCCGCACTACGCCCTCTTCGCCCTTCAGTTTGCGGCTCTGCCTTTCGAGGTCTGCGACGACCGCGTCAACGGCTTTGTCAATGCCGCGCTTAAGGGCCATCGGATTGGCGCCGGCGGTAACGCTGAGGGTCCCTTCCTGGAAGATTGCCTGGGCCAGCACGACTGCCGTTGTGGTGCCGTCGCCCACCTCGTCGTTGGTCTTGGTGCTGACCTCTCTGATTAGGGCGGCCCCCATGTTCTCGAAAGGGTCCGCGAGTTCGATCTCCTTGGCGATCGTGACCCCGTCGTCCACCAACTGCGGCCCGCCGAACTTCTTCTCGAGGCCTACGATCCGGCCCCGCGGCCCGAGCGTTACGCGGAGGGCGTCCGCCAGCTTGTTCACCCCGGCTTGAATGGCGGCTCGAGAGTCCGCCCCGTACTTCAGTTCTTTGGCGGACACGCTACTTCTTGCCCTTCTTCGCAGTCTTCTTGGCCTTCTTCATGCGTCTCTTAGCGCCTTCGACAATGGCGAGCACGTCCTCCTGGCGCAAAAACACGTACTCCTCACCGTTCAGTTTCACCTCGGTACCTGAGTACTTGCCGTAAAGGACCACGTCTGCGACCTTCACCTCCATCTCGGCCAGTTTCCCGCTGTCCAACTGTTTGCCCGGGCCGACTGCGACGACCTCGCCGCGCTGCGGCTTCTCCTGCGCGGTGTCGGGCAGGACGATGCCCGAGGCAGTCTGCGTTTCTGACTCCTCAGGCTTGATGACAATGCGATCATGAACCGGTTTGATCTTCATGGGTGCAACCTCCGTTTTCCAGTGCTGATTCTTCGCTCTTTCTGCTCGAAGCAGGATGGATGCCCGGCCGGCTCCGGCGGCCCGGAGAGCGGACTATCGACCAGGCCCGATTATACTTCCACCGGAGGCGGCCCGGCGACCGTCATTCGATGCGGCGGATCGGCATGCGCACTACTTTGGCCTTTACCGGGCCGTCCGGCCCTTGCACGATGACCGATTCGTTCTCCACTGCCGCCACGTTTCGCAGGGTAGCGGCTGCGATTGGGCCGAAGGCAGGCGACACGGCGCTGCTCGTTACTTTGCCCACGTCATCTCGGGTGGCGTGGGAAACGGCGTCGCCCGGCGAGACGGGCGATTCCGGTTTCAGGCCCATCCAGGTGCGGTTTGTGTGGCCCCGGGAGTGGATTCGCATCACCACTTCCTGGCCTGTGTAGCAGCCCTTTTCCAGGTTCACATGGGACTCGACGAAGTGTGCCCCCATCTCCATCACGAGCGTCTTCTCGTTCATGTCGCGTCCGTAAAGCGGGATGCCGCATTCCAGCCGCGCGATCTGCCATGCCTCAAACCCGACGGGCCGGATGCCTTCCAAGAGACCGATCACGGCCGGCGCCGACGCCTCGTCGAAAAGCAGGGACCAACCGCCGGAACCGGTGCAATCCTGTCTCATCAAGCGGAGCGCCCCGCCGCTCAGTTCCACGGTTCCGGCGTCCAGGTGGGGCAGCGGCAGGCGCTCGCCGAGGACCCGGCTGGCCTCCGGTCCCTGAACGCTGATGAGGCCGTGGTCCTGCGATAGGTCCTGGATGGCGACGTCCTCCAGGATGAGCATTTTTTCGAGACGGTCGAGTGTCGCCTCCCGCTGAGAGCCGGGCACCACGGCGACGTACTCGTCCGGCAGCGCCCAGAGATCGGCGTCGGCGATGATTTGGCCTGTGGGCTTTAGGATGCAGAACTGGACGAATCCGCCGTCGGTAAGGTGCTGCATGTCGTTGCTAACCTGGCCCTGGAGCCAGGACTTTCGGTCCTCTCCGGTGAAGCGGAACTTCGCCGCCGCAGAGAAGTCGATCCAGCCGCAAGCCTCCCGGAGCAGGCGGTACTCGTTTTCGATGGAGCCGTAGTGCGCTGGGCGCCCGTCGCGCCATTCCGCGTTGTGACTGTCATGAATCTGCTTGAGCGCGGCCAAAGTCATAGGAACCCCCCGGAGGGACGTCGAACCGTTCGGCGTGACGATCTCCGGGACATTTTACGCATCTGAGCCCGGGAGTGTGTCCGGGTGACGCTGTGGCTGCTCTTGGCGGGCCTGGGAATCCTGGGCGCGCACGCCGGCCAAGAGATTAGGAGGTTCGAGCGCTGTGCGGCCGCCGAGATCGCCGCCCGCCTCGAGGGGGACGAGAAGCAGGTGACGGTCAAGGTGAAGTTGAACGGGATAGTTCGGGGCCTGGGAGGCAGCCTGAACGCCGCCGAGATCGTCGCCCGAAGGTTCTCGGTGGACAGCCTCCCTCTCTTCACAGAGCCCGAGCGGACCACACGAGGCGAAATCAAAGAGTTGCGCCTGCGGCTGTACGACTTCACCCTGCGCGGCCTGCATTTCGAAGAACTGCGCGCGGACATCGCCGATTGCCGCTACGACCTGGGTCTGGCGCGGCGTGAGAAGCAGTTCCGGCTGAGCCGATCAGGGGTCGGTCCCGGCTACGCACGCATCAATGAGGCCGCGCTCGAGCAATTCATCCTGCGCAAGTACGCCGAGATAAAGAGCGTCTCGGTCCGGCTTACGAAGCACAAGGTGTTCGTGGAGGGCCGTGGCGAGTTCCTGCTGTTCAAGGCCGACTTCTATGTGATCGCCACTCTGGAACCGCGAAACGGCGTTGAATTGCGACTTGAGAACGCGGTCGTGTTCTTGGACGGCCACCGGGTGCGGGACGGCTCGGAGCGCGCTCTGCTTGAGGCGCTCAACCCGGTCATTGACCTGGACAGGGACCTGGGCCTGCACGGCGCCATCAAGGTGAGCGAAGTGAAAATCGGCGAGGGCGTGTTAGAAGTTCTGGGAGAGGCGACGATCCCTCCGTTGCCGAAAGCCGGCCCTCGCACCGGCGAGGCCGTAGCCGCCGGTCGCGGGTGAGCGGGGCCGGCCGGGTTCACCGTTGGTTGGGCAGCCGAGCCTTCCGGCGCGCCCGCCCCAGGGAAAGGCGGACCGAACCGGTATACTTGGGCGTCAGTATCCACTGAGAGGTGACCTGGGTCTTTTGAAGCATTGGTTCGCGCGCGTTGGGCTTATTTCGATGTTGGCCGTCCTTGTGGGCTGCGGCGGCGCATTGCAGTTTGAGGCTTTTTTCTATAGGTTCACGAACGTGATTCCGGACTTGGTTGCGGTTGACTTCATTGTTGAGGAGGAGGGCGGCGAATCCATACTGAGGGGCGACGGCATCGTCTTTAGTGACTCCACGGAGTACTTCGAGGCGGACGTGGACACAACCGAGGTGGAGGACCTCATCCAGTTTGACCTCTACGAGGCAGGTACTTCCAATCAGATCGATACGATAATCGTTCAGAAACTCGAGGACGTCAGCCACCACGTGTTCGCGTTTGGGATGGCTACTCCGGGCGGTTTCCAGCCGGCGGCGCGGCTTGTGGCCTTCGAGGTAACGCGGACGACGCCTACCGGCTCGAACGCCCGGCTGATTGTTGTGCATGGCTACATCCGTAAACCGGCTTCCCAGACCCCGCCGATTGATTTCGTTCGTTCCGGGAAGATTGACCCGGAGATCGAGGACCTGGACTTCGCCGAGAGCAGCGTGTTCCTTCTGGCCGCCGGAACCTACGACCTGACGGTCCGTATCGCTGGGTTCGAGCAGAGCCTGCTCATCGAGAAGTTGGGGGTTACGTTTGAGGCGGGGAAGATCTACATCGTCCTGCTACTCGGTGTGGAGGACGACGTGACAACACCGCCGGATATCTTCATCATAGAGGAGCCGATAAGGGACGACTGAGGCCGTTCCCGTATAATGGTTTCCAAGGAAATGGCCGAAGGAGACCTATCGCTTCAGGTTCCCGCCAGCTGCCGTCCCGGCGAAAGCGGCAAAACTAAGCGCGATTTCACCGAGATAGTGGAAGAGTACGTCGAGGGCATCTACCGCCTTCGTGAGGGACTCGGCCGCGCGACCACGGGCGAACTGGCCGACTACATGTGCGTCTCCCCCGGCAGCGCCACCTCTATGGTGAGGAAACTGGACCACCTGGGACTTGTCAAGTACACACCGTACAAATCTGTGGAACTTACTGCCGACGGCGAGAAACTGGCCAAAGTACTGACACGGACGCACCGGGTCTTGAAGCGGTTCTTGGTGGACATGGTCGGACTGCCCTGGAACGACGTCCATGAACTGGCCTGCAAGCTGGAACACTACATGTCCGCCGACGTGATTGACCGAATGTACGAACGGCTGGACCGGCCGAAAACCTGCCCGCATGGGAATCCGATTAACCCCGACGAGGAGGACGGCAGCGTCCGCCTGGCCGACACTGCCGTCGGGGACAAACTCCGCATGGTCAAGGTAACCAACGAGCGGTATGAGTTCCTCAAATTCCTTGAAGAGGTCGGTCTCTTGCCCGGAAAGGAGTTCGAATTCGTTGGGGCCACCGAGATAGACGGTCTCTTGCACCTGAGGGTGGGCGGAAAAAGAGTCACGGTCGGACGAGAAGTTTCTCGCCACGTCTGGGTGCAAAAGACTGCCTGATCGGCCGAACCAATAAAGGGTCCGATGCACGCGTCACGATTGATCGCCGCCGCCTTTTTGCCTTTTCTGGCCTGCGTGGCCGGAGCGCAACACGTCGGGTACGAGAAGCGACAGGTGAACGGCCTCTGGTTCCATGCGGTCATCGTGAACCTGAACTCCGAGAATGTGAAGGTCACGGGCGTCATCGCCAGAACGCCGGGCCGGACTGAAGCGCTGGAGACGATGCTTGCCCGGTCGAACCCGACGGCGGCCGTCTGCGGGACGTTTTTCGACACGCGTACGAACTTCCCCGTCGGGGACATCGTGATCGAGGGGCGACAGGTCGCCGAGGGGCTTCGGGGGAGTTGCCTGGTGGTGGACTACTTCAACCGCGCCAGAATCCTCGACACGAAGCAGGGCGAAAAGGTGGACTGGAGCCGGTACCGGTTCGTACTTCGCGCCGGCGTCCGCATCCTGAACGCGGGCAAGATGTACGTCTACCCGCAGGCGCAGGGCTTCCGCGACTCCCGGGTGTGGGGCAATGCCAGGCGCACCGCGGTGGGCATCACCCCGAACAACAAACTGATACTGCTTGTGACGGATGAGCCGGCGCAGTTGCGGGACCTGGTCAGCGCGATGAAGGTCTTCGGC
This sequence comes from Armatimonadota bacterium, assembly GCA_022567555.1. Lineage (GTDB taxonomy): Bacteria > Armatimonadota > Fimbriimonadia > Fimbriimonadales > ATM1 > JADFGT01. The sequence continues at coordinate 1,679 of JADFGT010000090.1, read as the reverse complement.
GCAAGGGACGCGATTGCGCTTGACGGCGGCGGTTCGGCGCTGTTGTATTATCGCGACCGCCTGCTGGTTCAGCCGCGCCGCAGGCTCACCAACATCCTGCTAATCTATGAGGCCCCGGGCGCCGCGTGGAGCAATCGTCCCGGCGCCGGGCAATAGCAGGAAGCCGTTCTGGCGTAAACTCCCGGCCTCCTGATGACCACGTTTCCTCGCACATGGGCGGAGGTTGACCTCCGCGCCCTCCGCCACAACCTCCAGCAGATTCGTGCGCGGCTGTCGCCGCCCGCCCGGCTGGCGCTGGTTGTGAAGGCCGATGCGTACGGGCACGGCCTCGTGCCGATATCGCGGGCGGCGGTGCGATTGGGGGCGGACTGGGTGGCCGTTGCGACCGTGCAGGAGGGGATCGCGCTTCGTGAAGCCGAGGTTGACGCTCCGATCATAGTGCTGGCCCCCGTCCTCGCGTTGGAGGCGCCGCAGGTGGTCTTTTATGGCTTGCGGAGTTTGGTCGAGTCTTTCGAGACCGCCGAGGCGATTTCTAAGGAAGCGGAGAAGCAGGAGAGGACGGCACGGATTCACTTGAAGATTGACACCGGCATGAGCCGCTTCGGCGTGCAGGCCGAGGAGGCCGCCGGCTTGGCCGCGCGCATCGCCTCGCTCCCGGCAATGGAAATGGAGGGGGCGGCCACGCATTTCGCGGACGCCGCCGGCTCGCCCGATTACACGCGCTGGCAGTTCGACCGCTTTCGGAAGGCGCTGCATGAAATGAAGGCGGCGGGAGTGCAGGTCGCCATACGGCACTGCGCGAACAGCGCGGCGCTGGCGTTATTTCCGGAGGCGGTCCTCGACATGGTGCGCATCGGCGTTTTCGCATATGGCATCAAGCATGTGGAAACGGACCTGGACCTGAGGCCGGTGCTTTCGTGGAAGGCGCGGGTCATGGCGATGCGCTGCCTGCCGCCCGGCCGGAAGATCGGCTACGTCCGAACGTATGAAACGGACCGCCCGTCACGGATTGCCACGCTCGGCGCGGGGTACGGCGACGGCTACCACCGGGCGCTCAGCAATCGGGCCGAGGTGGTGATTCACGGAAAGCGCGCACCCGTCCGGGGGATTGTGGCGATGGACCAGATCATGGTGGACGTGACGGACATACCGGAGGCAAAAGTCGGCGACGCCGCAGGGTTAATCGAGCCGCCGATCACCGCTGAGTCGCTCGCGAAGATCGTGGATACGACCCCGCACGAGATACCGACGCGCATTATGTCTCGCGTACCGAGGCGTTACTCTTCGGCCTGATCGTCGTCCTGACTTTCTTCTGAAACGATCTCGAACAGGTACGCGCGCGGACGGTCGAGGCCTGTCGGACCGGTCGTTGTGTTGTCGAATACCTGGTACCTGCGCAACAGTCCTTGTTCGAGCGCGTCGAGAATGAATCCGCGGAACGGCTCTTTGAGCGGCCGTTCCAGCGGGTCAATGTCTGGCCAGAGCCTGCTTTCGAGGACGGTGCGGTCTTCACGGTCGAGATAGCGGAGACTAATGTAAACGTGGGTTGTGTCGAGTTCGGTCAGAGCGTCTACCAGCGCCTGTGCGGGATTTACGGTTTTCTCGATATCGTCATAAGGAATCAGCGTGTGGAAGTTGGGGTTCGCCCAAAAATAATTGGTCTTCAGATAGAAACCGCG
>JADFGT010000089.1 GCA_022567555.1 Armatimonadota bacterium | reverse complement strand
CCCAACCCGGTCGTTCGCGGTACTATATGACGGCCGCACGCTCACCGGCGATGACCGTGTTCGCAAGAAGGTGTACCGGGGCACGACCAAGAGGAAGGAGATGTTCACAGCACTCGACCGCATGAACGCTACGCTCGAGCCGCTCGTAGTCGCGTTGATCAAAGGTGACAACTATTGGGACCGCTTCCAGAGTCCGGGCGCTCGACTGCGCCTGCTAAAAGAGACGGCGGTCATTCGGAGCGTCGCCTGCTGGGTCATCGAGTCGCGCACTGCCGAGTCCTGGGTGGCCCTGGTCTACGTTAGGCAGAAGGACGGTCTCATCGCCAGAATTGACCGGCGCCTGGAGGTCGGCGGCAAGGTCCCGTATGCCGAGACAGTCTTTTACACCTACAACGTGGTGAACTCGACCATCCCCGGTTCCGCCTGGAAATTGCAGATTCCGTCCAGCCTGAAGGCGACGAGCATTCCATCCGGAAGCGGCGGCGCGTATACAGAGGCTCATTTCCCGCCATGATTGCCACGGAATGCCGAAAGCGGGGCAGTGAGTGGCTGTCTTGTCGTGCACGTCGGTGCGAGTGGCAATGGCGGCTCTCCTTTGCCGCCCTTGGATTGGCAGGGGATTCTCCGCGAGTGGCAAGGGACGCACTGAGATCGGCAGGGGAATGCTCGAAGTATGCAGGTGCCATTCCGAGATAGACAGGTGAATATTTCAAATAATCCCTTGATTCTCGCCAACATTCAAGGGTATCTCGCCAGAATCCCCCTGACTCTACGAGACCAGTTGAGATTTTGAGAGGGAAAACCTCTCTGTGCCTCAACATAAGGCTACGCCGGGACGTTGAGGGAGTCGAATGCAGGAGGCCCCTCGGTCTCGTGACCGGGGGGGCCTCTGTGTAGGATTGCGCGAGGCAGCCAGCCTATCGCCGTCGTCTGCGGGCCGCCAATGCCGCCAGGCCGACGCCGAGCGCCAGCATCGTTGCAGGCTCCGGAACCACGCCGATTTCCTTTACGATCGAGCCTACGAACTCGTCACCCCATTCGCCGGCGGGCGCCAACTCGAATCCCCACTCGAACGCGCCGGTGACGTCGCCGCCGATCGGCGTGGTCATACTCGTCAGGTCGTCAATGACGGGGTTGGCCAGCTTATCTACGATAGTCGGGAACAATGCCATCTCCCAAGCAATCAGGCCGGTGCCACTCGCCTTGTAGATCGACTGGGTGGGGTTATGGTTCGGGTCGTCTAAATCCCATTGGTGCTGGACGTGAGGGCCGCCACCGTGGATCTTCGCCATGTCGTCGCCGGGCGTGCCGCCCAGGTCGAAGTCATTGTACGAGAAGAACCAGACAATCTGCGGCTGCGACAGCAGGTTGCGAATCTTGAACGCGATCACCTTCTCGCCGAAGTCCGGCTTTTCCGAACGCGGAAATATGTCGCTCACCGTGTACTCAAGGTCGATCTCCAGCGCGTTAGGAATTGTCCCGTCACCGGCAGGCTCCTTGTAAACCACTCTCGCGGAGAACGGCGAGGTCACCGCACCGAAGACTTGGGTCGACGCGCCGGGCACGCCACCGAGAGCGTACTCCCGCGTGTCGGTGCCGGTCCGGTACCACCACCAGTTCTGATACAGGTGGTCCACGCCTCCCACGAAGAAGTCGGCCTGGGAGGCGGCCCCCGTGAACCGCTCGTACTGCAGGCCTCTCTCCGTGTTGCTGACGCTTCCGTCGACAATCGTGAATTCATCAATTGTGTCGCCAAACGCGAGGGCCACTGCCGCAATCGGCAATCCGGCAAGGATTGCGAGCGGCCGGCCGGAATTGAATCTCGTAGACATTTCTACTCCTCCTTCCTTATTCAAACTCAGATCCCGCCGGCTACCGAGGTCGGCCGACGGCCTTGGCCCATCTTTGGGCGGACGGGGACGCCTGGCCTATGACCAAACACTCGTCCCCACAATTAGTGTGTCACATATTGGCGCACTCCGAACCACGATTGCGCCAGAAAGATTACCAGGTTTTACCGGCCCTAACGCCGTAGACGCAGGCCATCAGCCCCTGCGGCCGGGCGTGGGCACCCTCAGGCACCGTTCTCTGATTTTTGCGAGGGCCCCCCGTCCACCGGCGTACTCACACGGGTTGTATACGCCGCGCTGAACGCGAGGTCGACCCGGACGATCGGTCCGAGCGCGCGGATGATCGCCCGCGAAGAGAGCCGGAAGAGCGGAGAAGTCCAGGCCGCAAGGAACCTTCCGAAAAGCGAGCGGTCACGTTCCGTCCGCGCGCCGAAGGCGGGTCCCCGAATAAAGAAGATGACCCCGGGTCCGAACCCCACGTCTGCGCACGCCTCAGACCGAAGCGATAGGCCGGCCGCAACCCTTCAACAATCTCATCGTCGAAGGATTGAGAATGACAAGGGAGCTCGATTCGCATTATTGATGCCGAAAAGGAAGACGGCCGGACTGCTCCAGCCCGACCGTCTTTTACGGAATTAGAGGGATGCCTACCTTTTCCGACGTCGAGCAGCGAGGGCGGCCAGACCTGCCCCGAGAACCAACATCGTTGCCGGTTCCGGAACAGCAGTGATAATGAGTTGCGTGCCGATTGCAGTGCCCCACGGAGCGGCATCGCCGACTCTGAAGAGCGCGCCCGAGTCGCCGGAAGCGCCGTCGTTCACCGTCAGTATCCAAGTGCCGTTCGGGTTGATCCCGTTGAAGTCGGCAAGCGAACCTTCAGGGCTGTATCGAATGCCTCCCCACGCCGGCGCCTCGAACGGAGCTGATCCGGCAGTTATGTTTGTCCCGGCAGCGTCGTCAAGATAGGTGTCCTGAAAGTTATCGCCGGAGCCACCCACATTTGTGAAAAGCTCGACAACTATCGCAGGAACACCAGGGGATAGGGGTGAAGTGAGATGGACCTCAAGGTCGGAATCCCAAGTGTGCTCCGCCGAGAATCGAACGTCAATGTCCGTGATGGTAGGAAACTCGCCTGAAACGAAGAACGCGAACACGGCGAGACCTGCGGTGCCGCTCGGCGGGATAGGCCCGCCCGAGTCAACATCATAAATCGTCTGTGCAGCGGCTGCACCCCCGATACAAACCAAGCCAAGAAAAAGAGCAGAACGAACTGGAGCTTTCATCGGTATCTCATCCTCCTTTCAAATCGCCCCCGAGCTACAGATATCGTGCCTGTTGCCCGAATCAGTCAACAGAGTAGCACAGATTCTCACAGGATGGCCCAGTTGAATTACCAGATTCGCTGCTTTCTGGCTTCCGCCTGTGCAGAACCTGAGCGGCCGGAGGGCCTGCCCACAGGCGGCAGCGGGCTATTCGCAAGCGGAGGTGGGCTATTCTCAGGAGCCACCCACCTATTCCTTGGAATGAGCGCTCATTCCAACACTTTGAAGGAGCCTGGGAGGGCCACGCCGAACCCGAATCCGGCTTGTGGTGGCCAGATGGCCGTCCTACGGGTAACCGTGCGGCCGAGGAGACAACGATGCCTGACTGCGTTCCGCAACCAGATTCCGAGTTCGACGCCTGTCAGAACGACTTCGCCGAATATGTGGACGGGAACATGGCGGCTCCGGGCTTGGCCATCGGCGGCTTGGACGCCTTGAACGCCGCGCGGACCGCGTGCGAGGCGTCCTGTCCCGCGCACGTCACCGCGCAGCCCGCACACAATTGATTATGACGGCGCGGAAGGGAATCAGCCCGTGAACTTCATCGGCCGCTGGGTCTCTGCGCGTAGCGAGCCGGGGCCGGTCAGCGAGACCGCGAGCCCTACGGTGGTCGGGTAGAGAACGATGTGCTGAGGGCCAAGAATAAGAGAGTGCTGAGCCTCCGCATCCGGAGATGCGGAGGCATGCAACTCCCTCGATACGCCGCGTGTTGAGGGAGTTGAGAAGTGAATAGAAGGAGGATTGATAAGTGAGAAAGCTGTACGGACTGCTCGCCACCGTTATCGCGGTTCCGTTTCTGCAGGGCGGCTGTGGAGGTGGAGGCGGAGTTGGGGGTGGCGTAACCAAGATCGCGTTTACGTCCGACCGCAACGGCACCGCTGAGATCTACGTCATGAAGGCGAACGGCTCTGGACAGACGAACCTGACGAATAACGCGGCTAAGGATAACGCTCCTGCGTTCAGCCCTGACGGGTTGAAGATCGCGTTTGTTTCCGACCGCGACGGCCCCAGTGAGATCTACCTCATGAACGCGGACGGATCTGGGCAGACGCGGCTGACGAATAACGGTGCTTTCGAGTTCTCTCCCGCCTTCAGCCCTGACGGGTCGAAGATCGCGTTCGAGTCCGACCGCGACGCAGACTGGGAGATCTACGTCATGAACGCGGACGGCTCTGGGCAGACGAACCTGACGAATAACGGAGCTTTCGACGGGGCGCCTGCGTTCAGCCCCGACGGGTCGAAGATCGCGTTTGTTTCCGACCGCGACGGCGACCCGGAGATCTACGTAATGAACGCGGACGGCACGGGAGTGGTGCAGCTGACAAATAACACGGTTTCCGATGGCAACCCTGCGTTCAGCCCTGACGGGTCGAAGATCGCATTTGGGTCCGACCGCGACGGCGAACCGGAGATCTACTTGATGAACTCGGACGGCACGGGAGTGATGCAGCTGACGAATAACACGGCTTCCGAGGGCGACCCTGTGTTCAGCCCTGACGGGTCGAAGATCGCGTTTGTTTCCGACCGCGACGGCAACGTTGAGATATACGTCATGAACGCGGACGGGTCTGGGCAGACGAACCTTACGATTAACGCGGCGGACGATAGATCTCCCTCCTTCCCGCTCAGGTAGCGGGGACTGACCGGTTCAACGCCTCGCTCGGGGGGACCATCGAGACCATGAGTGCGACTATTTACCATCCTCCAACCCGCCCTTCAGGTTCGTAGTTTGTCGCTTGGAAGCACGCCTGGCAGACCGCCGAGCGCGTACTCCCTTGTGTCACCCAAACTCCGGTACCACCACCAGTTCTGGAACATGTGCGTGGCACCGCCGACGAATTAGCCGCCCAAACCACCAAACGCGGTCATCCGTTCCTCAGAGATGAACAATTCGGTGTATTCCACGCTCCCGTCGGTCAGTGTGAAGCCAGTAATCGTCCCAGCCAACCCCGCGCCGCGAAGGCCAGCGCCGCAAACGATATCCCTGGCCGGAACAATCTGCTCCTGCTTGTCATCCTGTATCCTCCTTTTCTACCTGCCGAAACCTCAGTCGTCCGGTACCCGGGACCGCCCGCCGCGCCCCGCGAGGGCCCACGGGCGGAGCCGCGAAGGGCATCCTCTTCTGACGGGCTTCCGGACCTTCAACACATCATTCTATCAGACTTCGCACGCTTCCGGCCGGAGAAACCAGAGATTCATCGCCAGGTTTTAGTTTCAGACCGGCAGCCACCGGCCGCCAAAACCCGTGCCCGCGACGCTGCCGATGTTGGGGAGGGTGGTGCCGCAGGGCGGAATTGAACCGCCGACACACGGATTTTCAGTCCGTTGCTCTACCAACTGAGCTACCGCGGCACGTCGCGTACGGTTATCGATTGTCGGCCTCCGGCCGGGCGGTTCCCCACGGAAAGGTGAAAACCGAACGCCGACAACTGTATTTTTGTGGCGCGAGTGACGGGACTTGAACCCGCGACCTCCGACGTGACAGGCCGGCGCTCTAGCCAACTGAGCTACACCCGCGTCTGCGCCGCTTCCGGCGGATCGCAAGTATATCAAACTGGGGCCCCGGCCCGCAACGCACCCGGGCGGTAAGATGGCACTGCGTAGCCCGCGCCCCACTTCGCAACCCAATTGTCCAAGCCTACAGAGACGCCCCCACACCGCGACAAACAGGAGGCGGCCCCCATCACACAGGCCGCCATTCTGATCTTTTTCCTGCCGCTGGCTGCTTCCTGGCTGCTGATGGGGGTGGAATTTCCTGTAATCGTCGCGTTCGTCACACGCCTGCCTGATGAGGTCGTCAACATCGCCGCGCTCGGCATCGTCCTCGTGCTGTCGCTCTGGATCGAAACGCCTGTAATCGGACTCCTCTCAACGGGCACGACCCTCGCCAAGAACCGGCAGCACTATCTGCTTCTGCGAAGGTTCACGGTTCACCTCATGATCGGTGTGACGGTCGTGCACGCTTTGGTGGCATGGACGCCTCTTTACTGGGTTCTCATGCACCAGGTCTTGGGCGTGCCGGAAGCGGTCGCGGAGGCAGCCCTCCCGGGGATGCGCATCATGACTACCTGGAGCGCCGCCATCGCCTGGCGGCGGTTCACGCAGGGCGTCATGATCCGCTACCAGCAGACGTGGGTGGTGGGTGTCGGCACTGCCGTCAGGCTGGCGACCGTCGTCATTGCGTCCGGAGCGGGCTTGGCGCTGCGTCTTCCCGGCGTGTGGATCGGCTCCATCGCCTGGGTGGCAGGAGTTACCACCGAGGCGTTGTTTGTTCATGTCGCCGCCAGGCGGACTCTGAGGCTGAAGTTCGGTCCCGGCGTCCCATCCGACGGTGAGCCGCCGCTCACCTATGGGAGCCTCTGCCGCTTCCATCTTCCACTCACCCTGACGATGATGCTGTTCTTCGTCGGTCCGCCCGTCATCCGGGCGGCGATTTCGCGTGGGCAAGACCCGGATCCGACCGCCACCCTGGCTGCGTGGGAGGCCGTGACCCTCATTCTCTTCTTCCATCGGGCGCCCGCACTGGCCCTCCCCGAAGCGATCATTGCGCTTCAGAAAAACGCCGCCACAGCACGCGCGCTCTTCCGGTTCTCCATCGGCGTAGGGTTGGCGGCCACCGCGTCGCTGTTGGCCGTGACGCTGACGCCTCTGGGCGGCGTGCTGCTGACCGGTGCGCTGGGTGTGCCTGCCCACGTAACGGAAGTTGCGGTTTTCGGCCTGGTCGCGACGCTCCTCGTACCCATGCTGAGCGCCGCTCAATCCTATTACAAAGGGCTGCTTACCGCCCAACGCCTCACCCTCGTTCTGACGTGGGCGATGGTCTTGCACATGGGGTGCTTGGTCGGGTTCCTCGCCGCCGGACGGGCACTCGGGTGGCCGGGCGTTATCAACGCGGCCGTGTCCATCACGGCGGCGCTTACGATTGAACTGGCTTACCTCCGGACGGCTTGGACCCGCGCGGCGCGGCGCCTAAGCGTCCCCGCCTGACGGCCATGCGGGCAGAATCCGTCTCCCCAGGAGCGACGTAACCCATTCAACGGCCATTACCGCTGTCTCGTTGTTCGTATCCAGGGTTGGATTCACCTCTACAATCTCTATCCCCACAAGTTCGAACGGGCAGCCGGGGCCTCTCAACGTTTCGTGGAGCATCTCCGCCAAGAGATGCGCCTCCCGATAACTGAGGCCGCCGCGCACATCGGTGCCCGTCCCCGGCGCGATCATTGGGTCCAACACGTCCAAATCAAAACTGACCCACAGGCGGCGGACGCCGGCCCGGCGCAGCGTCTCGACCGCATGCTCGACCATCGCGGGGATGCCGAAACGGTCAATCTCATGCATCGTCACCGCCCGGCGGGAGTCGCCCGAAGTGATCCGCTCGACCTCGCTGCGGTCCGGGTCGCGCAGCCCAAACCAGACTATTCGCGACGCGTCAAGCCGGCGCTCCGGCACTACGGCCTCCAACAGCCGCGCCCACTGTTCTGCTCGCGGCGCAGGGCACTCTCCGCACCTAAGTCCACACAGTGCGGCCAATGACATGCCGTGAAGGTTTCCGCTCGGAGATGTGTCCGGCGTGTTCAGGTCGCCGTGTGCGTCCACCCACAGCACGCCGAGCAACTCGCCCGATTGCTCAAGGGCGGCGGATACCGTGGCCACGGCCAAACTGTGGTCCCCTCCCAACACGAGAGGGATTGAGCGGGGCACGGTCGCTTCGCTTACGGCCCTCTTCACCTCCTCCAGGTTTGTCAGCACTTTCTCGAAATGGCCGATGCCTTCGCCCCGGTTTCCTGGCTCGTTGCCCAGAGGCGAGCGCACGTCGCCCATGTCGGTCACTTCGGCGACAATCTCCTCCAACTCCTTCTGCAGGCCCGCGATGCGAATGGCCGTCGGTCCCAGGCTGGCGCCGAGCCGCCGCCCCCCCAAACCGAACGGCACACCGATGACCTGAACGCGGTGTCGAGAATACACGCCGCGATTCTACCGGCCATCGGCATCAGGCGCGCCGCGGAACGGGTACCATTTCAGAAAGGTTTAGGCAGGGACAGGCTGTTGATAAGGACGGATCTGACACGGAGGTTGCAGGAGGCCGTCGAGCGGCTGAGGGCCGCAGGCAAGTTGCCGGCGGCGGCGGCTGAATGCCCCGTCGAACTTTCGGAACCCCCGAACCCCGAGCGCGGAGATTACGCGACCAACTTCGCGATGGTTGCCGCGGGCCACCTGGATAAGCCTCCAAGAGAGACCGCGACGCTACTTGCTGAACGCCTCCGGGAAGACGACGCAATTGAGTCGGTCGAAGTCGCGGGCCCCGGGTTCGTGAACATCCGGCTTAAAAACGCATACCTGGCGCGATGGGCTGTGAAAGCGCAGCAGGCCGGCGAGAGCATCGCAAAACTGGAGAAGGACCGGCCGGAGAAGGTCCTCGTCGAATTCGTGAGCGTCAACCCGAACGGTCCCATACACCTCGGCCACGGGCGAGGCGCGGCCTATGGCGACACGCTGGCGCGCATACTGGAATCGGCCGGAGACGAGGTGGGCCGCGAGTTCTACGTGAACGACGGCGTGAACTCACAGCAGATGCAACTGTTCGCACTCAGCGTGCAAGCCAAGTACCGAGAACTCCTCGGCCTCGAGTTCGAGTTTCCGGAAGAGGGTTACGGCGGGGACTACGTAGGCGCGCTGGCCGCGCAAATCCGCGAACTCCACGGCGACAGCCACGCCGGCGACGGCCCGGAGTTCTTCCAGTCTGCGAGCCAGAAACTGATGATCGAGGGGCAGCGCGCGGACCTCGAACGGTTCGGCGTCCGATTCGACACCTGGTTCAGCGAGCAGGCCCTGCACGACTCCGGCGAAGTGAACGCCGCTATCGAGACGCTCAAACAGAACCGCTACGCTTACGAAGAAGACGGCGCCCTCTGGCTGAAGAGCACCGCGTTCGGCGATGACAAAGACCGCTGCATCGTCCGAAGCAACGGCCGGATGACGTACATCGCCAGCGACATCGCCTACCACAAAAACAAGTTCGACCGGGGGTTTGACCGCCTCATCAACGTCTGGGGCGCCGACCACCACGGCTACATCGCCAGAACCCGCGCGGCAATCGAGGCGCTCGGATACCCCGGTGACCGCTTCGATGTGGCGATCACACAGATCGTCCGATTCCTGCGAGACGGCAAGGTAGCGCCGATGGCAAAACGCACCGGCGAGATGATCCCGCTGGCCGAACTGATGGATGAAGTCGGCGTGGACGTGACGCGCTTTTTCTATCTGATGCGCTCGCACGACTCGCACATGGACTTCGACATTGACCTGGCGAAGGAGCACAGCGAGAAGAACCCCGTCTTCTACGTGCAATACGCGCACGCGCGCATCTGCTCCCTTCTCAAGAAGGCAGAGGAAGCGGGGCTGGCATCGGACCCGGAGCACGCTGAACGCTTGGTCCATCCCTCAGAACGCGCGCTTATCAAGAAGATATGGGACCTGCCGTTTGAAGTGCGGCGGTCTGCGGACGACCGGGAGGTGCACCGGCTCACGACTTATGCGGTGGAGTTGGCGAGGCAGTACCACGACTTTTATGAGAAGTGCCGCGTTATCTCGCCGGAGGAGCCGGAACGCTCTTCGGCGCGGCTCCTCCTGTGCGAAGCGACCCTAACGACCCTGCGCGCCGCCTTCAACCTCCTCGGCATCTCCGCGCCGGAGCGGATGTAACCTCAGGCCCTTCCCCGTTTCGCGCAGAGATGACCTCAGGTTCAGTCAGAACTGCAAGCGAGTCGGCCAGCCGCGCTGTGATCACCCGATCTTCATGTATTTCGCCATGGACGGAATGCCGTCAGGGCCGATCACAAATAGCATGTAGTATCCGGGCGGGGCGATGCCTGGGTTTTTCGGCGTGTAGACGATTATCTCGCCGGGTGACTGCTGATTGATTGTCATCCGGATGAACCGCTGGTTCATATCATAACTGTGCGTCGTGCTGCCGAGCCCTAACAGCGTCACCTTCGCCACGATGTCGTTCGGGTTCGTGTCGATGGTCAGCATGTTGTTGTACTGCATGACTTGCGCAGGCTTCGTACTTGTAATCACCGGGCGGAGCGAGTCAATCATCAAATAATCTGGGTAAAAGATTTGCCCGTTGAACTCAGGCTTCAGCTCCGGGTCCCCCACCTCCAGATAGTCGCCTCCCGCCGTGAGCACGCTGCCATCGGGGAGCAGTTGGGCAGTGGAGTGATACATTCTTGTTTTTGTCATTCCAAATGGAATAAGGGTCCACACATTCTGCTCGGGGTTGTAGTATTCGGGTTCAAGGACCGCGGTGCCCTTTAGTTGCGGCCGCTCAGGCGACGTCGAACCTCCGACGGCGCACACTCTGCCGTCCGGCAGCCAAACGAAATCGCAGTCCGTTCGGGCCTTCTTCATGTCGGCAGTGTCAACCCAAATCGCTTGTTGCCCGTCGTGCAGGTTGATCTTCCTACCTCTAGCAGTCACCACGCTCGGGTCGTTGCCAAATATGCCCCCGAACTTCAAGACCGTCCCTCT
>JADFGT010000088.1 GCA_022567555.1 Armatimonadota bacterium | reverse complement strand
AGGGGAACAATGGACGTGGTCCCGCCCGCAACGACACAATACATCTTGAAGGTCTGGGACTCAGAGGGCCTCACCAGCCAAAAGACGTTCACCGTGAGGGTCAAGAAGGAGGAGCCCCCGCCGGACGAAGGAGGGCCGCCTCCGAACCGATGAACCGCCTGTTTATCACAGGCTTTGGACCGTTCGGCCGTTTCAAAGAAAACCCGAGCGAGACACTGGTGCACCGTTTGGAGGACTACTGCACGGCCGTCCTTCCGGTCTCTTTCCGCGCAGTAGAGCGGTTTGTCGCTAAGGGGTTGCCGAAGGGCTTCAGCCGCCTCTTGATGCTGGGAGTTGCAGCAAACGCCGATCGGTTTCTCGCGGAGAGGGTCGCGCGAAATCAGGTTGGCGAGAGACCGGACGTACACAACGTCCTTCTCGCTCCCGGACCGATCGACCCAAACAGACCGTTGAGAGTTCACGGCGCATTGTTCGAGACCTGGCGGCATCGCACGCAGGCATGGAAACCGTCAGCAAATGCCGGCAATTATCTCTGCAACTATCTCTATTATCGCGCTGTTACGGGACTAACAGGGGTTCGTTGCGGTCTATTGCATGTTCCCTCCTTTGAGACCGTTGATCATGCGACACAGCGCAAATGGCTGCACAGAGTATTGAAAAGGTTGAAACACGAAGCATGAAGCGACTGGCATTGCTTTCTGTCACCGATAAGAGCGGCATTGCAGAGTTCGCGATCGGTCTCCAGGAGAAGGGCTTCGAGATTCTTAGCACCGGCGGGACGGCGGAATGTCTTCGAAAGGAAGATGTGGACGTGACGGGCGTAAGCTATTACACGGGAATGCCTGAGATTCTCGACGGGCGCGTGAAAACCCTGCACCCGAAGATTCACGGCGGACTCCTTGCCAAACCGGACGAGATGAAGCACCGTCAAGAGATGGAGGAATTGAACATCCGAAGGATCGAGGTGCTCGCAGTCAATCTTTATCCGTTTGAAGAGACCGTGCGCAAGGGCGCCGCGTCCGATGAAGTCATCGAAAACATTGACATAGGCGGCCCTGCCATGGTCCGTGCGGCGGCGAAGAACGCGGAGAACGTGTTCGTCGTTGTTGATCCGGCGGATTATCAGGACGTGCTCGAGAACGTTGACAGCGAGGCCGAGGACCTTCGGCGGCGCCTCCAAGCCAAGGCGTTCGCCCACACAGCGTTCTATGATTCACTGATCGCCGAGCATTTGTCGCAATGGATGCCGGGCAAACCGGGTGAGACCGTGACTCTCGGTTACCGGCTCGTCAAGAACCTCCGGTATGGCGAGAACCCGCACCAGGAGGCCGCTCTGTGCGCCCGGCCGTTCGAAAAGCAGGGCGTGGCGGCCGCCGAACAGGTCTGGGGAAAGGACCTGAGTTACAATAACTTGCTGGACGCGGAGGCCGCCTGGGAACTGGCCTGCGACCTTCTTCACCTTTACGGAGGGCAGCGCCGGCCCTGCATCATCGCAAAGCATGGAAACCCCTGCGGCGCGGGCTGGAGTCCCAGCCCGGCCGATTCTTTCTCATTGGCGAAACTGGGGGACCCGATTTCGGCGTTCGGAGGCATCGTCGCCGTCCCGGGCGAACTCGACCTGAAGACTGCGCAAAGGATCGCTGAGAAGGGCAACTTCTTTGAGGTCATCGTTTGCGGCGGCATCGCTGAGGCCGCAATGGAGGTGTTCCGGAACCGCGCCGGCTGGGGAAAGAACGTCCGCATCCTATTGGCCGGAGACCCGCCGCGAGACGGCTACCTCGCCGTACGCGGACTGCGCGGCGCGGCGCTGATGCAGACGGCCGACACGGAAGACGCGGTCGAGTGGCGGTGCGCCACCGAAAGACGTCCCACGGACGACCAGGAGGAGGCACTGCGGTCGGCCTGGCGCGTGGTCAAGCACGTGAGGTCGAACGCCATAACGGTGGCGAGCCAAGAGCGCCTGCTGGGCGTGGGCGCCGGCCAGATGAACCGGGTGCAGTCTGTCCTTCTGGCGCTGGATCAGGCCGGAGACCTTGCCCGCGGCGCAGCGCTGGCCAGCGACGCATTCTTCCCCTTCCCGGACAGCATCGAGGCGGCCGCGAAGGCCGGAATCGCCGCCGTCGTGCAGCCCGGGGGATCGAAGAAGGATGATGAGGTCGTCAAGGCCGCGAACGAACTCGGCCTGGCGATGGTCCTTACGGGTGTGCGGCATTTCCGCCACTAAGACTTGACGTGGCGGGCCAAATTGGTCAACAATAGGCACTCGGAGCAAATCTATGGCTCAACATACTTCAAATGACCTTCCCGTCAGAGTCGGGGCAGTGGTGGTCGGGCTGATCGCCGTCGGCGTGTTCTACTTCATGAAGCACGACGCTGTGAAGCCGCTGACGCCGGCGGAACCGACGAAGGAGATTCTGAACCCGCTGCCCGTCGCCACAGTGATGATCGACACGTCAGGATCGACCGGCGGCCAGCAGATGCGCGGCACAACGGTCGGCGGCCGCGGCGCGCAGGGCTCAGGGCGCGAGACCCCGAGCATCGCCGGCAACTAAAGCGGGCATTGCGGGCCGTTTGCGCGGCACCGGCACCCATCCGCAGCGCCCATCCGCGCCCGTAAGTGGGCAGCGGATTGACGCACGCGGGACAAGGTGGCATACTCTCCTCGAATCTCGTCATTTCGCAGGTTTTTGGAGGGTTTCGTCAATATGCCGGTTCCGCCAGTCCTAAACGTCGGATTTTACAACTACGTTCTCACGGACCAGATAGTGGCGCTGGTGGGCAGCGAGTCGGCGCCCGTCAGGCGTCTCATCCAGAAACTCCGCGATTCGGGCGACCTGATTGACGCCACTCAAGGCCGCAAGACTAAGTGCGTTATCTTCACAAGCGGGACGCGGGTCGTCCTATCGGCCATATCTCAGGAAACGCTGGCCCGCCGCGTGACGGGCGGGGAGGCCCCGGGCGAGGACGTGTGAATCTTCAAGAACTCGCCGGCCGCATGCGCGGGTATTTCTGGGAAGACCTCGGAATAGACCTGGGTACCGCCAATACGCTGGTCTGTGTTGAGGGCCGCGGCATCGTGCTGCGAGAGCCGAGCGTCGTCGCGGTGGACACCAACACCGGGACCGTGCTGGCGGTGGGCGCCGAAGCGCAGCGAATGCTCGGCCGCACGCCCTCTTCCATCTCGGCCATTCGTCCGCTGCGGGACGGCGTCATCGCCGACTACGACCAGACCCAAGCGATGCTGCGCCACTTCATCGGCAAGAGCAGTTCGCGCCGGTTTGTATTCCACCGCGTCGTCATCGGCATCCCGAGCGGAGTGACCGAGGTCGAACGGCTGGCCGTCATCGAGGCGTGCCGCCGCGCCGGTGCGACCCGGGCATACGTGATCGAAGAGCCGATGGCGGCCGCCATCGGCGCCGGCCTGCCCGTAGCGGAACCCACGGGCTCGATGATCGTGGACATCGGAGGCGGGACTACCGAGGTCGCCATCATCTCGCTGGCCGGCATCGTCAACTGCCGCTCGATTCGCATCGCCGGAGACGAGATTGATGAGGCCATCGCCAACTACATCCGGCGCGCCTATAACCTTTTCATCGGAGAGCGGAGCGCCGAGCGCGCAAAAATAGAGATCGGCTCGGCCTATCCTTTGGAAGAGGAGATGACATACGAGGTGCGCGGGCGCGACCTCGTCACCGGCCTGCCGCGCGGCGTGATAATAAGCAGCGAAGACCTGCGCGTAGCCATCCAAGAAGAACTGAACGCGATCGTCGAGACGGTCAAACTGACCCTCGAAACGGCGCCGCCGGAATTGGCGGCCGACATCATTCAGCGAGGCATCGTGATGGCCGGGGGGGGCGCCCTCCTTAGGGGCATAGACCGGCTCATTTCCGACGAAACCGGCATACCCGTAGTCGTGGCGCACGACCCGCTGAGCTGCGTCGTGATCGGCACGGGCCAAGTGATGGAAGAGGTCCATCGCAATCCGCAACTCAGAAAGGTTCTGGTGCAGGCATCAAGAGATTAGGGCGTCCCGCCTGGCTCGTCCCGGCCCTCCTATGCGGGCTCGGCGTAGGACTGGGGCAACTCCAAAACGATGCGAAGAAGAAGGGCGAAGTGGACTTCGTCTCCAGGACCGCGCAACTGGTCGCCCTTCCTGTGCAGCGCGCCGCCGGGATCACGTCGGACTGGGTGGGCGACTTCCTCGCGGGCATCTGGGACGCGCCCGGCCTGAAGCGCCGTATCGCGGACCTGGAACACACCTTGGAGGAGGGCCGCCAAGACGCCGATGAACGCGAGCTACAGAGCCGTGAGATAGCGCGCCTCCACAAACTGCTCGAGATGCCGCAGGAGATGCTCAGACGGAGCGCCGCGGCCGACGTCATCGCCTACTACCCCTCTCGCCATCGCATCCAGCTGAACGTCGGAACCGCGCAAGGCGTCCGGCTCGGCCACGCAGTCATCGCGCCGGACGGCCTGGTGGGCCAAGTTGTGGAGGCCTCAGGCTCCACATGCTTCGTAAACCTCGTTACGCATCCAGACTTCAGCGTCGGCGCGCGCGTTATGAGAAGCGAATCGCAAGTCGCGGGATTCGTGCGCGGCCAGGGAGACGATGAACTTGTCTTGGAGATCTATCCCGAAACCGCGGACGCCCAGCCGGACGACATACTGGCTACCTCCGGCCTGTCGCACACTTATCCGGAGGGCATCCGAATCGGCCGCATCGTTCAGGTCTCGCTGGACACCAACTACGGCATTCGGCGCGGCCTGGTGCAGCCCGCCGTCAACGCTGCGAAACTGCGCGAGGTGCTGGTAGTCGTCCGATGATCTGGACATTCTTATCCACGGCCGTCTGGCTCATCTGCGCAGCCGGGCTGCAGGCGGCGCTCTCGCAGAGGCTGGCCGTCGGGTGGGCACAACCGGACTTCCTCCTGATAGCGGCGGTCATTCTTTCCTTACAGCGCTCACCCCAGGCTGCATCCGCCACCGGTTTTTTCGCCGGCCTGTTCAGCGGCGCCCTGCTGAACGAAAGGATGACCGCGCTGGTCATCAGCCGGACGCTGGTCTGCGTCCTATCGGTGAAAGTCTATTCGGCCTTCCTCGGAAGGGGCGCTCTCACGGCAGCAGTCGTGACGGCTGTCGCCACACTCGCAGCAGGCGTTATCTACCTCCTATTGGCGCTGGAAAAGGACATTCTCGGATGGCTGGCAGATACAATGGGCGCAGCAATCTACAACGGTGTTGTCGCGGTCCCCGCCTATGGCCTGCACCGGTGGCTTTCAAGGGCGCCCAGCCGGGGATGAACCCGAAGAACGGAGTGAGATAGATGGCAGTCGCCGGAACGCAGGAATCGAAAAAGCCGGGCCCCCTAAAGATGGCGCGGCACCAACTGGCCGTGGCGGCGAAGCATCTCGATCTCGATGAAGGCCTGCACAACGTCTTGGCCACGCCCAAGTGCCAGATTATCGTCAACTTCCCGGTGGTCATGGACGACGGAAGCGTGGAGGTTTTTGAGGGCTATCGCGTCCTTCATAATCTGAGCCGGGGACCGACAAAGGGCGGCGTGCGATACCACCCCGACGTTGACCTCGACGAGACGACCGCGCTCGCAATGTGGATGACGTGGAAGTGCGCCTTAGTGGATATCCCATATGGCGGCGCGAAGGGCGCAGTAAGGGTAGACCGCAAGCGTCTCAGTAAGCGCGAACTTGAGAAAATGACGCGCCGGTTCACCTCCGAAATAAGTTTCGTCCTCGGGCCAAACACCGACATCCCCGCTCCCGACATGGGCACCGACGCGCAGGTGATGGCCTGGATGATGGACACATACAGCATGCACAAAGGCTACACCGTTACCGGCGTCGTCACCGGCAAGCCCGTGCCGCTCGGGGGGTCGCTCGGCCGCCTCGAGGCGACCGGGCGCGGCGTGATTGTTGCGGCAGGCGAGGCGTGTAAGTTCTTGAATAGGGACCTGAGCGGCTCGCGCGTCGCAGTGCAGGGCTTCGGCAACGTGGGCTCGGTCGCCGCGCGGCTTGCCGAGGAGAACGGCTGCACGGTCGTAGCGGTGTCCGACGCGCAGGGCGGCATTTATAGCGAAAGCGGCCTCCCGGTCCGCACTTTGACCGAACGCTACAGCCATCGCGAAGGCGGCATGCGCGAGTTCAAAGACTGTGATCAGATTACAAACGAGGAACTGCTCGCTCTGGACTGCGACATCTTGATACCGGCGGCGGTCTCCGAGGTGATTCACCAGGAAAACGCAAAGGACATCAAGGCAAAGATAATCGTGGAAGGCGCGAACGGCCCGACGACGCCGCTCGCCGAAGATGAACTGTCGGACCGCGGGGTGATGATTGTGCCTGACGTGCTGGCGAACGCCGGCGGCGTGGTGGTCAGTTACTTCGAGTGGGTGCAAGACCTTCAGGCGTTCTTCTGGGAAGAGGACGAGGTAACGCACCGGCTGGAAAAAATCATGCGCCACAGCTTCGGCAGCGTGTTGGCGACGATGGAGCAGCAGAAGACCAACATGCGCACCGCCGCATACATCATCGGCGTCAAACGCGTCGCCGACGCGACGGTAACGCGCGGGATTTATCCGTAGGAACGATGGAGGGCCTCGCTACGTCGAGGCCGGAGGCTCCTGTCCCGACGCCGCGCCCGACCGGCGCGGGACGGACGCTGGTTCACGGATAAGGTCGCCGCGAGGTGTGGGTTCCTGACAGGAATTGGCAGCGCACCATGCCCGTGCGGGCGTTTGTGATGCCCGGCAACGCGGTATTCAAACACCCCTGTGAATTCCCTCTATGAACAAGCGTGTATTTGCCGCACTGACTCATCACAGAACCACTCAAGGAAATTGTCTATAGTCGCCAACGACTTCCAAAGGACTCTGGATGTAAGCCGCTGGTGTCCAGGTCGCTTCATTTCCTGTAGATTTGTAGCGGTCGTGTAGAGCACGAGCGCGGGGTCATTGACTGTTCTGGTGTCAATCTCGACATAAGTGTATAAGTGGTCCCTATGCCTACGCTCACCGCGTAACGTGATCAGCCGCTTTAGGCGTTTGGCTTCTGCGCCGCTCGCCTCTGCAGAAGGACGGGCGGCGAATTGAGCTAGGAGGTTTACCGCAACGGCCGAACCTGGTTTAACACCGCCGCTTGCCACTCCAACGTCTGGCCATACACGGTTGTAACTGACTCTCTGCAATTCTTTCGCAAGTAGTTCAACTCGTTCACAAACGGCGTAAGCATCCTCCAGAACAGCTGCGACCACGGATTCGCACCGGTGCGCCAAGAACCCTATCTCTTTGTACGGAACATGGCGGCCTGACGAATATGGCGGGGGGAATCCGCCCTCCACCACGGCCTCGGGGACATCCACGCTGTTCTTCCTTGCAGCCTTGACGAGCGCGTCTTCGAGCTCGAGCAGATCGCTATCCGCCCAACCCGCCACGTGTTCGGCCTCAACCAACCGTCCACACAGAGATGAGTCCCCGCCTTGCTCCTGCAGGTACGACGCGATAACCTGGACACGGTCGGCCGTTACGGTCTTACCGAAGGGAGGGGTCACGTGAAACCAGACAATGCAGTCCGCCATAAACGGAATCTTACCGGACACTCTAAGCGGACGGCGTGCCCATAGTTAGTCGAACTCTACGAAGTAAATGAGGTCCTCTTCCAACTTTTCGAGGTCTAACAGAACCTTCTCTCTCCGAGGACTTCCGTCCGCATTGCGGAAGTCGCCCTGAAAGGAGCCGCACTTCACGAGTGTGTCGTCGGTAATCCTAATGAATGAAATTTGCTTCAAGTCAAAGAAAACCTTTCGGAGCCGCGACCATGCCCCCCGTCTGATCCGCTCGATCTCGTACTTCGACTTATCCCCCTTGAGCTCATCATGCCATGCCTTAAACGTCCGCTCGTCGTCGTTGTAGACAACCTCTCCGAGCGCAAGTATGACCCCGACCGCACCGTCATCCTTGATCGCCTCAGCTATGGCGGCGCTATCGTTCACGATCACCTGGTGGCTGCTCGTATTGATTGCGTGGGCTTTGAAATCCCATGCGATGTCACACAGGCCATCGAATCCTACATTCCCGTATCTCGGCCCCGGCACCGTCATATGAGGCGGGAGGTGGGTCTCACAAAGGTATTGGAAGTAGAAGCCGATCCATTCCATCTGTTTCCAGTACTTGGTCCCGGCCTCCTTCAATTCAAGGATTGCCTTCCTGCCATCCCACTCTTTCGGGACGCTCTCTTGCAGCTTCCTGCCGAGCCGCTTTGATGTCTCCTCAAAGCTCACGCGTCCTCCCCGAAGAGTGATAGGTTGGCGGTTACCTCTCGCTCCGACTCATCCCTCACCCGGTAGACCCCCTTGAGCAGCCGCTGTTGTGCGAACTCGTAATACTCCTTCACGATCTCAAACCCTACGAACTGCCGATGACACATCTTGCTCACCACGGCGACCTGTCCAGACCCCAAGAAGGGATCCAAAACAATGTCACCCCGCTCGCTCGTATAGGCGAGGATCTTCTCAATGAGCTCGGCGGGCAGCTTCGTAGGCGTCTTTTTGTCGCCGTGCCAGTATTCCCGCTTGATCGTCCATACGTCCTCAAGATCCCGATACCGAAGGCTTCCCCCGCTGTCTGCGCGAGCGTCTTTCTCGAAACGGGCGCTGTTAAAGAACTTCCTCTTGGCGTCGTTCTTACAGACGAAGAGGCAGTGGTAGTGTGACGTGACAAACTTCCGCTTGCATACGACGCCGAACTGATACTTCCAAATGATGTGGTTAACCGTCGTAAAGCCCAGATCGTCGCTGGCGATGAGGATATCCTTCAGGTTGTTCCATCCCGAGAAGACGAACACGCTGCCGCAGTCTTTCACGACCCTGTGAACTTCCTGCATCCAGCGCAGCGTGAAGTCAGCATATTGAGCGGCCGGAATCTCGTTGTAGCCGGCAATGACGCGGGACTGTGTGCGGTTGTAATTCCCCCGGTGAGCCTTGAAGTCGATGGCGAAGGGCGGGTCGGTGATAACGAGATCAATAGAGTCCTTCGGTAGACGCTTCATTCCCTCAACGCAGTCCATGTTGTATATCCGGTTAAACTCAAGAGTCTTCATGGTGCTTTCGCCCGCAGAAGCGATTCTTTCATCCCGCGCTCTAATAGATCCGATAGGCCTTCGCGGATACGTTCCACGAAGTCCACAGGTTCGAGGCCCTCTATTAGACAAAACCGCCTCTCTACCGCTTCTGTGTCGTCAACGGGAACCCAGTAGTCTTCCGTACAGTCGTAGGGCATGAAGTTCACAACCACCTCTCCGCCCATTCCGTACATTGCAATCCTAAATGCCACGTCGCCGGGGTCATGATTGTAAATCTCTGATTCGTTGATCTCGAATCTGACATCGGCAAAGGTGTAGAAAGGCGCCGTAGAATACGGGAGGTCCTCACTTTTTGTTTTGACATGTAGGTTCCAAACGTATTGCTCGCCTGTCAGCTCACTTGGCCTCTTGACCGTGTAACCTTCTGTGTGGAGCGCGTCGGCGATAGCGATCATGATCGCTTCGATCCGATTTGCGTACTTGTCACGGATCGCCGTGTATGCTGCTTTCGTGTCGTCTGCCATTATTCGGTCTCCTTGGATTGTGTTTTGTATACCCCAACCCGCCTCTCTGGGACGCGTCATGGTGAAGGGTAGTGCGGTTAGGGCCACCCTCTGACGCGGCCTGTGAACTTGCGAGGAGTCCGGCGGGTCGCCTCTGCACGAGGAGAAACATTACGATGACGCACTCCGGCCCCTGGAGTCAGCGTGCCCACCGCCACGCTGTGCCATAATCCCCGTCTGCCGACAGGCACAGAAGAGGAGAACATGAGCGAAGAAGAGACCACTCAGGCGCAGCCGCAAGACACCCAGGCCGCGCCGAAACCCGAGCGGTCCGCCCCGAAAACCGGAGCCGCTGCCGAAAAAGGGCCGGCGGAAGACACCAAGAAGCGCGCCGGGACGGAAGAGGTGTCCGAAAGGAAAAGGCCCGCGGGTCCAAGACGGGACACGGGCGCAGGACGACCCACCGGCCCCAGAGCGGCGCGCGGCCGCAAGCGCCGGAAGGTCAGCTACCTTACGATCAACAAGGTACAGACGGTTGACTACAAAGACGTGGAACTGCTGAGACGGTACCTGAACGACCAGGGGCGCATCCTCCCAGCACGCCAGACCGGCAACACGGCGAAGCAGCAGCGAATGATCGCGCGCGCAATCCGACGCGCCAGAGAGATGGCGCTTCTGCCCTTTGTTGCGCTCGACATCAACAGAATGCAGTGGAAGCCCACGAGAGAGCGCCGAAGACCTCCGGCACCCCAGAAGGAACCGGCCACAGAACCGGCCTCGGAGTAGGCCGGACGGCCGCCTGCCTGCTGGCCCTGACACTCCTCGGCTGCTCCGGGGAACCCTCCTGGATGCCCCTAAAAGAGGGCCGCGAATGGAGTTACCTCGTTCACGACGACCTCGGCAGCCGAGTGATGACCGTGCGGGCCGGCGAGACGGTCCGGGTCGGCCCCGCGAGCGGGCGCCTGCTCATGGGCGAAGGCGGAGACAGCCGGATGGCCTGGAGCGGCGGCGAACTGCTGGTCTCTGAATTCTCGGCCATGCGCTTCGACCCGGCCATGGCCCAGACGGTGGCAAAAGCCGAGGTCCCGGTGGTCCTGATGCACCTTCGGGGTCGCCCCAAGGACATGCAAGCCGGGAAGATCGTGTACGAAGGCGGCGTGGTCGCCGCGGTCAAGCGCGGCCTGAAAGAAGCCCTCGACACAGCGACGGAGGCA
>JADFGT010000166.1 GCA_022567555.1 Armatimonadota bacterium | reverse complement strand
GGGCCCCATTGGCTTTCGTTGCACCGTTTGCATTGGCGGTCGAACTGGAATGGCGCGGCATCGACGTGCCAGCCGCAGGCTGGCTCGCGCCCGGGCTTGCCGGCGCACTACCGCTTTTCGTTCTTGGTGCCGGCGGCTTGGTGCCCGTCGGCGTGCTTGCACTGTTTGTGTGGATCTTCGCGGTTCTGGCTCCTATTCGATTCCGCCGCCCGCAGGTTCTTTATTTCACGTTTGGCACGATCGCGGCGGCGGCGGCGGCGGCGGCTTTGGGCTGGCTGACCCCGGATACGGCGGCACCGGTGCCGGGGACCGGATACGGATCCGCCGTCTTGGCCGGCGCCGCCCCGCTGTCGGCGGTGGCGGTTATTTTTGGCGTTATGCGCGGTAGTATGTTTCTGGTGCTGCCCTGGGGGATGCTGATCGCCATATTCTGTCTTGCCCTAACGGCCTTGATAGGGGGTCGGGCAGGGCCCGGCACTGCGGTGCTTGGCATGGGCGGTTACCTCATCTTTTATGTGGCGGACGGCGCGATCTGGGCCATACGGAGCAAGCGCAAGCGCATCATCAGCGGGTAGCCGGCATCATCAATGGTCAACGAGCATTTCATTATTCTGCAATCGAACCGCGGAGGGCGGAAGCTGGACCAGTCGTGCCTGCTGACGATCGTCGTTCCCGTCTATAACGAGGAGATCGTGCTGGAGACGCTGCGCGAGCGGCTTGTGAAAGTCATGGACGATCTGCCGACCCGATGCGAGGCCGTCCTCGTCAATGACGGGTCGACAGACCGCTCCCTGGAGATATTGCGTGCCTTTGTCGACGCCGACGCGCGGTTCCGGGCTGTCGATCTCGCCCGGAATTTCGGCCATCAATATGCGGTGTCGGCGGGACTTTACATCGCGAGAGGCGATGTGGTGGCGATCCTCGACGCGGACCTGCAGGATCCGCCGGAACTCATCAAACCAATGCTCGAGCGTTGGGCGGACGGTATCGACGTGATATACGGGCAGCGCCGGTCGCGCAAGGGCGAGACCCGGTTCAAGCTTTGGGCGGCACACCTTTACTACTGGATTCTGTCGAAGATGGCGGATGTCGAAATCCCGAGAAATGCGGGCGATTTTCGCGTCATCGACCGCAACGTCGTCGACACCATCAACGCGATGCCGGAAAACCAGCGGTTCCTGCGGGGCATGTTCGCCTGGGTCGGTTTCCGGCAGGAAGCCTTTCCCTACGAGCGCGATGCGCGATTAGCCGGGGAAACCAAGTATCCGTTAATGAAAATGATCCGGCTATCGCTCGACGGCATCATATCCTTTTCGATGAAGCCGCTTCGTCTGTTATTTTATTTCGGCATGATCGTCACCTTGCTCGCCTTTTCGAGTGGCGCCTATCTATTGTTGCTGCGCTTATTCTCGCCCGAGTCGTTCCCGCCAGCCGTAGCCGGCCTGTTCGTGACCATGCTGTTCATGTTCGGTCTCAACTTCATTTTCCTCGGCATCGTTGGCGAGTATATCGGCAGAAGCTACATCAACCTTCAAAGACGTCCGGTCGTAATCGTGCGCGATGTCCTGGAACGCACCGGAGACGAAAAAACGAAATCGGCCGGGAAGCGGATGGGTGAATTGTAGCGACGGGACACGGGATGATGGTCGCCAAGCGGCAGTTGCAGTCACTGGCGGGCGTGCTCGTCAGTATTATCACTATCTCCTTTTTTCTGTATTTCCTGGATGTCCACCGGTTGTGGACGGTGATTGCCAATGGGGATTACCGCCTGTTCTTGCTCGCCCTCGTGGTGAACATTTTCGCCAATTTGGCGGCTGCCGAAAGATTGCGGCAGGGACTGGTTCTGTTCCAGCGGCGGCTACCTTTCAGCTGGATTGCCGCCCTGCATTATGCCGCCCTCTGGTTCAACCAAGTACTGCCGACCGGTCTGGGAGGCGACGTTATCCGCTATCTGATTCTCAAGGGAACAATCGGTCGAATCCGGGCGGTCAGGGCGGTGCTGTTCGACCGCGTTTTCGGCGTGGTGTTCCTCTTCATTGCGGGAACCTTGGCGTTTCCAATCCTAGTGTTCGATTCGCCATCCAAGATCGCTTCGCTGGTATGGCTGCTCGCGGCCCCCGGGGCGTTGTTGGGCGTGGTCACGTCGGTGGCCCTGGCGCGGCGATTGCGTCGCCGGACAAAGGCGTGGAAACTCATCAATCTGGTGCTGTTGGCCGGGCGCGACCTGGGGCGGGGACTGAACCCTTTGCGGGCCCCCCGACTCTGGGTCCAGTCATTGCTGTTCTGCGGCGGAAGTATCCTAGCTTACTACTTCGTGGCATTGGCTTTCGATACCACTGTCCAAGCCTATCATTTCCTGTGGGCTGTGCCGGTTATTTTCACCCTGATGCAGTTCCCGTTGTCATATGGCGGATGGGGGCCGCGAGAGGCCGCGGCATTGCTGGTGTTCTCCGGCCTGGAGAACGAGGTCGAGACGATTGTGGCGATCGCCGGGGGGTTCGGAATTGTTCTGATGCTGTCGGCGGTACCCGGACTGTTCATATTATGGGGACGCGCCAGACAATTTCTGAATGCGTCAGAACGGCCGGTCGTGAGCTGATCTGAACGAGCGTGGAGCGTGAGATGTATTGGTACCAGGCATTCGAATATGTACGGCGTGGCAGCGTCTCTCCCGCACAGTCCTTTCTGAAACACAGCCTGGTTCCCCTGTCGCTGATCAGCGAACGGCTTGCAAAGGACGCAATCGTGCTCGATCTCGGCTGCGGCGAGGGGATCCTGACCAACAGTCTTGCCGAGCGCAGACCCGATTGCC
>JADFGT010000165.1 GCA_022567555.1 Armatimonadota bacterium | reverse complement strand
GACTCTTTCAGGGGATTGGCGTCGTTGGGGCGTTCGGACGAGGTTGGTCCGTTTGATTCGTTGAGGGGATTCGATTCATTCCGTGCGCGTGATCTCCGCCGTGGTCCCTTCGGCCTCACGCCTCATCCCTTACCCCTCGTCAATCGCCAATCGTCTATCGCTTCTGGTGGGCCCGGCTGGATTTGAACCAGCGACCTAGCGGTTATGAGCCGCTTGCTCTAACCCCTGAGCTACGGGCCCGCGCCTGCATGAGGATACCTGTCTGATCGCCCCCTTCCTCCAAACGCTCGCTTTTGGAGGAAGGGGGTTGGGGGATGGAGGTCCGGTACCGGTATATTCCAGACTATGCTCGCCGCGTTGCTCGCCGCCGCATTCGCCGCCGTCCCGCAGGCGCCTGACTTCGCCGGAACCATCTCCACGCCCAAGATGCAGCGCACGGTGGGCGAATACTCAATCCTGCTGATCCTATGGGACCCGCACAGGCCCGACCATCCCGCGCCGGCCAAACAACAGATAGAGGACCTCGTCTTCGGCCAAGAGAACAGCGTCGCGGGATGGTTCTTCGAGAACTCGCACGGCAAGTTTCGGCTGAAGCGCGCCGGGATACTCGGCTGGTATGACGCCGCGAAGCCGGGGGACCATTATTGGGAGAGCAGCAAGGAAAAAGACCCGGAGGATTCGGACGGCGATGGGTTCTTGAGCGGACACACCGAGAAGTGGGCGGAGGCGGTTCGACTGACGGACCAAGACTTCGACTTCGCCGAGTACGACCGAGACGGCGACGGCGTCTTAGAGCCGCACGAGTTGGGAATCCTGATGGTGATTCCGCAAAACAACCCGTTCGGCACGATGCGCACTCCCGCCGGAGCGCAGTATCCGGAGTGGGCGCCGCTAATCGTGGACGGCGTGAGAATTCCGCTGATTACCGAGGCGTACGCCGGCAAGCCGCCCAACTTAGGGCTGTTCGCGCATGAACTTAGCCACATTCTTCTGGGCGCGCCCGACATGTACATGGACACGCCCTATCGCCCCGGCGTTTACTCGCTGATGGATAGGTCGTACGCGCCCTGCCACCTCGACCCGTTCGAGAAACTGAAACTCGGCTGGCTGCGGTATCGCGTGGTCACTGAGAGCGGCGAATATCTTCTACGCGACGTTGAGACTTCCGGCGAGGCGCTCATCCTGTACGACCCATCGCGAGGGCCGTCCGAGTATTTCATTGTGGAGAACCGGTACCGGGGCGACTCTTACGACGCGGGCGCTCTTCCGTCTGACGGGCTGGCAATATGGCACATCGTCGAGGATCCGGCGGTTTTCGACAAGATGAAACCCACGGCGGGGGGGAATGACGAATGGGGCCGCAGGGGCATAAGGCTGCTGCGCGCCAACGGCGGCAATCCGATTGACGACAAGAACGCGCTTTTCGGACGCGGCGTTCCCTGCCGCCCCACCTGGTCCGACGGCACCCCCACCCCCTTCTCCATCACCCTCACTTCTGCGGGCTCGCGCGTACGCGTGCAGATTCTCCGCTCCCGCGACCGTTCCACCGGTCGCGGATGAGACACGCCGACCCGTTACAAGGGTCGGCGATTTGCGGAATGCTCGGGGCCGTTCGTGGACAGATTCCTAATCACGCCGGAGTCACAGGCGCCGTGCGGCCCGGAATCTGTCCACGCCACACAAACATATTGCCCTAACCGACCCCACCCGCAGCCTACGAATCGGTCTGCTTCGCCTTGCTCTGCTCGACCTCGTACTTCAGCTTGAGATAGAGCGTGAACTGCACAACGGGTTCGATGATGACCGGGTTGATGACCGCGTCGAAGCCATCCCCGTCCAAGGCGTTAAAGAAGAACGTCCTGGTCTTGCGCGCGGACAGCACGGTGTACCTCTGACGCTGGGCCTGGCTGAGTATCTGCTCCGACTCATAGGCCGTGTAGGAGTCGTACATCTGTGTGGGGTAGTGGATCGCGGGCCGTTCCGCGTAAACCTGGGCGGGAGGCTCGAGCTTGATGCCGAGAAGTTTCTCGTACCGCGCGACTTTTTGCTTGATGATTCGCGCCGCTTCCTGCATGAGTACGTCTTGTACGGCGTTTATGTCCTCGACGATGTAGTCCACCTTGATCAAGTCGAAGACCTGTGACCGAGCCGCGGCAAGCGTGAGCTTGTCTAAGAGCGCTTGATCTGTATAGTGGATCGAAAGGTTCTTGTTCAAGACGAAGCCGACGAGCTTCTCCTGAAGGGTGTTGTCCTGCTGCTCAAAGCCATAGATCTTCGTCTGCGACACGAAGTCGAGGAAGAGCTGGCCGTCGCCGATCCCCAGTTTCTTCAGTTCGGCCGAGAAGGTTTTCACCGTGGCATCCATCTTCTCGCCGCACTCGGCCAAGGTTTCGCCCTCCTGTGTGATGCCGAAGACCGCCACCCACTCGTCCGCCTTGACGTTCATCAGTACGTTGGCCTCGACGAACGTGCTCGTGCCGGTGGGTGGCAGCTCCTCCTGAGTGAGCACGCGCTTGGCCCGCTCCCTTTGCTCTGCCTTCGCCTTAGCAACTACCGCTGAGTATCCGATGTTCCCGCCAACTTGCCCGTGACACAGGCCGGACCCGGCAAGGAGCACAATCAGAGACACGATGATCTTGTTAGTCATCCCAAGTTCCTCCGCGTTCGAGGCGACGCACGGCAGCGTTCAATTCGGGTGGCCCAACCGGCGGTCCACAACGGATGCCGAGGGGCCGGCCTTCGCGGCCCCGGCGCCGTCGAACAACCGATTCTGTCGCATTCTATGGCTCCACGGCAAGCCATCGAGGCATATTCCTTATGCCA
>JADFGT010000087.1 GCA_022567555.1 Armatimonadota bacterium | reverse complement strand
GTATTAGCTGCTGCCCTTGAATTTCCGGTGGTGACTCTGGTTCGCGTGGGCAACCCTGCGCCGTACGATGCAGTCATCACCGCTGTCACTTTCGCGGTCGAGTCGGCCCAGGCTGTGCGCATCATCCGGCCGAGCGCAGGGGTCGTGGGCATCATCGCGACGACCAACACCGGATTTACGGACTTCAACCTGCCCGGCCGGCCTGCTGAGGAGCGGGCCGACCCGCAGCCGGCGGCACGGCCCGCCGCCGGTGCTTCTCCGCCGCCGCAGAACCGCTTCGGCGGGACCTCGATTTGGAGCCCGGATGCCTACGACATCGTTCGGGCGGGGGGCGAGGGCGTCGGCCCACCCATACCCGGCGTAGCGAACGACCCTCTCTTGCCTTTCGGTCCATTTGGCGACCAAGGACCGGCCGAGGGAACCCAGCAGCCGCCGGTCCCCGGCGATGCCGACATCATGGAGCCGCCCAAACAGGAACCCGACGTCCCGGACCGAGGCACCGTTGTGATAACGGTCCGCGACGGCGGACCGTTCGGCGGGGGCGGAGACCCGGGCTCCGTAAGCGACAACGTCTACCGGGTTGCCCAAAACAAGATGGCCCAAGGCGACTACGAGGGCGCGGCCCGCGATTTCCTGAAGGCGCTCGAAGGCTCGAAGAAGCCGGCACTCATCCACCAGTTGCTCGCCCGCTGCTACAAGCGGCTGAACGAGATTGAGAAGGCGAAGGACCATTTCCAGAAGGCGCTCGTGCTGTATGAAGCCGCCGCCCAGGCCGGGTCGGAAGCCGCCGAGACGGCCGCACAAGCATGCAGAAGGGAACTGAACGCGCTCGGAGGCTGATCCCCCGGCTGATACTGGCCGCGGCGCTCATATGCGGCGTTTTGCCGGCTCCCGCTAAACCGCTCGTTCTCGTCTTTCAGGAGCGGGTCACCGATTTCACCGCAGAGGAGCCGAACCTGAGCGTGATGGCCGCGCTCGCACAGACCCTCGAAGACAGCGGGAGGGTCTTTATCGTCATCTGGAGCGAACAGGATCCCCTGATGTCCGCCGCACTGGAGAGCGCCCGGATGTCATCGCTTCCCGACAAGGCGAACCGGAAGGACGCTTTCAGAATGGCGGGGGTTCTGAAGGCCGACTACGTTCTAATCTGCCGCGCACATCTGGTGACCGGCCTCGGCCGGGAACCTCCCGAGAAGCACAAGGAAGTGGAGAGCGGCGGGCTCGTGGAGGGCCGGGCCGAACTGTATCGCGGCCGGGGTGGAAGGCCGATCTGGACAAACGACGAGACCGTATCAATCGTTCGTGACAACAAACTCGACGCCGAGAACACCGCCCTCTCGATCGCAAACACATGGACGATCAAGATGATCGCCGGGCCGTTCCGCAGCCTGCCGGGCGGCCCAGGGGTTGAAACGCCCGCGCCGGGGGAACCGACCGTCACCCACGCGCCCGCTCTGCCCGTGGACGCGGCGCCGCTCGAAAACGGCCGCAGGGCACTGGACGACGGCCGCATCGGCGAGGCGGTCGCCCTGCTTCGGGACGCGGTGGATGCTGACCCGTTTGACCCTGAAGCCAGGCTCGCGCTTGTGGAGGCGCTCCAGAAGGCCGAGAGGCCGTTCTTAGCGGCCGACGAAGCGACCCGCGCCGCCGCCCTGATGCCGGGAGTGACCGCTCTCCTACTGAGCGCCGCCGAGTGCTGGATCGCGGGAGACCAGCCGAACCGGGCATTCGAAATGACCGCGAGCGCCCTCGAAAAGGACCCCGGGAACGCCGCCGCGCACGCTCTGCTCGGCGACCTCTATGTGGGCCGACTGGAATACGGCAAGGCGATTGACAGCTACACGAAGGCGATCGCGTTGCTGCCGGACGCGGAGACCTATTACCGCCGCGCACAGGCGTTCGCCCTCATGGAGGAGTTCGGCCGCAGCCTTGAAGACCTGGCCGAGGCCCAGAACATCGGACTCTCCGCGGAGCCGGACAAACTCCTCAAGCGGTATGAGGGCGCCGTGCGGGTTCTGACGCCGGTCTTCCAGAGCCTGGCCGCCGCAGTTCGCAACCTGCTCGCTGAGGCGCAGATGTCGCCGGACAATCAGGACGTAAAGCGGCGGGCGGATGACCTGCAGGGCCGCTGCCGGGCGTTCGGCAACTACCTGGACCGAATAACCGCCACGGAAGGGCACAAGAAAAGCCACGACAGGCGCGCTTTGGCCGTGAATTTGCTCCTCCAATCAGCAATGGGGCTGCAGCGGTACGTGGAAGACCACGACCTGGAGACCCGCGGCGACGCGAACCTGCTTCAGATCGAGGCGATGCGCGAGTTTGCCGCGGCCCAGCAACTGTTCCAGGCGGAACAGGCCCGGCCCCGCTGAATCGCGATGTTGATTGAAGTTCTGCTCTTGGCGAGCTACTGTCTCGCCCTTTTCGCAGCCGCCCTTGCGTTGTCTTGGGCGGTGCACACCGTTCGCCGCCGGCCCATAGCGGCGCCTCCGGTAAACACCCGCATCCGGCTGAGGCAGGGCGCGGCGATCTACGTTTGCCATTTCTTGAAGCCCGTGCGCGGCGGGTGGAGCGTCACGGCGCCGATCCGGAATTCCACCGTGGTTCCGATCAGACCGGCGGAAACCTTCCTCGCCGAGTTCACCACAGGCAGAGGCTTAGTCAGGTTTTTCACGCGAATCGTCCGTCGCGAGTCGGGTGAGCCTCGGACCCTCGTGATCCAAGCCCCCAGCCGTGTCTCGGTCCGCGAGAGGCGCACGGGCGGGCGCGTCCCGTTTGCCCGGGAAGCCGTCGTGCTCGTGAACGAACGGTTCGAGGCCCGCTTGCAGGACATCGCAACAGGCGGCGCCCGCCTCCGGCTTGACCGCCCGCTGACGCCGGGCGAGGACATCCGCATCCGTCCGCCGGGGTCGCCGGTGGCGTTCGAAGGGTTTGTTCTCGACTGCCGGCCGCTGGAGTGCGAACAGGCCGACTCTTATCTTGCCCGGGTGAGGTTCGACACCGAAGCGCCCCTCGATTTCCTCCTTAGAATGAAAGAAGCCCTGGCCGGTTGAACCAGGGCTCTCGGCCGTTAGGCCGTCTTTCCCGGAGAGGGAAAGGAGGACATGCGCTACTGATATCAACGCCTGCCGGGAAGGATTGGTTCCGCGTGCGAAGGCGTCGAGGGCCCGAATGGGCCTAACGGCAGATGATATAATCCGGTGCGTGAAGTACGTGATTGCGCCGGTCATCGGCGCGGCCCTCGGCTACGGCTATCACCTATTGATGAAGCGCCTCGGCTCCACCTGAGGCAGCCAGAGATACCCGGCGGCGCCGGTGATAATGGGGGTTCTGGTCGGTTTGGCAGCGGTTCTGTTGCGAAGTTAGGGCCGAGCTCATAGGGGAGTTAATGTAAACTCGGCCGCATGGAAGTCTACGTCTCGTGGGCAGGCAAGATGAAGTTCACGGCCCATCCTCCTTCGGGCTTCGAGTTCAGTTTCGACAGCCCTCCCGAATTCGGCGGCGAGGGCGCGGGTCCGCAGCCGCTCGAAGCCCTGCTGTGCTGCATCGCCGCCTGCTCCGCTATGGACGTCATCAGCATCCTGAAAAAGAAGCGGCAGGACGTGACAGCCTATCGCGTTGAGGTGAAGGGCGACCGTCCGCCCGGCGGGCAATGGCCCCGGCCGTTCACCAAGATCGTAGTACGACACATACTAAGCGGCAAAGATCTGGACGAGGCGGCGGTTGCGAGAGCGGCTGAACTGAGCGACACCAAGTACTGCTCCGTCACGGCAACGCTGCGCGAGGCCCCGGAAGTGACAAGCGAATGGGAAGTCAACTGACACCGAAACTCACCGAGTACTTGGAGGAACTGGAGGCGAGCGGCAACGGCGTCGTCGCCGAGATGGAGGCGCTCGCCGCAAAGGAGGGGTTCCCGATTGTGGGGCCCCAGTGCGGAAGGGTTCTTGCCACGCTTGCCCTCGCCATCGGCGCGAACCGCGTGTTCGAGATGGGCTCCGGCTTCGGTTACTCCACATACTGGTTCGCGTCGGCCGTCGGTCCGCACGGCGAGGTCGTGCACACCGATTGGGACGAGGCGAACGGCGAACTCGCCAGACGGTTCCTGGATCGGTCTGGCCTGGAGCGGCGCTGCCGGTTCATGTCGGGGGACGCCGTGGAATTGCTCGCTCAGGAGCCGCTGCCGTTCGACTGCATTTTCCTGGATATTGACAAAGTGGAGTACCCGAGGGCGCTGAAGGTCGCGGTGTCGAAACTGCGCCGGCGCGGCCTTTTGATTGCTCACAACGTCGTCTGGAGCGGCCGCGTGGCCGAGGAATCGGACGACCCGGAAACTGCGGCGCTCCGGCAATATAACAAGGAGATAATGGAGCATCCGGAACTGCTCAGTTTCATCAACCCGGTGCACGACGGTCTGGCGATAAGTTTAAAGGTGGACCCGGAAGTCCGCAGCCGCGTTCCGGTGTGACGCTCCGCGTCTGCACTCGATGGTGTGCGCTACACAAAAATATCCCAAGCGAGCCTCCACGGCAAGCAGTGGCGGCATAAAAACATACAAGGGGATGAAATCGGGTGGCACGGATGAGTGGCTGTCGAACTTCGGACATCAGAGGACTCCGCGCCGCTCGTCCGTGATGCCCATGCGCCGGGTGCCCGTGAACAACACGGCGTTCAATCCATCCTCACGACCGGACATGGATCAACCTCAATCGCGTTTACGTCCAGGCCCGCATACCATCGAGCGCTCGACCAAGGCCATTCGATGGGTGTAGCGACGAGCCCTCGGCGCACCGGGTTGTTGTGGATGTAGTCAATGACCTTGGCGATGGCTCGGGGCGAGAACAGGTTGCGGTCGTAGCCGCCGCCTTCCTGCCAGAAGCGGTAGCCGAGAACACCTTGGCGGAGCACCTCGAATGCCTTTAGAGCGTCAGGCTGTCGCCGCCTCATGTAATGAACGGCGCGCTGCGGAACGCTCTGTTTGATGGACTTCCGGATAGCGGCGATATCGTAGACACGGCTCTTCGGCCACACCAGCAGATGAACGTGCTCCGGCATAAGGACGTAGGCCCAAAGTTCGAAGTCCCACCGCTCTCGCGCCCTGTTCAGTTGGTTGAGAAACACTCGTCGTATGCTGTCGCTATCGAGCAGAGGCAGGCGGCGAAAACAGGAGAACGTCAACTCATGCGCATCGCCCAGAGTGTTGTACGTCCTCCGGGTCTTCCTCGGGGTCGGCGGGTTCGCGGAGCGGTCGGACCTGTCCGTGGCACACGATCGTTTCTTCACTCGTCAGGGCGGCCACCCTGCGAGTGTTCGGTCGTTCGTGGACAGATTCGGTGCGAGGAGCGAAGCCACACGACACCTACGAAGCGAATCTGTCCATGGCACACGCGGCATAAAAACATACAAGGGGATGAAATCGGGTGGCACGGATGAGTGGCTGTCGAACTTCGGACATCAGAGGACTCCGCGCCGCTCGTCCGTGATGCCCATGCGCGTTGTTGCAACCTCCACTTACACCGCGTCGCGTTGATCAACTTCGAATGCGCATTTCAGCTCGGAATACCATCTCGCGCCGGACCAGGGCCGTGCCGTTCACGGACGAGCGACACGAGGGGCATCTTCACGCGAGAGCGCCGGGTCGCTCATCCGTGCCACCCGAGGTAAACTTCACCCTATGGGAGAGCCCACCCGCCGAGGCCCGGCATCCGCAAGACCGCGGGCCGCCCTGCCGGTCGAGCAGGCTCGAACTCTGGCCTTTTGCCTGTTGACCTAAACGGAACCGGACGGGTCCCTCGCACCCCTCTGACGCCCGGCCTCAGCATCTCGTCGCACCCTTAAGCGCGTCGGTGTCGTGATGCCGAGCCGCCCACCCGCCGCCCTCGGGCGCTGGGCGGCCTGCGGTCCCGGCCGGGCTGTGTAACGAAACCGGTCCTCCGCCCCGTCAGAATCTGCGGATGGCGCCCGCTTGCGGGTACCATGACCTTCCTGAATCCGGAGGCTTGAAGCATGAAAAGGCTGATTTCCACTCTGCCGTTGGCGATTCTCGTTTCGTCCGCGCTGGCGCAGGCGCCCTTCACCATCGTCCGCCCGATCGACGGGGCACTGGTCCGCGAGGTCGTGGAGATACAGATGCCCAAGGGCAGCGTGCCGAGAGGGGCGTTCATCGGCGTCTCTGTGGACGGTAAGTTCCTTGTGGCCACTGTGCCGGTCGAGAGCGAGGACAAGGAGACCATTGTCTACCGGCTGGACACGAAGGCGCGGAACGTCGAGGACGGCGACCACACCATCGCGGTCACGCTCTATGTGAACATTGACGGCAAGCCCCAGATCGCGGACCGCTCCGAAGTGAATGTCCACGTCGGCAACCATGAGGGGATCGAAGTGCCGGAGGACGGGCTCCTGATTAACTACAAGTTCGTGGCGGGAACCGAGTCGGTTTACCAGGTCGAACATGGTGTTCTGGTTTCGACGCTGACGGAAGTGCAGAACCGCATCGGCGGACGCGCCGCGGAGTTGCCCGTCGCCCTGGAACGTGTGCGTCTGCTCCATGCGATAGACGACGTGAAACCCGGCGGGATCGGTTTGGTTCGCGTTCAGTTTTTGCCCTACAAGGGGAAGGATTATCTGGTGATTCAGGCCTCGGGCGACACCGAGCCGCGTAAGTATATGGTTGATGAATTGGCGCCCATCTGGCGCCTGCTCGAGCCGACCGGCAAAGAGATGTACGCGGACGCGCCGGCGTGGTGGGGCTTCGCGGACGTGGGAGCCGGGGGGCAACGGACTGCCGAGGGCCTCTTCGTGCCATTGCCGTTCCCACAACTACCCGCTGAGAAGCTGGCTGTCGGCGACACGTGGCCGGCGACAATATTGTTCGGCAGAGGACCCGTCGAACGCATCCGAGACACCGGGACGTCCGTTGATCGCCAGATTGCGCGCGGCACGTTCGAGTCTGTCGAATGGGAGCAGGGCAAGCCGTGCGCCAAACTGAAGTACGTACTAGTGGTTGGCACGCGTACCGAGGAAACAGAAACGCTCACCCTGATGGGCCGCGAGTTTAGGAATAACTTCCGGCAATCCTTTGAGCAGACCGTGTGGATCTCACTCGACGACGGCCGCTTGGTTCGGTCCGACCTAATCCTCGAAGCCGACTTCAGG
The DNA here is from genome assembly GCA_022567555.1 of Armatimonadota bacterium. Lineage (GTDB taxonomy): Bacteria > Armatimonadota > Fimbriimonadia > Fimbriimonadales > ATM1 > JADFGT01. Next base: position 3,763 of record JADFGT010000087.1, on the reverse strand, counting down.
GTGGAGCAGTCTCAGCAACAGGGGGGCGCGCCGGGCGGGCGCGGCTCAGGGAGAGGGGCTCCGCAGATAACAGGTGGCGGCGGGGCAGCGGGCGGAGTCGGCAACATCGGTCAATACGGCGGCCAGCGCAGAGGACGCCCCGCTCCGTCGCTCGGTGGACAGGCGCCCGCGGGCGGAGGCGGCGGCCAAGGGGCAGGCAGCGGCGTGTTCGTGCGGCAGAAGGAATATGTCCGCATGGTCCTGGAGCAGGAGTAACGGCCTCGATTCGGGGCACAGGGAATGGCCCGCGCGGAGCAAGCATATGACGATGAGGGGAAGCCGGTAAACCCGGACGACCCCGAAGCGCACAAAGTCACCCTGATCGAACACTTCGAAGAGCTGCGAGGGCGAATCATGCGCTCGCTGCTCTTTTTATCTGCCGGTTGGGCCGGCGGCTGGTTTCTCGCCCTGCCCGTCTACGCCCATCTGAAGACGATCCTGTTCGACCCTTCGGTCATTCCGGCAGCCCTGGACATTAAACTCGTGTTCGGCAACTTTGCCGACGCCTTCTTTCTGAGGTTGAAACTCTCCTTTATCATCGGGCTCATCCTATCCGGACCGTTGATCATCTATGAGCTGACCGGTTTCATCCGGCCGGCCTTGAAGCACGTCGAGAGGAAGGCCGTCCGGGCGGTTGCGCCCATCAGCGCGATCCTGTTCATCATCGGCATCGGCTTCGGGTACATGATTCTGAAGCCGGCATTTCGCTGGTTCGTCGGTTTCGTGGAGGACTTCGAGGGCGCGTCGCTTTTTCAGCAGCCCGGCGCTTTTGCAATCTTCATCGTAAAAATGCTCTTCGCTTTCGGCCTCGGCTTCCAGCTGCCGATCGCCGTTTGGTTCCTGGCGAAGATAGAACTCCTGTCGTCGGAAACTCTGTTGCGCAACTGGCGGTTCGCCGTCGTCGGGATCATCGCCCTTTCCGCTTTCCTCACGCCCAGCGGCGACTTCTTCAGTCTGGCGATGATGTCCACGCCGCTGACGGTCCTTTACTTCGCGGGCATCGCCGCCGCGAGGGTCACCGAGCGGCGCAGGGAGAAGCGGCGCGATGCAGGCGAATTCGATTAGCGTAGACCCCACGGGACTCATCAGAGCCCTGAGGCGGTCCGCTTTCTATCAGAACCAGATCGTAGAGACGGGGCGGGCTGAAGCCTCTGAGCCGGAGTGGGGAGAGCCTGAGCGCCCCATACTGGCGGCCGTTGAAGAGGCGCTCCACTCCACGGGAATCGATCGCCTGTACAGCCATCAGGCCACCGCCTTTGACCTGGCGGATGCCGGCAAGGACCTTGTCGTAACCAGCGGCACCGGCAGCGGCAAGACGCTCTGTTACAACCTGCCGGTGCTTCAGCGCCTAATGCAGGAGCCGGCGGGCCGAGCCCTCTACCTGTATCCGACCAAGGCGCTCGCGCAAGACCAATTGGGAAAACTGGAGGAGCTCGCGCCGCAAGGGGTCCGCGTGTCCACGTATGACGGCGACACCCCGCGCGGGCGCCGCCCCGCCATAAGAAAGAACGCCCACATTGTTCTCACCAACCCGGACATGCTGCATTTGGGCATTTTGCCGAACCACACGTCGTGGGCGCGGTTTCTCAGAAACCTACGCTTTTTGATTCTGGACGAGATGCACGCCTACTCCGGCGTGTTCGGCTCTCATGTTGCGCTCGTTGTGCGGCGGCTGTTGCGCCTTTGCGAATGGCTCGGCAGCCGGCCGCAAATTATCGCGTGCAGCGCAACTATCCGCAATCCCGCTGACCTGTTCGAAGCGCTGACCGGGCGGAAGGGGGAGTTGGTGGACCGCGACGGGGCGCCATCCGGCCGGCGCTATCTGTTGATGTGGAACCCCCCGATGATTGACGAGGAGCAGCGCCGGAGCGCAATGACGGAGACTTCCCGCATCGTCGAATCGCTGGCGAGAGGGGGGGCTCGAACGTTGGCGTTTTCGCGTTCGCGGGTCGGCGCGGAGTTGGTCCTGTCTTACACACGCGGTTACTTGCAGGAGGGCGCGCCCGGCCTTGCGGATCGCATAGAAAGTTATCGCGCAGGGTACACGCCGGAAGACCGGAGAAGGATTGAGAAACGCCTCTTCAGCGGAGAACTCCTCGGCCTTAGTTCCACGAACGCGATGGAGCTGGGTGTGGACATCGGCAGTTTGGACGCCGTCGTCATGAACGGATATCCGGGAAGCATAAGCAGTCTGCGCCAGCAATCGGGACGTGCCGGGCGGGGCGCACGCGACGGCCTCGCGATTCTTGTAGCGCACGACGACCCGCTGGAGCAGTATCTGGTCAAGCACCCGGACCTTTTGATGTTCGGCAAGGCGGAAGCGGTTCGTGTTAGGCCCTCGAACCCGCACATCCTTACCGCGCAACTGCGCTGCGCAGCCCACGAGCGCCCGATAGCGCCGCATGAACTGGAGCGGTTCCCGCCAAACGCCATAGAGGTTTTGGAGGAGATGGAAGAGGGGGGGCTGATAGAACGCCGCGCGGGATTATGGTTCCACCCGTCACACGGGAGCCCGGCGGCGGACGTGGACATACGCGGCGCGCAACGTCAGTACGTCATCGAATGCGACGGCGAGGTCATCGGTTCGATGGAGGAGTGGCGGGCGTATCAGTGGGGGCATGAAGGGGCGATATACCTGCACCGGGGAGAGCAGTATCTGGTTACGTGTCTGGACTTCGACGGCCTGCGAGTCGTTGTGGAGCCGGTGCAGGTGGACTACTACACGCAGTCGTTGACAGACACGTCGGTTTGGCCGACAGCGGAAGCTGAGAAACGTGCGCTGGGGAGTGGTGAGATCCGTTATATGGGCTTGCGCGTCACTGCGACGGTGACGGCGTTTCGGCGCACGTCGCTGCCCTCCAACGCGGTGCTTTCTGTGGAACCTTTGGACATGCCTTCATACACGATTGAGACACTCGGCCTTCGCATAGACCTGCCCGCCGCGCCATCCGCAGAACAACAACAGCAATGGACCGACGGCGTACACGCGCTGGAGCACCTTATGGTGGCGCTCGCGCCGCTAATCGCACAGTGCGACCCTCGCGATTTAGGCAGCGCCTATTACGGTGTTTGGCCGGACACGGGGCGACCGGCGATATATGTTTATGACTCGGCTCCGGGCGGCTCCGGAATCAGTGAAGAACTGTTCGCGCGGACGATGGAGTGGCTTGGGCACGTGCGGGAGCAACTCGAGTCATGCTCGTGCAAAGATGGCTGCCCGGCCTGCATTTTCACTCCCCGGTGTCCTTACGGGAATGAGGGGTTGGACAAGAGTTCGGGATCGCGAGTCTTGCGGAGACTGCTGGTACCGTAGCGGCGTCTTCACTTAGGGGGTCCTCCGCGCCTGCAATTCTGCAGTGTAGGCGTGGCAACGGTAACCGCGCTAAGATATATCGGGGCGATCTTTCTTCCTGGTGTAATACCGCAGTATCTGACCCGGTCGGTTCACATACCGAGCCAGCTTCGCCGTCCGCCCGTAGTCCAATGGACAATCCACCTCGTGGTGCAGGTGGCCGTAGGGCCGATCCTCATCCTTTCGCGCTGGAACCCGACCGATGCTGCGGAATTGAGTACGAGTGACGAAGCATAGCCCGAGGAGATCACCATTCCGCCGTTGGCACCGCGCTATGCGGTACCGCTCCAGACCAACATCTGTGAGGAGATCCCTGTCCCGCAAGGTTAACGAAATTCCAGCTTCGGCGGGTCTACATTCAAACGCGGTTGG
>JADFGT010000164.1 GCA_022567555.1 Armatimonadota bacterium | reverse complement strand
ATCCAGCACGAACAGCTGACCCCGCTCCACCCCCAACTCGTCCCGCGCCCGGCCCAGCACATAATCGGCGCCGATGTCGTACAGGTCGAAACCTTCCGGCGTTTCGATGGAGCCCAACCATCGTCCGGCTTCGGAGAAAATGTCCCATGCGGGCTGGGTTTCCCAAAAGAACCGGAAGCGCTCGACCCACAGGTTCCCACCAGCGTCGACCATGAGGGATTGGACAACCGGCACGCGGTCGGGGAGCGGAAGGTCCGCGTTGAGGAAATGGGCATACTGGCGTCGCCGGTTGTCGTCGCCGATGGCGGCCAGATACTCGCGCTCGTAGTCATTCCAGATGTCAGCGGTGCTCGGTTGGTCCGGCGCATCCCAGCGGATCAGCGCCGTCAGCGCACCGTCGAGATCTCTCACCTCGATTTCGGACGCCGATCCCCGGGCCACGTACAGACGGTCGCCGCCCGGCGCGAGGCTGGGCTCCGGCGCCAGCGGAATGTACGGGAAGTGCCTTATCTGGCCGTACTCGTGAACCATTCGGGGCCGCCCAGGCATACGCAGCAACTCGCCGAGAACGGTACCCTCGGGTGTATACCGCAAGTAGAGGAATTCACTCTGGATAACCTCGCCGGGAAGTCCCGTGAGTCTGCCGCCGCCGGCCGGCGCCATCGCGAACCACGAGTCGTCGCCGAAGACACCGCTCATGAACACTCTGGGAGTGTCGCTGGTGGTCTCCAAGCGCACCGTTCGGAGCAACGCTCCGCCCATGTCGAAGACGTTGACACGATTGACGTCGGCCGCCACGGCGACGGAACCCGAGCCCGCGCGCCACATGCGCATCGACGAGAATCGAGCGAACTCGCCGGGGCCTCCTCCTTGCCGACCCGCGCCGTTCACGAACCGGCCCTCTGCATCGTAGAAGCGCAATTCGCCGGATCCCGAGTTGGTCACCAGGATCTCCCCTTCGTCCAGCCGCATCGCACTGTAGACGCGGTAGAGCTGGTATTCCTCGGGGCCTTCTGCGAGTCCGATCTCAACGGCGGGTTCGGACGACACGCGCCAGCGATGATCCTCGGTCCATTCCGGTTCGTGGGATTCGAGTATCCGGATGCCGAGGCTGTCACGCTCGGTGAATGCAGAGGTCGCTGGGCCGTCCGCGCAGGCGGCGAGGGCGATAGCGGCCGGCAGAATCGAGTAACGATGCCGGTACACGGGACCTCCTCGTGATGAAGGCGATAGGTCCGAACCTATGCTGGCACCGGCGAAATACCAACACGTACGCCCACACCTCCTGCCAGCCCGTCCACAAACTCCGCCATACGCCGCCAGTCGGCCTCCTCCGCTCCAGGTCCTCGTACTCGCTCTCCCAGACTCCCAGGCGGCTTGCGACAGATCGGCCTGTTTGATAAGTCTTCGGTGTTAAGTCTTAATAACGATCCCGGCTAATAAGACTTGCTGAACAGGAGACCATCCACCCTTTCCTCTCCTCTCCTTGCCCGAAGTCTGCCGCAGTACGGGACTTTCCTATCCGGCCGCCTCTTCCGCAATGGAACTGCTCACCGACTTGAGAATCGCGCGTGAGACCACCGGAAAGCGCCGCAACCGGCTTTTCGTGTACGACGGCTATCTCGCAACCCTCAACGAAGGAACTGAAGCGCCATGAAATTGACGGCGACCGCAGCCCAAGACATATCTTGGCAGGGGCGCGGAGCCCCTGCGTTCGCTTATCGCTGCACTTATGCGGATTATGCAACTTGGGTTGATGCGGCGGCGGTTGCAGTCTAATCGCGGGATAGGGGTGTGAAATGGCAGCAAGGAGCGAGGGATAATTCGCTATGCAGTTCTGTCTACAACTAGTTAGACGAACGCGCCTTCGAAAGGCACAGAAGTGAGCCTAGTCGACCTGCTCTACGCGGTGACGACAGGTCCTGAGCGCCGGCGTGCGCTCCTGACGCCCGTTGTGCTCGTGGTGGCTGTCGCCCTGCTTCTCCTGGTCGTCTTCGGAAGTCTGTATATGGACAGAGCGCTCGGCCTGCCACGGCTACTTCCCGGGGCACTGGGCACGGCCATCGGAGTACCCCTCCTTGCGGCAGGCCTGGTGCTGCATGCCTGGTGCCTCGTGTTGTTCTGGAGAGCAAGGGGGACAGGCGGGATAGGCGTACCGGTCAACCCTCCGCGCGAGCTTGTTACGGTGGGGCCGTATGCTTGGACCCGCAACCCGATGCTGACTGCGGCCTTCGCCTGGTTGTCTGGGCTTGGGTTCCTCCTCAATTCTATATCGATGGTCTTCGTATGGACGCCGGTGTTCGTAATAGTGAACGTGATCGAACTGCGGTTCGTCGAGGAACCAGAACTCGAGCGCCGACTTGGCGCGAGCTACAGCGAGTACCAGCAGCGCGTGCCAATGTTCATTCCGAAGGCGCCGCGCGTTGGGAGACACGTCGCTTGATATCAACTTTGAAGTGCAACACCGAGCGTCATCGTGCATAGCATTCCGCCGGCGGGCGGGCCGCGCGGGAGAAGCTGCTCGCCGTTCCCAGACCGATCGCCGGGATGCGCTCGCCGGTGGACGGGATGGCCTTCATGTGCCGCGGATGAACACGGAACGGGTGCGGAAGCTCGCGGACAGTTCCGTGGTGGTCCGCCTTCATCCGTGTTGATCCGCGGCGGTGAAATGGCCAGCAAGGAGCGAGGGATAATTCGTTATGCAAGCGGGAAACAGTCCGGCGAGGATAAAGAGAACGTCACCCTACTTTCACAGGAGCCCAAACATGGCTACGCAGGTGTGGTGGATGCTCGAACTGAACATTCAGTCCGGTCGCGAGGAGGACTTTCGCGCTCTAATGAAGGAAATGGTCAGCGCGACCGAAG
>JADFGT010000019.1 GCA_022567555.1 Armatimonadota bacterium | reverse complement strand
ACAGCAAGATCGGACCCGATTCCTTGTAACTGATCTTCGCCTTCATCCGCATCGTGCCCGTTTCGACGTACTCCTGGGGATTGCTTGTAATGACCACTTGCACGGTGGAATCGGAGGTGGTCGCCGAACCGGAGTGCACCTCGTCCCACGCGCTCGTCGTGAAGTTCCAGAACTCGATCTTCTGGGCGATGTTCGGGATGCTCGCGTTCGCCTCCAGGGCGAACTCGAGTGCGCTCGGCAGGTCCGTTGCAGCCGTCCCCTCGACGACCACCTGCACGGGCGCTTCAGTCGTCGTCAGCACAAACCAGGGCCGGACGGAAAGATAGGTGTCGTCGCTGAAGAACAGCTCGGCCAGGCCGCCGGTCTGCCGCAAACCGCGTGTGACGGCAAACGAGTCGGGGAAAGCGTAAAACGGACGCCTGGCTACGACGACGGTCGCGTCATCACGTCCGTATGCAAACACCCCGCCCGTCGGCGCATACGACAAGGACAAAACCCTCGGGCCGGTCTCTTCGTCATAAGATTCCAGCAGTAGGCCGTCCGACACGCGCCATATCTTGATCGTCCCGTCCTCGCTCCCCGAGCCGATCGTCCGGCCGCCCGGCGAGAACGCCACGGTATTCACGACATCCGTGTGGCCGATGAGTGTGTGAATGAGGGTGCCGTCCGAAACTCGCCAGAGCCTTGTGGTCAGGTCCCAACTGCCCGACACGAGCGTCTGACCGTCCGGTGAAAACGCAACGCATTCGACAGAAGACGTATGGCCGAAAAAGGATCGGATGACTGTTCCGTCCGAAACGCGCCAAAGCCTTATGGAACGGTCTAAACTGGCCGACACAAGCGCCTCCCCGTCCGGTGAGAACGCCACAGACTTGACCCTGGCGATGTGGCCGAAGAAGATCCGTAAGAGCCTTCCGTCTGAAACGCGCCACAGTTTAATCGTCCAATCGAAACTACCGGACGCAACAGTCTGACCGTCCGGAGAAAACGCAACCGAAAACACGGGACCGTGGTGCCCTGTGAGGGTTCGGATGAGGCTTCCGTCCGAAACGCGCCACAGTTTGACCGTGGCGTCCGCGCCCCCCGACGCCAGCATCAAGCCGTCCGCGGAAAAAGCGACAGAAAAGGCGTTTACACCCGTTAGCGTGCGAATGAGCGTGCCGTCCATGGCACGCCACAGTTTGATCGTGCCGTCCGAACTGCCCGACGCGAGCATCTGGCCGTCCGGAGAGAATACGACCGAACGTACGCGGCCCTTGTGTCCCGTGAGCATCCGAATGAGGCTTCCATCCGAAACGCGCCAGAGCCTGACTGTCGCGTCCAGACTCGCCGATACGAGCGCCTGACCGTCGGGCGAAAACGCGACCGAATTCACCCGGAAAGTGTGTCCCTCGAGCGTGCGAATGATGCCTCCGTCCGAGACGCGCCACAGCTTGATCGTCGTGTCGCCGCTGCCAGAGGTCAACATCTGTCCGTCGGGTGAGAAGGCGACGGATGAGACCCAATCTGCGTGACCCTTGAGCGTGCGAATGAGGCTTCCGTCCGAGAAGCGCCATAACTTGATTGTCGTGTCGCCGCTGCCAGAGGTCAGCGTCTGCCCGTCGGGTGAGAAGGCGACGGATGAGACCCTATCTGCGTGACCCGTGAGCGTGCGGAGAAGGCTCCCGTCCGAGACGCGCCAGACCTTAATGGTCTGATCCCACCCGCCGGATGCTAAGGATTCCCCGTCAGGCGAAAACGCGACCGAATAGACAATACTGATGTGTCCGTCGAGCGTACGGATGAGGCTTCCGTCGGGAACGCGCCAGATCCTTATCTTCGAATCCACGCCCCCTGACGCGAGCATCAGCCCATCCGGAGAGAAGGCGACAGACATCACTTCACCCGTGTGCCCGGTCAGCGTGCGGATGAGGCTTCCGTCCGAAACGCGCCAGAGCCTAACTGTCCGATCCCAACCTGCCGATGCAAGGGTCTGACCGTCCGGAGAAAACGCCACGGAAGTGACCACAGGATTGTGCCCGGTGAGCGTACGAATGAGGTTCCCGTTATCAGTGCGCCACAACTTGATCTTGTTATCGTGGCTGCCCGAAGCGACCGTGTCCCCATCCGGCGAGAAGGCGACCGAAGTAATCTCGCTGGTATGGCCGCCGGCCATCCAGACGATGTCGGGCCTGCCCTGGGCGCCCGCAGCGCCCGGCAACAGGGCCCCGATGGCGAAAGCGACTGCAACACGAAGATTGCCCGTCCGTCCCGAGGTTCGCAGAAGCCCACACAGAACCATTTGCATTACCCTCCGCTAACGGTTAGACCTCCTTGACCCGCGCATTGTTCCCACGACCGGTTCCGGCACGCGCCCCTCCCGGCGGCGCACCGTGTGTCACCAGGCGCGTTCTGCCCTAATCTTGGAGCGATCACAGGAGGGCAGCCGAGTTCAACCCCCTCCCCTGCTGCGCGGCCTGCGTCAATGCGTACTCGCAATCCGTGTACGGGCGACTCGACCGCAGAAGGTTTGCTTCGATGTGTGCGGCCGAGAGTCGCCCAAACCGCGCCCATCGAACACAATGACGGGGCCCCCTACCCGGGGGAGGTTTTATGAACTGGAGAAACGGTTCGCTCCCTCAGAGGCGTTCGAGAAAGGCCTGCAAGTCTGGCGCTTGAAACCGTAGGGGAAAGGCCGGAGGCGAAAGGCGCGAGGCCGGAGAGAAACAGGAACAGCGAACGTCAGACTTCTAACGACAAACATCATACGTCAATCGCGCCGAGCCCCATCCTTTCAAGAACCCTCTCCAAATCCTCATCGCTAAAGAACTCGACCGAGACCTTCCCCCCCCCGCCGGAGCGCGTGATGGTCACGGGGCTGCCCAAGCGTTCGCTCAGCGCCCGCTCGATCGCCTGAATGTGCGGGTCCTTCGGCGCGCCGTTCTTCTGTACGCCCGGTCCGATGGGCCGCGCGCGCTCCGGCCGCCGCGCCATGCGCTCTACCTCGCGCACGCTCAGCCCCTGCTGCAAGACCCTTCCGTGCGCCGACAGCATTTCGGCCTTCGTTTCAAACTGCAGCAACGCCCTCGCGTGGCCCTCGGAGATCTCGCCTGAGGCCAGCGACCCGCGAATGACCTCCGGCAGGCCGAGAAGCCGCAGCGCGTTTGCGACCGCCGGGCGCGACTTCCCGACACGCCGCGCGACCTCCTCTTGGGTCAGGCCGAACTCCTGAATCAGCGCCTGATACGCCTCGGCGGCCTCCAGCGGCGTTATGTCCTCCCGCTGCAAGTTTTCGATGAGTGCGATCTGCAGGGACTCGACTTCGTCGGCCGTCCGGACCACGGCCGGCACCCGCTCCAGTCCGGCCAACGTCGCGGCGCGCCACCTTCGCTCGCCGGCGATCATCTCGTACCGGTCCTGGCCGACAATGCGCACCACCACCGGCTGCAAAACGCCCACGCTCCGGATGGAGTCGGCGAGCCCCTTCAAGCCCTCCTCGTCAATCACGTTCCTGGGCTGCCGAGGGTTCGGCCGGATCGCGTCAACCGGGATTTCGCGGACCGCCGATTCCTCCTGCTCGCCCAACAGTTGGATCAATCCTTTGCCCAAAGCGTCACGCACTGTTCAGCACCTCTTCCATGAACTCCGCATAGGCCAGGGAGCCTTTGCACTTAGGATAGCGCACAACCGCCGGCTGGCCGAACCCCGGCGCCTCGCTCAGCCGCACGTTCCGGGGTATCGGCGTCTTCGCCGCCGTCTCTCCGAAGAAGTTCCGCACCTCGGTTTCCACCTGCTGGCTAAGACGGCTGCGGCTGTCGAACATTGTCAGAAGGACCTTCGCGACCCTCAGTCTCGGGTTGATCCGCCTCCGTATGAGTTCGATAGTTTTCAGCAGTTGGGTGAGGCCTTCGAGGGCATAGAACTCGCACTGAAGTGGAATGAGCGCCGCGTCCGCCGCCGCCAGGGCGTTTATCGTCAAGACCCCCAAAGACGGGGGAGCGTCAATCAATATCCAATCGTAGTCGTCTCGCAGAGGCTGCAGCGCCTCATCGAGCACCGATTCCCGGCCCACCTGCCCCAGAAGCGCCGGCTCCGCGCCGGCCAGGTCGAGCGTGGAGGGCAACAGGTAGAGGTTCTCGATTGCGGTCGGCACCACCGCGTCCTGCGCGCACGCCGAGTCGGTGAGCACCTCGTACAGCGTGGCTTTCAGACCGGTTTTGCCCACGCCGACCCCGGTGGTGGCGTTGCCCTGCGGGTCGGCGTCCACCAACAACACCCGCTTGCCCTTCCGGGCCAGGAGCGCCGCTAAGTTGACGGCAGTGGTCGTCTTCCCCACGCCGCCCTTCTGATTCACAACGGCCCAAACCGGCACGGGGCTATTGTAGCCGCCGACCCTGTACAATCCCCACCGTGAAGTTCCAGGCCCCCCGGGGCACGTACGACATCCTTCCCGAAAGCACGCCGCTCTGGCGGTGGGCGGAGGCGACGTTCCATAACGTCTGCCGCCTTTACGGATACCAGGAGATCAGAACCCCGGCCTTCGAGGACACCGCGCTGTTCGTTCGCGGAATCGGCGAGGGCACCGACATGGTCTCGAAAGAGATGTACAACTTTGAAGACCGCTCGGGCAGAAAACTCACTTTGAAGCCGGAAGAGACCGCGCCGGCCATCCGGGCCTACCTGGAACACAGCCTCGGAGGGCCAGACCGGATCACCCGCCTCTATTACATCACGCCGATCTTCCGGTATGAACGGCCCCAGCACGGCCGCCAGCGACAGAGCCATCAGACCGGCGTGGAACTCATCGGCTCGCCCGAGCCGGACGCCGACGCCGAAGTGATCGAACTCACCGTGCGCTGGTATCGCGAACTCGGCCTTGACAACGTGAGCGTTAAACTGAACAGCCTCGGGATGGAGGAGTGCAGGAAGGCTTATTGGGAGGCGCTACTCGAGTACGCCGCGCCCTTGATAAAAGAGTTCAAGCAGGATTTCCGCGAGCGGTGCGAACGCAATCCGCTGCGGCTTCTCGATTCAAAAGATGAAGAGATCCAAAAGGCGATGCATGACGCACCGACGGTGGACGCATTCTTGGAAACGGAGTCGCGCGACCACTACGACGCTGTGAAAGAGCGTCTGCAGGCGCTCAACGTCCTCTATGAAGAGGACACTCGCCTCGTGCGCGGCCTCGACTATTACACGAAAACCGTTTTCGAAGTGCAGTCTGAATCGCTCGGCGCGCAGAACGCGCTATGCGGGGGGGGCCGCTATGACAACTTGATTGAAGACTGCGGCGGGCCGGCCACACCGGCGGTCGGAGTCGCCATGGGCATCGAACGCGCCCTCATGGTCCTGAAGACTGAAAACCGAACACCGAACACCGAGAACTGTCCGCACGCCTTCGCCGTCTGCCTCACCGGCCGGCGCTCGGAGTTCGCAAAGGTCGTGCAGTCGCTGCGCAACGCCGGCGTGTCCGTCGAAACCGACCCGAACTTTCGCTCCGCTAAAAGCCAGTTCCGGCAGGCGGACAAATCGGGCGCGACAATTGCGGTCGTCATCGGGGACATGGAACTGGATTCGGACGAGGCGACGGTGAAAGACCTGCAACAGGGGACCGAACAAAAAATCGCGATGGGGACGCTTGCCCAATCGCTGCGGAACCGGGCGGTTCCGGCCGCCGATGAATAAGAAGTTCGGCAATGGAGAGATTCCTTGCAATATGGGCCGTACTCTGGCTTCTTTCGTTCTTCTTGCCGCTGCTGCTGTCGAATGAGCGCTCGCGCCGTGTGGCCGCCTGGCTTCTGCCCGCTCTGGGTATCTGTGCTCTTTACTTCTTACGCAATGAGTGGGGACCCTGGCTTAGGCTCGCGGCGGCAAGCCTCGGACTTCTCTACCTTATAAAGGGAACGGTTCTCCTTCAGTATCCCGCGGCTCGCATAAGGGCCTTATCGAGGTGGGGACTGCTCATCTACATGACGATCTGGCCCGGCATGAGCCCTGAGCCTTTCGAATCGCGCGGCACGGCGGCCGACGACGCCGGTCGCCGCTTCGTCAAGGGCCTCCTGATCGCGTATGCCGGTCTCGCCTTCATAATCTTCCTCGCATTATCAGTCCTACGCCTGCCGCCGCTGCTCATCGGTTGGGCGGGCATCGCCGCTCTTCTTCTCACGGTCCACTTCGGGCTCTCGGACGTGCTTACGGGCGGCCTCCAAGCGGCAGGATGGCGAGTAGGACCTCTTTTCGACGAACCTCACAAGAGCGGTTCGCTCCGGGAATTCTGGAGCGCTCGCTGGAACATCGCGTTCGTGGAGATGGACAAACGCCTTTTCCTTAGGCCGCTTGCGCGACGATTGGGTGCGCAATCCGCTTTTGTCGGCGTGTTCATTATTTCGGGCGTTCTGCACGAAATGGGGATCAGCTATCCCGCCATGGCCGGATTCGGCCTGCCTCTGCTCTATTTTCTTGTCCAGGGCGCGGCGATTAGCGTTGAAGCACGATTGCCGGTTAGCTCACGTCTTTTCACGCTGGCCATCATTATACTGCCGTTGCCGCTTCTGTTCCACCCTCCATTTCACGATCAACTCATCGTCCCGCTGTTCCATTCACTGCATGCCGCTCTTACGAGCCGGCCGATGGAATTCTATCTCGACAAGGCCCTCTGGATCGCGGCTGTCTTGCAGCTGTTTGTTCTGATAGCCAGTTTTCAGGTTCCTACAAGGCTGAGGTGGAAGGACGATCTTTCCAAACTAAGTTCCTTCAACCGGAAACTAATGTGGACTTACGGGCTGTTTATTGTGCTGACGATACTTGCGTTTTCGGTCCTGACCTTCGCCCTGCATGATGAGTTCTTGCGCGGGAATCCTGCGGCTCTTGGCCTCGCTGCTTTCATCGCCATATTCTGGACCGTCCGTGTCGCGGTTGACCTTTTCTACTTCAGCAAAGAGGACTGGCCGGAGGGGTCACAGTTCGTCATAGGTCATCTGCTTCTGGCTTCCCTGTTCGTCTGTCTGATCGCCATTTACGCGGGCCTGCTCATGTGGCACGGTTTACGGTAGGCGAGGCACACCCCTCAGCCGAACTCAGCTGAACGGGTCCCGTAAAACGGGCCGGCATCGCCGCGCCTTTCGACCCGGTATTTCTTGCAGGTTTTGACCTCGGTCTGACCTTCAGATACGCTCGAACCGGCACTTTGTCACCGCAATCTTTGCTGGGGCCGGCCCCAGCGGCCCAATGGTGCTGTATTATGAATGGTGTCATCGCCTGTGAGCCTGCGGCAGCAGAATGAACGCGGGACCCGACGGAGTTGACCTGGTCGTGGTGCGCCGATGCCGCCGTGGGGAGACCGTACCGTCCGTTTGGAGACTGATATGTTTGAAAGAGGGAAACTCGGAAACAGTCTATTTGTCATTGTCGTACTGGCCTGCTTCGCGTCGAGCGCTGTCGCGCAGCCCAATTTCACGATCGGCCAGAACTTCACCGGAAGCACACTCGGAATTGACAGCGGGTTTGCACCACCCGATACGATGGGCGCCATCGGACCCAGCCACTTCGTCGAATTGATAAACGGCCGGTATTCCGTTTACAATAAGGCGAACGGAACCCGCGTTCAGACCAGTACCCTGAATGCGTTCTGGACCAATGCGGGCGCCACGCCGAGCGGCGCGTTCGCATTCGACCCGAGGGTCCTGTACGATCCATTCAGCCAGCGCTGGTTTGCGACCTCCGTTGACAATGCCAGGGCGGCGAACAACTTTCTCGTCGCAGTCTCTCAAACTTCGAATCCGACCCAAGGATGGAACGCCTTCAAGATTGACAGCGACACGGGCAACCAGGAGTGGGCCGACTTCCCGACCATGGGTATTGACAGTGACGGACTCTACATTTCGGCGAACATGTTCAGCCTTGTAGGCGGGAACTCTTCTACTTCGATGCTCGTGCTGCCCAAATCCGACCTACTGTTGGGGACGCCTACGGTCGCGAACCGCACGCTGTTTGAGAACGTGAACCCGAACAGCACCGGATTCAGCGTTCAGCCGATCGTTGACATGGACAACTCCGGGTTGCCGCTTCCAATCCTCTCGGCCTTCAACACAGGGGCCGGCCGCCTTCTGCGCGCCGATGTAACCGGCACGGCCGCAAGCCCGAACTACCCGGTCAACAGCAGCCTCATTGCCGTGGCGGGTCTCGGGGACCCGCCGTTCGCCCGTCAGCCCGGACCCCACGACAACCTCGACACGGGCGACGCGCGATTCAGCGGCAACGTGGTTTTGCAAGGCGGGAGCATTTGGGGCACGCAGGGCGTGAACCGCAACGGCCGGCCGGCGATCCGGTGGTTCGAGATCCGGGAGTCCGACAACAGTGTCCTCCAAAGCGGCTTTATCGAGGACTCGAGCCTCGGGTTCTTCTATCCCTCAATCGCGGTCAATGACTTCGGACACGTAGTGATCGGCTTCAGCGGGTCAAGCGACACCCAGAACGTCAGCAGTTATGCGGTTGTCGGAGGCACGACCGCCGGCACCACTACGTTCGGCGCGCCTACCATTCTGAAGGCCGGAGCGAGTGACTACGAGGTGCTCGTGCGTGGCGTCAACCGGTGGGGCGATTACAGCGCTACAACCGTTGATCCGAGCAATCAACTCCATTTCTGGACCACGCAGGAATGGGTCTCGGGGACCGACGTCTGGTCAACGCAGATAACGGAAATCATCGTCCCCGAGCCGGGAACACTCACGGCGCTGGCCTTCGGCGGACTGCTGGCGCTGATGAGGAAGCGACGCCGGCGGCGGTAGGCGCCGACTGACATGGCGCCCAATTCGTCCCGAACCTCGTTCGGGAGGCATCTCTAACCTCCCTCAAAACGCGGCGTGTTGAGGGAGGTTAGGACCGGCGCGATAGAAACGACCTATCCAGTCAAGTCCACCGTGTATTTCAGCGTGACCTCACCTCCGGCGGGCACGTTCACGGTCCACTGCGCATTCGAGGCGTCGAGGTTTTTGTGCTCGTGCGACTCATTTATGATTTTCCATCGCCCCGAGAAGCCCTGCACCACGCGCAGGTCAACCGCTTCCGCCTTTTCGTTGTGCAAAACGACCTCGATCTCCTTGCGCATCGTGCGCTTGCTTATCTTCTGCTTTTTTACAACGCGCGCTTCCGTGAACAGGTCGAACGCGTTCGCGAGCGTCAGATAGACCTTCTGGTCTTTCGGCGTGTTCTGTATGGACGCCGCGCCCACATAGCGCAATGAGCCCGAACTGTCAGGCTCATAGAATCGTATCGCGCCCCGCGCGAGCGGCAGCCCGAGGCCGTCGTCTTCTCTGTTGAAGAAGGTGACCGCCAATTGCACGGTGCCGCGCACGGGGAAGTCCCCGCGTCCCCATTCGTAGTCGTAGTCGTATGCGGTGAGGCGCGGGAGCCGCGTGCTGTAATCTTTGATTACAGGCACATCGGTCGCTTTCAGAATCACCAGGCGGTTCATCTGCTCCTGCACGACGGTCGTTGGGCTTTCGATGTGATAGGCGTGGAAGTCGCCGACCGGTTCCGCCTTGAGGGAAGGGAGTGTAGCCGGCGCTTCCGCATACACCCCGTTAATCGAAGCGTCATATGCCCTTGCATAGTCCCTTGTCTTCGCCCTCAGGTTAGTGACTATGACCGACTGCGCCGCGCGATTCGGCGAACCGGCAATCAGAGTCACCTTTGCGTCCGGATAGTCAACACCCGTACGGTTCGTTACGGTCGCCCAGCACTCGAGCGAAATCGAGTCCTCGCCGGGCGACAGAGTCGCCACGTAGTCGGCGCTCCAAGAGAGCCCGCGAGTCAGGTATGCGACCTCCAGGTCCGCCCGCTGTTCCGACCCGCTCTCCACTTGCACAGACAACTGAGGGATCGTCACGACGTCGCCGTTCGCGGGGGCGACTATCGTGCCCGGCGGGTCCACATAGAACTTGCCGTCAATCTGCACGACCACATCGCCCTCTTCGCCGACCATCAGCCGGCCCTTCTGGCGCTGCGCTTCGCGGCCGTTCTGGCCGTAGCGAACGATCTCAACCTCTTCGCCCAGGTAGCGCTTCAACAGGCCGGCGCTGTCCGCGACTCCCAAATCATAGGAGTGCGCGACGATCTCCGGCAGGCCCGCCGCGCCGTCCTGCCACCGCAGCAGCACGGACTGCGGGTCCAGTTGCTTGCTCACATGGAGGAGTTGCAGCCGGTTCGTGCCCTCCGACAACTCCATAGGGCGCACCTCGCGCACCATCGCGAAGTCCTGCGCGTAAACGGTCAACTCGACGCCCTCCCGGTTGACGACTGGTTCATTGGCCTTGGCCTTGGCCTCGCCCAAGGAGCAGCCAGCGCCGGCCAGGCACACGACCCCGATGACGACACTCGCACTCAAACCGATCATTCTCTTCTGCATGATTCTTCACCTCCTCTGACGGCCACAGCATAACGCAAAGCGGGTCCCGGCGCAAGGGCCTGCCCCTTCGCGCTCTGCTGCGCCTAATTGTTCTGTGTCGTGCGCGTTCGGTTCTGTTCAATGACTGAGACGAAGAGTCGGAAGGAGAGCAGGGGACGCGGGTCGAATCCCCGCTGGAGCGGTCTCGGGCGCACACGCGCCGAGGACCGCCGGAGGGGTTCCGAATGCAATCGCCATATCCTCGAGAACGGCCGCCGATGCCCGACAGATACGGGCCCGACAAGGTCATCGGGATCATCGTAATCTCGCTCTTCGGCTGCTGCCTGATGTGCTCGCTGGTCGGCCAGGCCGCAGGGACGGCTTTAGGGCAGACCGGGGCCGCGGCACAACAGGGCGGCCTTACAGGTTCGAACATGGCGCTCAACATCGCGGGCTTACTGCTTACGGCTGCGACCGTTGCCGGCGGCATTGGTGTTTTCCTGAGCATCCGGTGGGGTTTCATAATATGCGCGATCGTCGCGGCCCTGCAACTGGTCATGACGCTTGTATCAATCACGATGTCGGTTGGAATGATACAGGAGCAGTTTCAGGCTGATACCGATATGCCGGAAGGAGCAGCGCAGTTCGCCATGTATGCCGTGTATGGATGGGTTGGTGCGATCATCGTGCTTTATGGGGCCCTAATGCTCTATAGCGTCGTCCGTCTGAACGGCAAACTCGGCCCACGCCCGAAGTAGAGAGCGTTCTCTTCCGCGGCCCAATGCAAGTGGCCGATGCGCTTTGGAAAGCGGCACTTTAGTGCCGCTTTCCATAATCGCCAACCCAGCCCACAGAGTGCGGCGATGAATCGCCGCACTCTAAAGCAACCCTTTGTCCTGCCGCGTCCCTTCCACGGGACGCGGCAGGACATCGGCCGCGACCGATCGAACGGTCACGGCAGCAATCAACAATACTGAAAACCGATTAGGGCACGTACTCGACAACCCGCCCCTCCCGGTAGTTCTTATACAGAATGTCGCCGTTCCGCCCCCACATATCGCTGCCTTCGCCGCCCTGGTCCACGTCGTCCGCGCCCAGCGAGTACCACCGTCCGTCAATCCGCCGCAAGAAGCGCTCGCCGGTGTACGGGTCCACCCCGAATTCCGAATTGATGGGATGCGAAGAGTCCGGGTCGTCCGGCGTGAACATCCGGTTGCCCATCTCGAAGGCGCGGCCGGCCGCCTCCAACATAAGAAGTCGGACTCGAGTGCTGCGCCGCGCGTAACCGCCTGCCAGCGCAAGCCAGGCCTCGGATCGATCCAGCCGCTGTACCAACGGATTCTCACTCTCCTCGATCTGCGGATCCGACGGCCGGTTCAGCGGACGGCGGGCGTTTGCCGCGAGACGGTCATACATCGCATCCAGGCCGTGAATCCCCTCGCACCTCTTAAGCCACCAGAACCAGACGCTCGCCAAATCCTCGCCGCCGTCCTCGGCGTCATACCGAACCTCATCCATGTCGAACCCCGCCCGGAGTTTCCCGATGAAATCGTCATCCTCCATCAGCTGCGCAACCCGATATCGCTCCAAACGAACGAACTGTTCAAGCGGCGCCGTCATGCGCTCCGCATTCTGTAGGCCCGCGATGTAACCTCGCAGGAAGCGCTCGTCGGGAGCGTGGTCCACCATGTATGCCATCGGCCCGGAAAGCAGCGACTCCATCCATACCGTCTGCTCCAAGTCGCGCGGCGCTCCTGCGCGCTCATATGCCCGCCCGGCGCACAGTACGGCTAAGAGGGCGTCGCGCGCCTCTTCATACCGTCCCGCCTTAAGGTCGCGGCGGATTTTTCCGGACGCCCAAGTGCCGAGCGTGCGAATCCCGCCTCCCATCTCTCCCCAGCCTTCGGGCCTGAGGTCGGCGACGAACTCCAGGTCTTCGACCGCCGCCGGTGTGCAGAGCGGTTCGATTCGGGCCAGAATCCGCTCCACCGCTTCCGAAAACGCGTCCCACTTTTCCCCGCCGGCCTCCTTCGCCTCGCTGCCCTGAATCCTCAGTTCATTCAGTTCTGCCAGCGCATTGCGCATCTCCGCCGCCTGCGGCGTGTCCCTTTGCGGGGCCGCGTCGGCGGTCATCGAACAGTTCGCGTTTGTTCGCGCGCTTATGATGACCCCGATTACCACAACGGCCAGAACGACCGACAAGGCTGCAATCACCCAACGCATCAGGCCGATACCTCGCGCGCGGTCATGGCTCCTCCTGTTCTTCGCGCGCGGCGCGCGAGCCGGACTGAGGGACCGGCTGCCTGGTTACGGACCACACTTGAAAATCCTTGTGGATCTCTATGCGCATCATGGCGCCCTGAATCAGAACCTTGTCTTCCGTGTAAGCGACGACCGTATCGTCAGGCGCGTCCGCCTCGGGCTTGACGTAAACGAAGGTCCTCGTGACCTCATCCAAAGTCGCGGGGCTCAGGTGTTCACCTAGATCGTCGAGCGTCTCCGGAAACTCACCCGTTTCATGCAGGTAATCCTCCAGTGCCGACGCGACTTCCACCGCGATGCTCCCGCCCTTCCCTATCTCACCCATCGTCTCCATGAACCCACGTCCGAAATACATGGCCGCCATGACCAGCGCGATGCCGCCGATAACGATCACAGCAATGACGCCGAGCACAATGTACAGCCCGACGTTTCTGGATTTCGGTCTTTCGCTCATGAAGGCCTCCGCCTGAAATCGGTTCTTGGCGACGCGCGGTGGCGCAACGCAACCATCAGTTTGACGCAATTCTCAGCGCCGTTCAAGTCCGCCACCTGCCCCGGCGTATGCCCGTGCCGGTTCGGCGGGCGTCTCCGGGAGCCCGCCGGGCGTACAATGCGGCCAAGAGAGGTGAACCCATGCTTGTATCCAGCCTGATTCTGGCTTCCGCGCCTATGGCGGCGCCCGTGGACGTCGTAGAGACGAAGGTGGTCTCGGCATCGCTGTTCAAGAACGGCTACGCCGTCGTTCTGCGCGAGGCGCCGCTCGGCGGCAGGGACGAGGTCTTCGTGCAGGGGCTGCCCCAGGCCTCCCTCGGCACCCTATGGTTGACCGCATCCGAAGGGGTGACGCTGAAGGACGTCGTTTACGTTCAGCGCGAAACTGAGACCGAAGCGAACGCCCAATCGCTTGACGAGATACTACGCGCCAACGTCGGCAGAGACGTATCCCTCCAATTGTCAGGAAAACCGGGTCCATGGGGCACGATCTTGAGCGTGGACGGCAACATCGTTGTTCTCAAGGAGAAGGTCCCATACCTAGGCGACGTGCTCCAAATCCGCGCAGTCCAGAGGTCGAGCATCACAGGTGTCTCGGCCACCACCGAACAGGGCGAACTAATCTGGAAACTGAAGCGCAAGAAACGCAGCCCGGCGATTCATGTCCGGGCCGAAGGACCCGCCGACGCCAAACTGTTCATCCTGTCGCTGGAGCGCGGCATAACCTGGTCGCCCTCCTATGCGTTGGACATAAGCGACGATGAAACGCTGACAATCTCGGGAAAGGCGATAATCATCAACGACCTCGCCGACCTGGACGGCATCGAGGTGCGACTGATCACCGGCTTCCCGAACATCCTGTATCGCGCTGCCGCGGAGCCGCTGACTTCCGGACAATCGGTGGACCAGTTCGTGCAGGCGCTCCTGAGCGTGAGCAGGCAGGCCGGACTCGGCGGCATGCCCGGCGCGGCTCTCGCACAGAACGTCGCGCGCTCGGCCGACTTCGGCGCGCCGTTCCGGCCGTCCGGTCTGCCCGGACTGGAAGCCGAGGACCTTTTCTTCTACCGCCAGCCCGACGTACGCCTGAAAAAGGGCGAGCGAGGCTACTTCTTCCTGTTTCAGAGCGAGTCGAACTACGAACATGTCTACACTTGGGACGTCGCCGACCCGATGGCCGCAAGCGAACGATACACGGGAATGCCCGAGACTCGCGGCGATGTTTGGCACAGCCTGAAGTTCGAGAACAACAGCGAGCAACCATGGACCACCGCTCCGGCGATCACGGTAAAGAACGGCGAGATCTTGGGCCAAGACATGCTCTCCTACACGAGCAAGGAAGCAGAGGCGCTCGTGCGCATCACGAAAGCGCTCGGCGTCGAGGCGGAGGTCTTCGAGGAGGAAACCGGCCGCAAACTGAATGAATTGGCGCCACGCGGCTATGGCTCCTACGACCTGGTGACCATAAAGGGCACGATGCGCGTTCTCAACCGAAAGAGCGATAACATCAAACTGAAAATCACGAGGACACTGACAGGCGAACTGATATCGGCCGACGGTGACCCCGAGGTGAAGAAGATTGTGCAGGGCATTAGAAGGGTGAACCCGCGCAGCCGGCTCGTTTGGGAGTTGCCTCTGAAGGCAGGCGAAGCAGTCAGTGTCACGTACCACTACAAGGTGTATGTGCGCAGATAAAGGCGTGCGCAAGCGGAAAACTGAAAACTGATAACCGAAAACTGAAAACAGGGGCGGCCGTCTTCTCGATCCTGTTCAATCTGATCCTTGCGGCCGTCAAGTTCGCCGTCGCCGTCGCCACTGCCAGCCTCGCGCTCCTCAGTGAGGCTGTAGACAGCGCCGCCGACTTCGCCGCGAGCGTCATCGCTTGGTTCAGCGTGCGGGTTAGCGACCGGCCGGCAGACAAAGAGCATCCGTTCGGACATGGCAAGTTCGAGTCCTTCGGCGGCCTGCTGCAGGCTGTCCTTCTGCTCGTTTTCGGCGTCTACGTCGCCTATCAGGCGTGGCAAAGGTTGAAGAACCCGGTCGCGATCCAGCCCGACCTCGCCCTCGCGGTGGCCCTCGGCGCGGCGGTCGTAAAACTGTTCGTAAGCCGGCGCCTGTCCGCCGTAGCCGAGAAAACCGACAGCGACGCATTGCGGGCGAACGCCGCCAACCTTAGCGCCGACTTCATCGCAAGCGCCGGAGTCATCACAGGCCTTCTGATAGCGAAACTCACCGGCAACCCGGTTTATGATGCCGTCGCGGCACTGATAGTCACTACGTGGATTCTTTTCACCGGTTTGCGGATTCTCTGGGAGAACTCACGGCTCCTGGTTGACACGCGGCTTCCCGAAGCAGAGGTGCGGCTCGTCGAAAAGATTCTGTCGGACCACCCGCTCGTTCTCGAGTGGCATCGGCTGCGCACGCGCAAATCAGGCTCGCACCGGCACATTGACGTCCATATCCTGTTGGAGGACAACATGAGCCTTGTCGAGGCTCACGAGACTGCCGAAGACGTCGAAGACCGCATCCGCGCGGCGCTGATGAACGTGAGCATCAACGTCCACATGGAGCCTTACCTTCGCGAGCGAGAACACCAGCGCGAAGAGCATGGCGCGCCCTGATTCGCCAAGAACCCCCTTCCCAACGGATACACTGCACGTCATGGCCGGGCGGTTGACGCTGGTCGCGGGACTGCCGGGGTTTGACTCACTCCGGCGGTTCGCCGAGCGGTTCGCATCCTCGCCCGGCGCCGTCTTCACGTCCTCCAACAGCGCCACCCTCGCCCAGGTGCGTGACTACATGCAGAGCCATGAAGCGGGCCTTCGCAACCTGGAGGAGGGCCGCATCGAAATCAAACCGCTCGGCGAACTCATACGCGTCTTTGCCGCACAGGCGAACCTGCCCATGCTGCCGGTGGCCGGCCTGGAGCACCAGAAGGCGATTGCCGGCGCAGCCGCGCAGACCCTGCCCGACGACAGCCCGCTGGCCGCCGTGAAACACCTGCCGGGCTTTCACGAAGCGCTCGTGCTGACTTTCCAGGAACTGCGGCGGCATAGGGTGCCCGCGCACGCCCTCGAGACACTTCCCGCAAGACAGAAAGAGACCGCAGACCTCATGCGGCGCTTCGATTCGCTCCTGGAGACGCATCGCCTAACCACCCTTTCGCACCGGATCGAACGGCTGACAGAGACGTCGCCCGTCCGCCCGCGAGAACTCAGGCGGGTCTTCTGGGCCGGAGAGACGGACCTGCCCCCGCTCTGGATAGAGTTTCTTCGCTGGACCCTCGGCTCGGGCGCCCATCTGTCCCTGCTCGTGGAAAGGCACCCGGCTAACGACACGCTGTTCCCCTTATGCGCTCGCGTGCAGAGCGCCTTCCCATCAGCGAAGGTCGAAATGCTGGGCCAGACGCCGCCTATGGCAGCCTCACTGTTCGGCGAGACGCCGCTCGACCCCGGCCCAGGCCGGGTCCGTGTCTTGGAGGCGGCGGACGCCGTGTGCGAGACGGAGTGGGCGCTGCGATACGCTGCTGAGTTCCTTGATTCCGGCGGCAAACCCGCTGAAGTCTGCCTCTACTGTCGAAGTCTGGAAGACTACGCCCCCCTTATCTCGGCGGCCGCGAAGCGGCTCGGCCTATCGCTCCACATGGCCCGACAGGAGCGCCTGCTCACCAACCCGTTCGCCCGTCACTGCCTGGCCGCCCTACGCGCGTGCTCGTCCGGCTCGGTAGCACAGGCGGCGGGGCTCGTCATGGGCGGTTACTCAGAAATCCCCCCCGAGCGGCGGCGCGAGGCAGCCGCCGCCGTTCGCCGCTGTGCCGGAGCGGACGACCCATGGTCCGAATTGGCCGAGGCCGGACGAGATCGAGACACCCCCGTCCCGATCTGGTTCGGGCGGATGGCGGACTGGAGAACGACGGCGCTCGAGTCCGACGGAACGCTTGCAGACTGGCTCAGGGCACTGGATCGCCTCATGTCGCAGATGCCCTGGCTGGACGACAGTTTGTCCCTCGGCTCTCCGACCGCCGAACGGGATGGGTCCGCCCAAGACGCTATGGTTCGCAGCCTTCGGGTCAGCCTCCTGGCGTCGGACAGTTCGCAGCGCTTCCGGTTTGAGGCCTTTGTGGACCATGTGGAGCGGACCTGGCGCGACACGGCATATTGGGCCAGGGACCGGGGCGGGCTGCGAGTCGCGTCCTCGCCTAAGGAGATCGGTCCCGCCGAGTTCGTCATTGGGCTCGGCCTCGTGGAGGGCCGCTTCCCTCGCCGCAGGGCCGAAGACCCCATCCTTCTGGACCGCGACCGGCAGCGCCTCCGCGAACAGAACCCGGCGTGGGACCTGCCCACGAGCTATGAGCAGGCAGAGGAGGATAGGCGCGAGTTCTATAGGCTGGTCTGCTCCGCCCCGGACCTGCTGCTAAGCCGGCCCCGCCAGATCAGTGGACACCCGGAAGTGCCCGCCGCTTTCCTGGCCGAAATCGAGGACGCCGCTCCCGACACCGAAACCATCGTCAGACCGCTGGAACAGCGCTTCCCCCGCCCGGTCCCCGGCCTGCCCCTCGCCGACCTGCTTCCGGCGATGGAGTGGTGGAAGGAGGCGGCGCAGGGCAATGAGGCGGAAGAGTGGGCGGGCTTTCTGGACGGCGAGGCGAAAGAACAGCGGGAAAGGTTCCGCCGCGCCGCCGACAACGCGCGAAGCGACGACATCCAAGACGACGCGCTTCGGGCCGAGGTCGCCGAACTGCCCAGACCGCTGAGACTGCATCACTTGGCATCGCTCAACAGATGCCCATTCCAGTATCTCGCTCAGGCCAAGATAGAACTGCGCCCCGCCAGGCCGAGGTGGGCGTGGGACCGCCTGACCGCCGTCGTCCGCCGGACCGACCTCGTCACGCCGAAGACCGTGGATGAACTGCGCGAGCGGCTCATGAAATCGCTGAACGAGGAACTTGCGGCCATGCGCGGAGAGGCCCCGAAGGAGGAACTGGACCTGATGGCCGTCGCCGCCCCACGCCTCCTGCAAGCGTTCGCCAGGCGGGAGATGGCCGCCCGCGAGGCATGGGAATTGGTTCCCGTGGCGCAGAACAAGCGTCTTCACGAGGTCGGCATGCGAAACAGCGTTCCGTACGGCGGCGGCGAGGTGCTTCTGGACGAAACCGTGGACCTGGTCTATCGGCGCGGCGACGATCTGGTTCCTCTGCGTCTCGCTTATGCAACAAAGGACCATTACCGTTCCGAAGAGTTCACATTCGAAAACGGCCTGCTGCTCGCCCTACTGCCGAACCCTAAAGAGGAGCGTGTGGCAGTCGCCGACAGCCTGCAGAACGGTCTGCGCCGCGCCCTCGCCCGAAGAAAAACTAACCGGTCCTCCCGCCTGCCCGAGCGCAGGCACGACGGCCTTTACGTGGACAGGAAGGCAGAGAGCAGCATGCCCGTTCTCCAAACCGCTCGCGAACACCTGAACGGCCTGCTGGACATCGCATCGAGCGGCCGCGTGCGGCCCAAGCCGGGGGACCACTGCCGCCTCTGCGGGTTCGGCAGCCTATGCCGACGGGCGCAGTTCTCACAGCTGGGCGCGCTCGGCGACGACTCGGAGAACGAGCCTTGAGACCGATTGCTGAGCAGACCGAGGCCATACTCGCCAGCGCCCCGGAGTTGACCATCCGCGCGGGAGCGGGGGCGGGCAAGACAGGCGTGCTCGTTCAACGCTACCTGCGCCACGTTATCGAAGAAGGCGCCGGCCCGGAAGAGATCCTCGCCATAACCTTCACACGAAAAGCGGCCGCCGACATGAAACGCAGAATCGTGAAAGAGTTGCGCGGCAAACACCGTTTCGAAGAGGCCCGGCTGGCGCAGGTCGGCCCCATCTCCACCGCCCACGGGTATTGCGAACGCTTACTGCGCGAGTACCCGTTCGACGCCGGCGTGGACCCTCGGTTCGATGTGTTGTCCGAATCGCAGGCCGCTGAACTACAACGGGAGTGCGCGCGCCGGGCGGTGTCCGACGTGCCGGGTCTGGGCGACGCTGCTCTGGTCCTTGTTCGCGCCTATGGAGGGCAGCGCACATGGGCCGCGCCCAACGACGAGGCCGCGGCGCGCCTTCTCCACCTAATTGAAACCACCGTCAAGAAACTGCGCACAGCCGGCGCCACGCCCGATGACCTGGCGTCGCTTGCCGAATCCGAAGACCGGGTCCTTGACGCGTGGGACAAGACCCTTCAGGAAGAGGCGGAGCGCGCGCTGGGCGGCCCCCCCCCGGACGGGTGGCGCCGGGACACTCAGACCTTGAAGCGGGTGATCCGCGAAGCCCGCAGGAGGGCGCCGGGCTGGCTAAACCGCCCCGAAGATTCGGAGAAGGAGCGCGAGGCGGCGACCCTGACCTCCGGCCTCGCGGAACTCGCCTTGCGCGCCTGGCGAAGCCTGCTGAACGAGTTCGACCGGCTCCGAGCCCTGGACTTCACAGAACTGGAGGCTCGAGCGTGCCGCCTGCTCGAAGACCGGCCCGAAACGATCAGCGGCAAGTACCGCTACCTGTTGGTGGACGAGGCGCAGGACCTGAACCCGATGCAATACCGCCTACTGCGCGCCACACCCGCCGAACACAGGCTGTTCGTGGGAGACACACAGCAGTCCATCTACCGCTTCCGAGGCGCTGAGCGCGAACTGTTCATCCGGCAGATCGAGCAGACCGAGTGCCACGACCTGAAAACGAACTGGCGATCCACCGGGCGGATTCTCCAGGCCGTCGAAACCGTGTTCGGCGCGCTGTGGGCGAATGAGTTCGTCCGCATGCAGTCGCCGCCGAGCAGTCACGGGGAGACACCCGGAGACGACCCTTTCGCTTCCGGCGCGGGCGCCGCCGGAGACCCGGTGGAGGTCTGGAAACTCCCTGCATACGGCGCCGGCCGGCTTGGGCTCGGAATCAAGGCGCTGATCGACGAGGGGGTCCCGCCCGGCGACATCACAGTTCTCGTTCGCGACGGACGCTATCTTGACGACATCGCCCAAGGCTTTCAACTTCAGGACATACCGTTCTCGCCCGCGGAAGTCGGCAGGAACTACTTTCTCCGCGCGGAGATCTATGACCTGGCGTCCGCGCTAAGGGCGATGTGCGAGCCTTCCGACGATCTGGCGCTTTTGTCGTTTCTCAGGTCTCCGCTCGTCGGCCTGAGTCTGGACGGCGTCATTCGCTTAGGCCTGGACGCAAACAAGGAACGGCAGTCCGTCTGGCATCTCTTGCGCACGTTGAAAACCGATAGACGACTGACGATTGACGATCCGGGCCAGTCGGCAGTCGCCGGTCGCAAGTCGGCTGTTGGCCGCATTCATCCCGATGACGCGCAAACCATTTCGGAGTTCTTAGAGTGGTTCGAGCCGCTCAGCCGCTCAGCCGACCGCATGAGCGCATGGCAGGCGCTCACGGAAGTTTCGGCCGCCACTTCCCTCGACGCGCGCTTCGCTATGCTCCCCGCCCGGCGGCAACTGCTGGCAAACGCGCGCCGACTGCTGGAGGTCGCGTCGGAGCGGCGCGAGATGAGCCCGCGCGCTTTCGCCGACTGGATCTCCGCCCAGCAGCGACTGAGAACGGGGTGGAGCGACGCGGAAACCTTTTCCGAGGAGGCGGATGCGGTGCGCATCTCCACCGTGCACAAGGCGAAAGGGCTCGAGTGGAACGTCGTTGTAGTTCTCGCCCACTCGCGGTCCGGCTCTATGCGCGACCACTTGCTGGTGGATACCGGACGTGCCATGCCGGTGCTCCGCACACAGGAATACCAGCCGATGGCGTGGACCATTCTGGCGCAACGGGAACAGGAGCAGAGGACGTATGAGGAGCACCGCTTGCTCTACGTCGCGATGACACGCGCCAAGCAGAGGCTCTGCCTGGCCGTCTATGAAGACCTGGCAAGAGACGTGTGGGGCACGCAGGTGGGCCCGCGCCTGGCTCCGGACTGGCGCACAAGCGAAGGCGTGAGAGTGCGCGACTTCAGTTCGATGCAGGAGGTCCCGGCGCCGCGGACTCTTGCTCAGCCTTCGGGTTAGAGATTGCGAACCAGGCAAGAGCCAACGGCACCAGCACTACCCCCCCCGCAATCAGGTAAGGAAGTTTGAAATTGAACGCGTATGCCGTCTGTCCCACGAGCGGCCCGAAAACGCGCGCCAGCGCGCCCAGCCCTTGCGTAATGCCGAACAGGCCGCCCTGGACATGTCCCGGCGCCGAACGGCTGATGAGCGCCAACACAGCGGGGACCGCGAGCCCGGCGCCGATCGACATCGGCGCAAGAATCAGGTAGACCGCAGCGGTGTTCGTTGCGAACGGAAGCAGTGCAAGGCTGGGCGCAACGAGCATCATTCCGTACCGCGCAAGCGCGCGTTCACCGAATCGCCGCGAGAGCGGCCCCACCAGAAGGCCTTGCACGAACGCCGTCAAGACACCCACATAGCCGAGCACAAAGCCGGTGCCCGACTTGCTCATTCCGAAATGCTCTTTTCCCAGGAGGATGAACGTGGCCTGGAGGTTTGAGAAACCAAAACTGTAGGCGAAGAACATCAACAGCAGCACGCCGAGGCCCGATATCGTCAGCGCCGCGACAAGCTGCCTATATCCGAATACTGAGGCCTGAGAGTCGGCCTTCGCTTCCCGGCTCGGCTCGGCAAGTAGAGTAAGGATCAACAGGGCGTTCAGTCCGCTCACCGCCATGCTGACGAGCCCCAGAAGCAGGTTGCCGCCCGCGTCTGCCAGCAGCCCGCCGATCGGCGGACCGAAAATGAAACCCATGCCCAGCGCGACGCCGAGCAACCCTATCGCCTTCGCCCGCTCCGACGGTGCAGAAGTATCTGCGACGTAGGCAAACGCGGCGGACAGTTTCGATGCCCCCAGGCCGCCTACGACCCTCGATACCAGGATCATCGAGACGCTCGGCGCAAACGCGTAGATCAAGTACGAAGCCGAGTACAGCAGAGCCCCGGCGACAAGGACCGGCTTGCGGCCCACACGGTCCGACAGCCGGCCTGCTATCGGCGCCCCCACGAACTGGGCGAGGCTGAATGCCGCCAACACGACGCCGAGAAGAAGCCCCTCGGCCCCATAATCTTTCAGCCTCACCTGAACGTCGGGGATGATTA
The DNA here is from genome assembly GCA_022567555.1 of Armatimonadota bacterium. Taxonomy (GTDB): domain Bacteria; phylum Armatimonadota; class Fimbriimonadia; order Fimbriimonadales; family ATM1; genus JADFGT01. The sequence goes on along the minus strand of JADFGT010000019.1, from coordinate 13,758 downwards.
GCCCGAACCCCAGCATGTCCCCAAAGACGGTCAAAAAAATAATGGCCTGCTGGGTTCTTAATGCTGAGAAACGGCGGCGCATGGTGAGACCTGAGGGCCCTCACTCTACCCAGCGGGCCGCCGGGGCTCTGTTAGCCAAGCGCGCGGAAGCCGGGGAAAGGTGCGGCACTGCGAGGCGACCGCCCGACACCGCGATGCTTCGGACCGCGCCGAAGCGCGCATACTCATCCGGGTCGCTAAGACATCCGAGGGTCGGTTCATAGGCTCGCATATCGCGTCTGTCTGTGAGGGCGTATGGCGGCGCTCTTCGGGAGTGCTCCTGCCTGCCGCCGGCCCGCCCTCTCCAACCGCGCAACTCCCTCTTCGAGCGACCTGTTCAAGCCACATACGTACAGGGTTGCGCCAGGGCCGTCAACCGCGCGCTTCCGGCGGGCACGCGGCCTGAGATCCGGCCTGGGACCGAGCGGAAGCCCCGTCCCCCGTTCGGACCTCGCTCGACGGGCGACACCTGGGGCCGATTCTGGCCCGGGCCGCGCAAAAATATGTATACTGGCTAAGGAATGTGCCCGGGACCGGGCGCTCTTGAATCGAGACTCAGAGAGGTGAGATGCAAATGAACGGAACCCTTGGTATAGGAGTCGTGAAACCCATTGCGCTTCTTGTCGGGATGTGGGCAACGGTGTTCCCCGCCTGGGCGCACGTAACTCTGCTGGCCCCGAACGGGGGCGAAGTGCTGGAAGTGGGCTCCACGTTCACGGTCCGCTGGCAGATTAACATCGCGCATAATCTATTGAACTGGGACCTCTGGTATTCCACAACCGGCGCCGGAGGCCCATGGATTGAGATCGCTATGGACCTGCCGCCGGGGAGCGGCTCTGCTGGATCTATTCACACGTACGACTGGACCGTGCCCAACGCCGTCTCGGATCAAGTGAGGGTTCGAGTCCGGATGGATAATTCAGGGCTGGACTATTACGACATCAGCAACAGCGACCTCTCGATCGTGTCCCCCCCCCCTTCACTCCCCAGCAGCTTCACGATCATCCGCGGTCTGCTGATCTCCGGCGGGCTGCCGGACTTGTTCGACAGCGACGACTCGCGCCTGGTTGTGCGCACGGCGGTGTTCGCTCCGAGCATTGAACCGCCCGTGCAGATAGAGGTCGTGGGCACGTCGCCGACAGAGACCCCGGGCGAGCTGAGGTTCCGGTTCGAAGGGATGGCGAGCAGGAATCTGATCGAGCGGCGAATCTCGCTGTACAACTACGTAACACAAAGCTACGAGGAGTTGCACGTCGCATTTGCGGCGACTTCGGACGAGGTTGTGGAGATCGTCGTTACCTCTAACGCTTCCCGGTTCGTCGAGCCGGGCACAGGACAAGTAAAGTCGCTGATGACATGGAAGGCCGCGGCATTCAGCTTCTTCACAGGCTGGAACGTCGGAACTGACCAGACAATCTGGAGGATTTCGCCCTAAGAGTTCCAGCGCGGACTTCATGCGCACAGCCCGCCGCAATACAGTCTTGGCCCGGGGAGCCGATGTGCACCCCCCGGGCCAAGCGGCGCGACCGGCATCAAGAGTTATTGGTGGGACGGCACGTTCGGGGTCTGGTCCGGCACTTCCTTCGCTGCGCCGATGGTGACGGGGGCCATAGCGACGGCGCTCCTATCAACGCCCGGCGCGCTGGACCCTGCGATCATAAGAGACGCCGTGGACGAGAGCGGGGACAACATTGACGCCCGGAACCCGATGTACCGAGGCAAGATCGGCACCCGATTGAACATGCGCCGCCTGGTGCTCCTCATTCGACTGCCCTGAATCGAACAGACGTCCGCCAGGGAGCCGGCATGGGCGAAATGTTCCCCCATGTTAGTGTGGGATTGCTCACCTGCAATTTTAGTGAAGTCCCGGTTACAGCCAACCCGCTCTTGCGCTCATGGACAGGTCCGTACAAAGCAAATGACCGTACGCGGGATTCGCGTGTCCGGCGTTTTAGTTGCGCGCTTCGCGGCCCCTACGGTATCCAGGCCGGAACGACGTGCCAAATCGTCTGGTCAATGCCGACGTTCCAGCCGGTGAAGAAGCTAACCGCCGCGGCCTTCCACGTCATCAGCGCCTTCATCTGATAGGTTCCCGGCTCAACGAAGCGTGACGCATTGGTTGTGACTGCTATTTCGACAACCTCGTCCGACGTCGCCGCGAAGGCAACGTGCAACTCCTCGTAACTTTGTGTGACGTAGTTGTACAGCGAGATTCGGCGCTCGATGAGATTCCTGCTCGCCATCCCTTCAAACCGGAAACGCAGCTCTGTCAATGTATCCGCCGGCGAGGTGCTTACAACCTCTATCTGCACGGGCGGTTCAATGCTCGGAGCGAACACCGCCGTCTGCACAACCAGACGCGAGTCGTCGCTGTCCAACAGTTCCGCCAGGCCGCCCGACAGGCGCAATCCGCGCAGAATCGAGAAGCTCTCTGCAGGGCCCACGGCTTCCTGCTGCCGAATGATCGCAAGGCCACCGGGCGCCGGACCGCCGACATACAGAGTTGCGTCTGGGCCCACCGTGATCTGTCCACGAGTCTCGCTCCCAGCGTTCACGTGCCAGATTTCAGTGCCATCGGGGCCAACACAATACAAGTGGCCTGTTCGAGTTCCGAGGTAGATCCGACCGTCGTGCCCGACCGTCGGAGAGTTCCGCAGTTCATGGATTGTCGTGAACGACCACTGACGGCTGCCGTCCGTGACGTCAATCGCATACAACCTATGGTCATAACTTCCCACATAGGCTATATCACCCGCAAAAGAAGGCGCAGCGCGCACGTTCGAGAGCGCGGCAAACGTCCACAATACAGCGCCGGTGTCCGGATGCAACCCGTAAATCGTTCCGGAGTCCGTGCCAAATACAAGGGTGCCGTTCGGTGCCACGGCGGGCGCTCCGGCCTTGCTGCCGAAATCGAGACTCCACGCCTCGGTGCCGTCAACATACAAAAGCGCAGTCATCCTCGTGCCGTTTGATACGAATACCTTCGTGTCGTCGCGGCTAAACACAATGGTGAAGTACGCCGAGCCCAGACCTGTTTTCTCCCACACGACCGAGCCCGTTTCGCCATCCAACCTCCACGCCTTGCCTATTGACGACGGAACAACGATATCGCCATCCGGCCCGATAGTAGCGGAGGCAGCGTCCCAATCGTTCTGCTTGCGTGTGAATGTGGGAAAGTGCCAGATCCAATCCATCGTCGAAGGGTCAACGGCAAACAACCTGGCAGTCGGGCTTTGGTTGAAGGGCGCCACCGTAGTCATGTATACGGTTCCGTCCGCGCCGATCGCCGGCGTCGCCTGCGTCCAGTTGAGCGCATCGAACGAGCCGAGCATCGCGCCGGTATTGAAGTCAAACTTATTGAGAAGCTCATTGTTCCAGGAACCGTAGAAGCCGATTCCATTTCGACCGAGAGCGGGCCCGTGAGCGACCACCCAGCCGACACTTAGGTTTCTGTAAAGCCAGGGCGTCGTGTATGTTGATGGGTCAGGGCCCGTGAGCGCGCGGCCGGTTCCCCACCTGTCCTGCTTCTCCATCGGCCACGGGGCGTCCTGGAGCTGGGCGGCCGCAGAACCGACCACCGCTACCGAGAGTAAACACCAAACGAACTTCATGGCCTATCCCTCCTTATCCGCGCCAATCAGATTCCACTCGAGTATATCACATCATCGGCTATCCTTAGCGTCGTGAACCCCCGCGTTCTGGCCGCCTGCCTCCTCGTCGCTACCGTCACTACGGCCCACGCGGACCGCGTGGTCTTTCTGCCGACCGGCTACACTCTCCAGCCGGGCGAGATTCGCGTGGAGTTCCTGCGCGAGACCCGCACGCCGGCCCAGACGCTCGTTTATGTGCAGGCGGCGGTCATGCCCTTCCTGGAGGTCCAGGGCGTATGGGAGGACCTCCCCGGCTCCGGAGCCGCCGCGTCCCTGAACGTGCAGTACAGCATCACCCAACCGTTTCCCGACGTCCTGCCCGGAGTGAGCGTCGGCGTTCTGGACCTTCTCGGCGAGACCGGAGCGGGGTTCTCGCTGTTCACCGCCATTACGTGGCAGACCGGCATCTTCTCAAACTGGGCGACGACCGAGAGCGCGAACATCACAATCGGTTATGGAACAGGCCGCTTTCGGGGCGCTTTTGTGGCTCTGGAGTTGCCCATGTTTCAGGGCGTAACATTTATCGGCGAGCACGATTCGCGTGAACTCATCGCAGGCCTCGAGTTCGAGCCGGTTAATGGCATCGCACTCCGAGTTCTCGTTAGGGAGCGCGGTCCGCTTATCGGCGTTCAGTTTAGGCGGAAGTTCTGATTCACGCGTCGGCAGGGGTTCGCGGGTCCGTGCCGAGAATGCCATTTTCCCTTCCTCCGGTCAATCGTCTATCGCCTGTAGTCTGTCGCCTGTCGCCTGTCGTCTGTCGTCTGTCGTCTGTCGCCTGTCGCCTGTCGTCTGTCGTCTGTCGTCTGTCGTCTGCCGTCTATCGTCTATCGCTCTTTCCACCCCCCCTCATGCATCAGCGCAGCAATCTTCCCCATCAGAATCTCTCCAAACTTGCGCTTCGCCTCCTTCCGTCCGAGTCGGCTCTCGACCTCCGCGTATGTGAACGGCTCGCCGAAAACGACCGTGACGCGGCTTCGGCGCGGAAACTTCGCCCCCTTGGGCATCATGCGGTCCGTGTTGCAGATCCCCACCGGAACCACGGCAGCGCCGCTCATTAAGGCCAGCAGCGTCACACCCTTGTTCGCCGACTGCAGAGTCCGCCCGTCGCCGCGTCCGCCCTCCGGAAAGACCAGCAGCGCCTCGCCGTTCTGCAGAACGCGCAGCGCGGTGCGAATCGCTGTCGTGTCCGCCTTTCCCCGCCGCACCGGGAACGACCCCAGACGGCGGATCAGCCACCCGAAGATCGGCGACTTGAACAGATCATGCTGCGCCATGAAGCGCAGATGCCGCCTGGAAGAACACGCGACCGCCGGCGGGTCCAGGAAACTTACGTGGTTAGGCGCAAGGATGACCGGCCCGGATTCCGGCACCCGGCCCCGGTGCACGACGCTCAGCCCGCCCAGCGGCCCGAAGAACAGCCACCGGACCTTGAACCTAACGAACTTATAGAAGAGATCCCTTTCCCGTGCCACGTCATCCCGAGTTTGCAATGCGGATGCGCTTCAGCGCAAGTGGGCCGGCCGATACCGGCGCGACATGGCCTTGCGCTCGTCACTCCGCAGGGGTAACCTGCGACCGGGCGGCAAGGCGCCGCTTCGGGCGCCCCGGTCGCGAACGTGTCGCATCGCGGTCGCGGCACCTCGGCGGAGGGCACCTTGTAGTCCAGTGAAAGGTGGTCAAGATGGCAATTAGAACGGGCAAAGCCTGCGATGAAATCGCAGAACTGAGGGATAAGCGGTTCAAACTTTCAGCCTCCGAATTGGTCCGGATGGTGAATGACGCTCGTAGTCGCACATTGCAGTTGGTGGACGACCTGGACGATGAGCAATTGAACGTCCGCCCTCTTGAAGTCGTAAACCCGTTCCTTTGGGAACTTGGACACACGGCGTTCTTCTACGAGGCATTGCTTCTGCGGATTCTTGACCGCGTGGAACCGCTCATGGAAGGAGCGGACAATCTATACGATTCTTTCAAGGTAGATCACGATGACCGCTGGTCGTTGCCTCTTCCTTCGAGGGAGAAAACGCTGGAGTACATGAGTCGCACAAAACAGTTGGTTGTTGAGCGTCTGCATTCGCATGAACCCAGCGCGGCGGAAACATACTTGTATCTACTCTGCGTGCTGCACGAGGACATGCATGGCGAGGCGTTTATTTTCATGAGGCAAACGTTGGAGTATCCTCGGCCGCAACTTGCCGTCGCCAACGCCGACGAAATGACAGAGCGCTTCGGCCGGGGCCCTCTGCCGGGGGACGTGGAAATACCCGGCGGAACGTTTCAACTTGGAGCAACACCGGATGACCCGTTTGTGTTTGACAATGAGAAGTGGGCGCACCCCGTCGAAGTCGCCGCCTTTAAAATCGCTCGCGCTCCGGTGACAAACGCCGAGTTCGCCGAGTTCATGGAAGACGGCGGATACTCGAAACGTGAATTATGGAGTTATCAGGGCTGGGTCTGGCGAGCCAAGGCCGGCGTGCAATGTCCCATCTATTGGAAACGCGGCGATAACGGTTGGCTGCGAAGAGACTTCGATAAACTGGTCCCCCTTCAAGAGCACGCGCCGGTCACCCACGTGACCTGGTACGAAGCCGAAGCCTATTGCAATTGGGCCGGCAGGCGGCTTCCAACCGAAGCGGAATGGGAGATGGCGGCCGGCGCGGAGCCCGCCGCCGGCAGAGGCGGAATCACGCAGCGCAAGCGAAGGTATCCCTGGGGAGATGACCCGCCGTCGCCGGATCGCTGCAACTTGGACTCCCGTTTCATGGGATGCGCCGATGTGGGGGCCTTCTCGGATGGAGACAGCGCCTTCGGATGCCGCCAGATGATCGGCAACGTGTGGGAGTGGACCGCATCTCCGTTCTATCCGTTCCCCGGATACATCGTAGATTTTCCTTACAAGGAGTATTCTGCTCCCTGGTTCGGTGATCGGAAGGTTCTAAAGGGGGGGGGCTGGGCAACTCGCTCCCGTCTTGCGTGCAACAAGTATCGCAACTTTTTCCCGCCGGACCGGAACGACGTATCCGCGGGCTTCCGCACGTGCGCGAAGTAAGCCCCGGAGGATAAGCCTCCGAACGGCGAACCTGACGAACCTACAGAAGAGAGCCTTTCCCCGAGCGACCGTGTGTTGTTTTCGGGGCGCGAATACGCCCCGGCGCAAGCGGTGCGGCCGATGCCGGCGCTCCCTAATCCCGCTCAATCCTTTCGATGGCCATCGCCGCGAACCTCTGCACGTCTTCGCTCAGATGACTCAGCATCTCCCTAAGCGGCCCCAACGCCCGCCGGTCTCCGAGTTCCCCCAGCCCGTTCAAGACGCCGAACAGGGCAACCGGCTCCGGGTCGTCCAATGCCTCGATCAGGGCGTCGAACACATCGTCGCCGCCAATACTGCCCAGTGCACCTGCGGCGGCTTGCCGTACGGCCGGGTCCGGGTCATCCAGCGCAGCAATGAGTGGTTCGACCGCGCGGATGTCTCTTATGCCGCCCAACTCGTGAGCGGCGACCATCCGCTCGAACCAGTTGTCGCGCTCCAACGCCTCGATGATTGCCGGGACCTGCTTCTTCGCCGCCTCGTGTCCAGGCCGGATATCGGCGATCGCGGACGCCGCCGCGTTCTGCACGCGCCAATCGGGGTCGTTTACGGCTTCGAGCAGCGGTGACAGCGCGCGCTCGTCGCCGATGCTGCCGAGAGTCCACGCGACTTGCCTCCGCACCCTTGGCTCCGGGTCTTCGAGCAAAGCGATCAGGGCGTCCACGGCAGGCGGTCCCATCGCGCTCAGCGCCGCCTCAGCGACGTAACTCGTTTCGACCTCCTGAAGCAACGGAATCAGGGCCTCAATCGCCCTCGGGTCGGGCATAAACTGAAAGGCTGTGGCGGCCAGGGTCCTCACGTTCAAGTCAGGGTCCTTCAGCGCTTCGATAAGCGCGGGCGTCGCCCGGAAAGACCCTAACACGCCCAACGCCTCGGCCGCGAACCCACGCATGTCGGCGTCCGCATCGCTGAGGGTCTTGATGAGCGGGTCCACGGCGTCTTCGCCCTCCGCGATGATCCGGTCCCACGCCCAGATGTACTCCTCTCTTCCGGTCGCGGTCCGAAGCTCTTCGATCAGGCCTGCGGCACGCGCCGTGCTATCCTGCACGGCGGTTCCTTCGCCCGTATCGGCCCCAGAACCGCATCCGGCTAAGAGGAACGCCAGGCTCAGAACGCTGCCACTTAAGACGTGCTTCATCAGAGATCCCCGTTGTCCATTACAGATTACGCCATTCTGCACCGCAGCGGCGGAGAATGGTCCTCCCGCAGCCTGCCCGGCGCCCAGCTACACACCAGACCACCAACGCGCAAGACAGGCCGGAGCGAGAACGTCACGCTTTGCCGCGACCACGAGCGAGTAAGATAATGGATCCGGCGACAAGGGGCACTATGAAAGTCTTTGTAATAGGCGGAACCGGGTTTCTTGGAACGCATCTGCTGCCCAAACTGCTCGCAGACGGCCATGACGTTACAACGCTCACCCGCCACAAAGAGAAGGCCTCCGGTCTTGAAGACCTCGGCGTCAAGGTGATAGTTGGGGACCTATTGCAGCCGGAGAGGTGGCTGTCATCGCTGACCCCGCAGGACGCGGTCGTAGCCATAGCGATGCCGGACATAAAGATCGGGAGGATATCGACAAAACGCTTCCGAGCAATACGAGACCGGGCGACTACTTACTTCACCTCCGCCGTATCCGCTGCCGAGAAGTGCGGCTGCCCGCTGATCATGACTCAGGGCACCGCGTTAAAAACCGATGGAGACGAAGTGGCCGACGAGACCTGGCCGTTCGAGCCGTTCGGGTTCGCACGAATGGCGGAGAACGTCCTGCCGCTGTTATCGAAAGTGATCGAGCGAGGCTCGCCGCCCATAATCCGCATGCTTCCCGGCCAGATATACGGCAACGGCGGTCTCTTCAAGAGGCTGATGTATGACTGGATGAAAAAGGGAAGGTACCGGATAATCGGTTCGGGCGACAACTACTTTCCGAGGATACACGTTGACGATTGCGCGCAAGCCTATGTGCAGACGCTGGCCAAGATGCCGCTCGGCGAAACGTTTATTCTCGCCGACGACGCCGCATGCACCGAGAGGGAGTTCGCCAACCAAATGGCGGACTGCATGAACGTTCGCAGGCCGAAATCGGTTCCCGCATTCATAGTGAGGCTTGCGGCGGGGCGGATCATTCATGAAACGGTTACCATGAACTGCCGCGTAACCAACGCAAGGGCAAAGGAGTCTCTCGGCTGGACTCTAACCTATCCGACATATCGCCAAGGGTTGCCCGCCGCCGTCAAACAGATTGAAAGCGACGTGCCCCACGTTCGAGCTGACTAAGGGGTCGGTTGCCAAAGGACCGACCGACGAGAAACGCCCACCTCCGGCAACCGGAGGAGGCGGTGGCGGGGCCGCAGGTCAGGCCCTGGTCGACCCTTGCGACGCAGGGCTAACCGGTTCTCGTTTCCTGAACTCCTCCACAACCGCCTTGAACCGTGGATGCTCCCACAACGGGCTTATGTCGCTGTCCTGCTCCATCCACTCGAGAGGCGGATACCCAAGCGCCAATGTCTTCTCCAAGACGTCCACGGCCATGTCCAGTTCTCCGGCGCGGACATAACCGCACGCGACGTTATACAGAACTGCGGAGTCCATGGGGTCTATTGCCACCGCACGCTCGCCCCACTCCAGACCCTTCTCCAAGAATCCCAAGTAAATCCACGCGCCCTGCCCGAGGCAGAGCGCCCGGGCGTCATCCGGATTCAATTCGATCTGATTCTCGGCAACGTCGAGCCCCCGCCGACAGGCGTCCTCCGCATCGGCCTTGCGGCCCATGCCGTCGTAGATGTTCCGGAGCAAGAGAAGGGCTTGGTAGTCCTCCGGGCGAACGGCGCTTGCCAGTTCATACAGTTGCGCCGCCTTCTCTATTTTGCCTCTCGTGAAACACACACGGGCGTACAAATAGTAAGCCTCAAAAATGTTCGGGTCCAGACGGATCGCGGCTTCGAACGCCTTCTCCGCCTCATCATACTCCCTTCGCAAGGAGAACGCCAGCCCGCACGACGTGTGCGCTTCCGCCAGCGTTGGGTCCAGTTCGAGGGCCCTATTGCAGTGCGCTATCGCGTCTCTGCAGACCTCGTCCGACTCGCGGAAGTACATATAAAGAAGCGAGGAGCAATCGGCAAGTCCGGCGTGAGCCAGCGCATACTCAGGGTCAAATTCGATGGCCCGATTGAACATCTGCTTCGCAAACTCGAGGTTTTTCTTGCCGTATCTATGAAAGAACTGCCTCCCACGCAGATAGTAGTCATAGGCGTTGACGTCCCTGGGTGCTGCCCTTCGTACGGCGTGCTCCTCTCTCGGACTCAAAGTCACCTCTAATGCCTTCACGATGTTGTGGGCTATCTCGTCCTGTATTGCGAACACGTCCTCCATCTTCCGGTCGTACCGAGCCGACCACAGGTGGTATCCGTCCGACACGTTGATTAGCTGCGCTGTGATTCTAAGTTTGTCCCCGGACTTCCGAACGCTCCCCTCGAGCAGGCACGTCGCATTAAGCCGCCGGCCGATTGTCTGGACGTCCGCCACAGCGCCCTTGAATTGGAAAGAGGAAGTGCGGGATACGACGTGGAGTCCCTCGATCTTAGTGAGGAAATTGAGGATCTCCTCCGCAATCCCTTCGCAGAAATAGTCTTGGTCTCTATCTGCGCTCATATCCGCGAAGGGAAGCACCGCGATCGAGTGAGCGCACGGCTGCTGTTGCTCTTGCGCGACGCGCGGGCCTTCCGCCTTTTCAAGCGACTCCGCCTTCGGCAAGAACTCCCCGCGGTCCTCTTCCGAGACGATGAAACGGCTCACTCTTAAGCAGAGATCGGAGAAAGACTTCGCCGCCCAAGTTTCCCTGTTGACTAACTTCCCCGCTATCGGGCCGATGTATGCGGACAACGCATCTGCGACCTTGCTCAGTACTCCCGGATCCCATCCCGACTCCGTTTCCCGAGCGACGATCGACCGCTGAGGCCCGCCGTCCGAGTCATCGGCATCGCCCACGCGCAAGACTTCATACAGGTCATGTTCGCGGCCATGCTTGTCGCGCCGGGCCCCACAATTGCGAAATGACCCCCCCTGGTCCTCCGAGATTCGTGAAACGACCTCGAAAAATGATCGGGACACGAGCAGTTGGCCGGGTCTGGCGAAGCTCACAATCCGCTGCCCGACGTTCATCCCGTCGCCTATTACGTTCACCTGGCCGTTGATGTCCGTGACGACCCTTACCGGACCGAGATTGACCCCTATTCGGAGCTCATAAATAGGCGAGCCGCGAGAAGGGTCCCGGCTCGCTTCCCACACCTTGCGCGCTGCCGTGAGTGCCTCCTCCGGATTCCCCAGGAAGCAGAGCGCCGCACCGTCTCCCGTATCGAGCACGATCCGGTCATCATCGGCGGAGTCCGTTAGCGCGTCGGCAATCACCCCGGAGAAGTGTGCCTTCGCGCGAACCTGCGCATCGACCGATTTCTCAGCAAAGGCGACAATATCTGCGAAGACTACGCTGCAGAGCGCGGTTCGCTCCCGCTTGTCCATGAATACGGCTTCCTTTTCGCACCCGTCATGACCGACGATATGCTGCTTGATGGTACCTGGCTCCGACCCTCGCAGCCTGCCAGATCACGAGTCTCTGAGGGCACAACACGGAGTACGCATCGGGCAAATCAGGAGTGCCCCTTCCCCTGTCCATACGCCTCGGCCGTCATCGCCCGCGCACGCGGTTCTGAGATGGACCAAAGTGCTCATGAGGCGTCCTAATCGAGCCTCTCCTACCCGCGTTCGGTCGCATGCTGTTCCCTCCCCGGTCGCGCCGGGATACGCTTGCCCGCGGGCTTCGAAATCGTTCGCCACGGTCCTTCGATGGCCGGCTGCCGGCTGCGCTCGCGGCCGGAGTGCCGTGGGCGGAGCCTACCCACGCCGTCTCTGCTCAAGTTCTTCGACCGCCGTCTCGATGTCTGCAAACTCAGCCCGCGCTTCGCGCAGGCCCGCCAGCGCGCGGTATGGCGAAACGTCGGCGCTCATCACGCGAAACTTCTCCTCTTGCCTCGACATCGCTTCCGCCATCTCGCGCATCTCATCCAGCAGCGGCTCCACCCAGCCGGCGTCATAGGCGATGTCCTGAGCGCGCGCGCCCTCCGGTTCCGCCAGTTCGAGGATGCGTGCCATTGCGGCCTCCATCGCCAGGACCGCCCGCTCACGGGCCTCGGCCCACGGCCCCGGCGGTTCGTTCGCAAACACTGCGCCCCCGGGCGCGGGACAGACCCTCAGATAGAGCCCGGCGGCCTCATCGAGCGTCTTGCCGACTTTGGGCGCCAGCGCCGGCTCAAGGCCGAGCACGTTCTTCCAGCCGATTACCTTCGCCATCACCTTTCGCGCCATCTTCTTCAGCGCCATTCGCGTGGGAAGGACCTGCTTCGCCAACCGATGGAACCACAGGCCCGAGGCCACGGCAAGCAGCGCCGTCGGGATCAGGCCGTAAAGAAACGCCAGGTTGACCAACACACCCAGCAAGACCGATGCGGACACGCCGACTACGGTGATCACCAGCGGCGCGAGCCACCGCGCTACCACCAGCACGTGCTCCGCCTGGCGCTCCTGCCACTCCAAGAACACCTCGAGATCCGAGTACTCCGGCGGCGTGCGCAGGCCGGGCACCCTCCTCATCCACTGCAACCAGGACAGGCTGCCCATTTGAACAGTATACGATTGCACGAGCCGATACGTTCACGCCATGCTCCCCTCGTTCAGCGGGCCGGCCGGTCGCTCACAGGGCGCGCGGACGCTACCCGACTATCCGTGTATGGTTTCCGCCTGCTCAGGTAGCCTCGGCCCGAGCCGTTCACCCACGGGAGGCCGGCCCGAAACTCTCAAGATATCGCTGATTACATGGAGGCGCACGTGTTCTGATGAGCGACGCAGAAGATAACAGACCGCCGCACCACATGTGGCGCTTGCGCGCGCTCTATGCCGCCGTCCGTTCGCTTTTAGCTGCCGGCGGCGTGGACCTTGCCGCGTCGCTCGCCTTCTTCGGGCTCCTATCCATATTCCCGGCAGTCGGCCTGGGCGTCATGATTGCCTCGATAGTGTCCAGCCCCGAGGCGCTTCAGGAGTTTCTGGCAAGGTTTTGGTCCGCCTACTTCCCGGCATCGCAGGAGTATCTCGAAGGTGTCGTCGTCCACCTGTTTGAGTCGCCCGCCGCTATAGGCGGTATTTCCGCCGTCGGGCTCATCGGCGGGGCCGCCGGACTGCTGAATGCGGTCAACCGCTCAGTGAACAAGGTGCTTGGAATGGCGCCGAGGCCTCCGGTTCAAAGGACTGCCGTGAGCATAAGTCTCGCCTTTGGACTGCTGATACTTTTCTTGGCATCGGTCGGCCTGACCACCCTCTTCCAACTCGTCCGCGAATTTGGGTTGCATTCCGGCGGACTGGCTCGGGCTGCCGGTTCGCTCACCGTTGCCGTAACCACGATTCTATTGGCTGTGCTTCCGATCTGCGTGACTTGGCTCGTTTTCCTCCTTGTGTACCACTCAACTCCGAAGGCCCCCGTGAGTTGGCGCAACGCCGCCTTCGGTGCAGTCGTGGCCGCGGTTCTGTTTGAAATCGTGAAGCATATCTTTCTACTAATCCAAACGAACGTCGGTTTCGGCGGTCTGATCTACGACTCCCTCTGGTCGGTCATCGTGCTGCTTTTGTGGGCGTATACAGCGGGACTGATATTCCTCTACGGCGCTGCAGTCACGAAGGAGTCGGCCGCCCTCCGGCCGCAGGAGTAGCGGCCGGTTTCGGCGCCGCCACCGCCGTTACGAACCGAGCGGGGGCGCCCTTGGCGACATGCAAACGGAACTACGGAGTGATCGCCCAGATCGTCTGGTCAGTTCCGACGTTCCAACCTGTGAAGAAGCTGAATGCCGCAGCCTTCCATGTCATCAGCGACTTTACTTGTCTTGTGCCCGGCTCGACGAACCGGGAAGGGTTAGAGGTAATGACGATCTCTACAACCTC
>JADFGT010000163.1 GCA_022567555.1 Armatimonadota bacterium | reverse complement strand
GTTCTCCCGGGTGAACTCCTCATACATGAACCGGTTGTAGGCGCGGCAAACCTCCACCGCTACGTCCGGCTCCCATATCAGCGACGCGGTCAGGCCGATGGACGTGGGGAAGAGCACCGCCGTCTCCATGTCGCCTTCGTCCATGGCGGCGAGCCACGTCTCGGCGTCCTTCGCGACGCCGCCTAAGGTGCCGCCGAGGTCATAGTCCGTGTACGAAAACATATCAAAGAAAAGGCGTTGGCCGGACAGGTTCGTAACTGTGATATCGATATCCATGTCGCCGCGTGTGTCGTTGTTGTGGCTGGTCAGCGTGTAGCGCAGATCGAATTGCAAATCGCCGGCCCCGGTGGCCTCGACGTAGGTCAAATCGGCAATGTTGGCACCCGTAAGGGAGCCGAAAGTCTGATTGCTGAGCGCGACCTCATTGCCCAGACTGCCGCCACGGAACCAAAACCAGTTCTGAAACATATGGTCGGTGCCGCCCACCATGAAATCGCCCAAGCCCGAACCGGCGCCGCCGTCCCGAAGATTGCGCTCGCTGTAGCTGATCGTCCCGTCCGTGAGCGTGAAATCATCTAACTGGGCGAGAACCGGCGAAACCGAAAACGCGACAACCGCTGCGAATAGAACTTTCCTTCTCATCCTTTCCCTCCAATCGAACAGGGCCAACTCGGCCTTCCACCGTGGAACCCCCGGCGAGTCGCCTAGGCCCACGAATCAAGTCTCCTCCGAAAGGCGATGATAGCCTATTCGGGCACCGGAATCAAGTCCGAATATTGAAAAACTTCCCGGCTCGAATGCGGTCCCATAACCCGTTTCTGGGGCGAATGTTACGCCCGCGAGCTCAGTTGAACGCCGACGAAAAATCGCCGCACGCAGTGCATGTGGCGATCCATTGTAGGCGCGCCCCGAGCGAGCAGGATTCGAATTTCGGTCGGATTCCGGCATTTGCAGCCGCTAAGGAAGCGCTTCCTCCATACCACGCGACGATCGGTTAGAACTTTCACCCGGTGTCCGCTCGCTTTTATCGGCGGCCGTGTGTTTCCTCGATGCCGGATACGAAGCGATCTCCGTGGTCCGCGGACCGTGGTGGGCGGTCAGAACCCCTTCGCCGCGTGGTTGAAGCACTACTCGCCCACATACCCCAGATTGCGAAGCCGCTCGATCGCTTCCTGGTCAAACGCCCGGCCCCCGTTCGACGGCGCCTTCGGAACATAGCGCGGCTGCGGCGCGAACCAGCTTATCAGACGATGCTGCAGGCCGGCCGCGATCTGCTGCACGCCCGGTCTGCTGGGGACGGCGGCACGGGTCAGCCCGAGCACGCCGCATCGGCGTTCGGGCCGGAGTGTTCCGATTCACCGGCCTCTTTAGGGCTCCGCCCTGCGTGCCGAAGAGTCGCTACGGCTGTCCCCGGTGAACAAGCCGATTTCGCATGATCCCCGGCCGTTCGGTCGTTTGTCGGATCGTTAGGAACTCTTGCGGAGGAGTACCATGAGAGCGAGCAGAGTGAGCCAAGGTCGCATGGCCGCTGAATAGAAGTCGTTTGCGCTGGTGAAGTAGTACGGGAGGGGAAGGAAAAGAAACAGGCTGAGGAATAAGAGCTTGCAAGGAAGCCCACGAAGACGCCCGGTTGACAGGCCGAAAAGTACGACGGCGAGAGGTATCAGTGCGGACGCGCTTGTCGTCACCTGCAGGCATCCGACGAAATTCCCTCGGTTCCACCACTTGGCTCCGGGCCGATCGAACCAAGACCACCAGTCGAAAACGTCGGTACACCACATGACGTACATCCGCTTGCCGATTCGGCCGGCGGTGGTGCCCGGATGCTCACGCATGTACCGGACCGCGTCGTTGAAAGCCCGCCGCGTGTACTCCCCCTCGCCGAGTTCGCCAAACCGTATTCGCTCCGTTCGGTTGATGTAGGGATTGAGAGACGTGGCGCCCTGACGTACTGACCCTGCGGGGTTATTCCCCTGGCGCAGCTCAATGCCGAAATTGGACCGCATCGGCACAAAACGGCCAAAAACGACGGCATTGCGAACGATCCATGGCGCGACGAAGAGCGCCGCTACGATGCCCGAAAGCGCGGTGGCGCGGGCGACCGCGATGCCTGGATGGCGTCGCGTGAGCAGAGGCGTAACCAGCGCGACGGCGAACACCGGTACCGGTGTCGGGTTGATCAGGCCGACGGCGCCTGCGACGGCGCCCAGCGCCAAGCCTCGGCCCAGCCGGGGGTACTCCCACCACCGCATCGCACAGAGGACTAGAGCGGCCACGCCGGCTTCTTGCCACACATAGTACCATCCTTGGGCGGCGATCAGACGGAGCAATGATTCCGGCCATACGCACGAGACGGCGGCCACAACGGTTGGCATATGTGCCGGAAAGCGAGACATCCGCAGCCCCACGCGCCGCGCGATTAGCCAGTACATGGCCGACGCAAACGCGCCGGGAAAGGCCTGCAAGAACGTAATCACCTCCGCACTCCAACCGGAGGGCCCACCACACAGATACATCACGGCGACCCACAATGCCGGTGCGAATGGACAGAAAAAAGCAGTGGGCTCGGATCCCTCTGAAAGAGGTGAGCTGAATCCGCGCCCCTCATATAGATTGAGGGCGACAAAGCCGAGTTCCGCGCCGCCCCACGCCACACGGTGGTGCTGGCTCGTCCACGCGGCCAGACACAACAGACGAATGATCAGCGCCGCGGCGAAGACCAACAGAAAGCCTCTCCGGGTCGGATCCCGCGGGAGAAGTCTCCCAAACCCAGACACAACGCGCGGGCTACGGAGAATTGAGTTGCGCATACGGGCACTCACCTCGGCCTCCGGGAAGGGCGAGACCGGTCGGGCGACGATGATTGCACAACAACTGATCCAATGGTCGTTCCATCCGATTGCTCAAAGTAATCGGGCTCGAGAATGACTTCCA
>JADFGT010000162.1 GCA_022567555.1 Armatimonadota bacterium | reverse complement strand
GATTCTCCCTGAAGCCTTTGCGAATGACGCGCAGCGCATGGCGCGCTTCAGCCGGGAAGCGCAGGTGCTAGCTTCTCTGAACCATCCCAACATCGCTGCCATTTACGGATTGGAAGAAGCCGACGGCGTCCGCTGCCTTGTTCTTGAGTTGGTCGAAGGTCCGACACTGGCCGAGCGCATCGCCGCCGGGCCGCTGCCGACAGAAGAAGCGCTGAACATTGCCAGACAGATAGCCGAGGCGCTGGAAGCGGCGCACGAGAAGGGCATCATCCACCGCGACCTCAAGCCCGCCAACGTCAAGGTCACACCGGAGGGCATGGTCAAGGTGCTCGACTTCGGCCTGGCCAAGGCGCTGGAAGATGATCCCTCCTCGATTGATATTTCCGAGTCACCCACGCTCAGCGTGGCGGCGACGCAGGCGGGCGTCATCCTGGGCACGGCCGCCTACATGAGCCCGGAGCAGGCGCGCGGGCAGGCGGTGGACAAGCGCGCCGACATCTGGGCCTTCGGCGTGGTGCTCTTCGAGATGCTGACCGGCAAGCGGACCTTTCAAGGCGAAACCATCTCCGACACCCTGGCCGCCGTCCTCCGTGCCGAAGTAGATTGGGAGGCCGTGCCCGCCGGCACGCCTGCGTCCATCCGCAAGCTGCTGCGCCGCTGCCTCACACGCGACCGCAAGCAGCGCTTACAAGCCATCGGCGACGCGCGGGTCGAGTTAGAAAGTCCCGAACCGAGTGACCTCGCCGGGGTTGCGTCGTCGAAACCGGCACCAGGAAGATACGCAGTATCTTGGGTCGTTGCAGCGACGCTGATCGCCGTGGTGGTGATCGCGTTCGCCTTCCTCTACTTTCGCCAGGCGCCACTCGAGCGACAGGGCGCGAAGCTCCAACTGCTGCCCCCGGATGGGTTCGGGTTCGGATCGATCGCGGTGTCTCCTGACGGGAGCCGTCTCGCATTCACGGCTGTTGATTCCAGCGGGAACGCGCAGCTTTGGCTTCGCCCGCTCAATGCCCTCACGGCCCAGCCGTTGCCCGAAACCGAGGGTGCGAGCTACCCGTTCTGGTCGCCCGACAGCCGCTTCATTGCGTTCTTTGCCGATAACAAGCTCAAAAAAATTGATGCTTCCGGTGGATCGCCGCAAACGCTCTGCGATCTGATCGACGCTAAAGGCGGCGCGCGAGGTGGATCGTGGAGCCGCAGTGGGGTCATTCTCTTCGGCGTCTCGGCGTTTCACCCTGCGCTGCTGTACCAGGTTTCAGACAAGGGCGGAGAGCCCCGTCCGGTGACGACGCTCGAAGCGTTCAGCAATGCGGCCTTTCGCTATTGGCCCAGCTTCATGCCTGATGGGCGCCACTTTCTCTACTGGGCCTTCAACGGCGTTGACCCCGACCGCACCGGCATCTACCTGGGCTCCCTTGATGCGCCAGACGCCCGGCTCTTGGTCCGAGCCGACACGGGCGCGGCGTACGCCCCAGACGCGGCTGGTGGCACGGGTTACGTGCTCTTCGTCCGCGAAAGGACGCTGATGGCGCAGGCGTTCGATCCCCGGCGTCTCGAAATGACCGGAGATGCCATGCCGATCGCCCAGCGGGCCGGAGTGGACCTATCTGCTTTTCGGTCCAAGTTCTCCGCTTCGGGGAATGGCGTGCTGGTGTACGGAGCCGGGTCCGGCACAAGTCAGCTCCTCTGGTTCGATCGAACAGGCACGCCGCTCGGTTCACTGGGACCGCCGGGTAATCACATCGATTTTCGCATCTCGCCCGATGGCCGCCGGGTCGCGGCCCAGCGCTTCGTTGAGACCGGCAGGGAGAATATTTTTCTGCTGGAGCTGGCTCGGGGGACGAGCGCGCGCTTTACGTTCGAGCCTACCTACCACGCCGGGCCGGTATGGGCGCCGGACGGCAGCCGCCTCACCTTCTTCAAGGGTCGGGACGGTCGCTGGAGCATCTGGGAGAAAGCCTCGAGCGGGGCGGGTGCGCAGAGGTTGCTGTTGAGCACCAGCAACGATGTGCTTCCGAACGACTGGTCCCCGGACGGCAGGTTTCTCCTTTACTCTGAAAGGGCTCCCAACACCCGGATGGACCTCTGGGTATTGGCAGCCAGGGGAGTCGGAAGCGATCCGCCACGAGGAACGCCGTTTGTTCGCACCCAGTGGGACGAGAATTTCGCCCGGTTCTCGCCCGACGGCAGGTGGGTCGTCTACCAGTCGAACCAGACGGGCCGCTACGAGATCTACGTGCGGAAGTTTCCCGCGGACGATTCCGGGCCCGGCGGGAAGTTGATCTCGACGGACGGCGGCATCGAGCCCCGATGGCCTCGGCGCGGCAAGGAGATTTTCTACATCGGCTCCGACAACATGCTCATGGCGGTGGACGTCAGGAGCGGCGCGACGATCGAGGCAGGCGTTCCCCGTCCGTTGTTTCCCACCCGTCGAGTGGGGGTGCTCCGTTACGACGTCACGGCTGACGGTCAGCGCTTCCTGGTAGCCACGCCGACCGACGAGGCGGTCTCCACGCCGGTGACGGTCGTGCTGAACTGGTTTGACGAACTCCGCCGGCGGGCCCCCACCAAGTAAAGCCGAAAATCGAAAAGCGAAACTCGGGACAGGCCGCTTCGGCTATGTTCAAAGCAGCCAACCTGGCTGGCTCGACCGGTTGGACCGGGCAGGGCAGGGTTCACCCTGAGGGCTCTCCCTGAAGGGGTTCATCCCCTGCCGGCATACGGCAAGGCGTAAAGCCTGCCTGCGGCAGGCAGGCCTTGCCCTACCCCGCTTTTGCTTTGTTCACAGCTCAGTCTGTTTTGATCCCAGCCCGGAAGAGGTGCGGACCTGCCTGCCCTGCCTACCCGCCACGGCGGGCAAGCCGCAGGCAGGCGCAGGCAGGTCTGCCCCACTTGGGTTGAGGTTCTTGGTGCTTCAGTGGCGCAGACATTCTTGTCTGTGTTCCGTGGCC
>JADFGT010000161.1 GCA_022567555.1 Armatimonadota bacterium | reverse complement strand
GGTTTGAGGATTCCCGCCTTTTCCCCGGCGATGGCGGTCAGCGTATCGCCCAGATACTGCTGATGGTCCATGGAGACCGGCGTGATCGCGCACAGCGCCGGCCGGGCGATCACGTTGGTGGCGTCGAAACGGCCGCCGAGGCCGGTTTCGCTATCGTCAGCGGGCTGGCGCACGGCTGCGATACCTATGGCCACGAGGGCTGCCTGGAAGGGCACGGCGTCGCCGTGGGGGTCCTGGCGCATGGCCTCGATCGCGTTTACCCGGCGGCCAACCGCGATTTGGCGGAGCGGCTCCTTGAAAGCGGCGGGTGCCTAGTCAGCGAGTATCCCGTCGGCGTGAGGCCGATGCGGGCGGCATTCGCCGAGCGGGACAGGATTCAAAGCGGGCTCTCGGATGGCGTGCTGGTCATCGAGACGGACGTGAAGGGAGGCACCATGCACACCGTCCGATTTTCACGCGACCAGGGGCGACCGCTCGCTTGTATCGATCACCCGGAAAAGTGGCTCGGAGAGGAAAAGACCATGGGAAATCAAAAGCTCATTAAGGACGGGTGGGCCACGCCGATCCCCGATGGTGACGCACTCGCGCGGTTTCTGGATTACATAACGCCGAACCTGTCCGGAGAGACAGACACGAGATCGGAAGCCGAGCCCGAGGAACGGCAGAAATCGTTGAAGTTCTAGGATGATCATATTCGACTTCGATCAGACACTCGTTGATACCCAGCCGGTCGAGCCGCTTCGGGCTGCGCGGAACTGGAGGGCCGTCATGGCCCGCGCGGCGGAGCTGGAAGTCTATGCGGGCATCAACGATCTCCTGAGGGAGCTGCACACTCGTGACCAGGCACTTGCCATCGTGACGAAGAGCCCAGACATGGTGCCGCGCGCCTTCATCAAGCAGCACAAATGGCCGATCGACATCGTTGTTGGGTATCACCACGTGAAGAGACGAAAGCCTGATCCGGAGGGGCTTATCCTTGCCATGGAGAAGGCCGGCGCGAGTCCGGAAAGCACCTTTCATGTCGGGGATCAGCCGGAGGATACGGAAGCGTCACGCGCGGCAAACGTGGTAGCGATCGGCTCCGGCTGGGGTATCGGAGATGCTCAAGCCCTTAAAGCGTCCGCGCCCGATCATCTCTTCATGTCGGTTTCCGATCTGCGGGAGTTCCTCCTGGATATCGTGTGACTGCAGTAGGCCGTCATCCGTTGATCAAGAGAGATCGTTTCTCCAAAGATTAGAAACGCCAGCTTGTGGCTAGGAACGGACGTTCAAGGTGACCCCACGCAACGTCCGCTTTCCGCCCCTTAGCAGACGTAGAAGCGAGCCAAGCTCAATGTCGGCTGCTGACCCTAAGCGGACATACAACGTGGCGCGATTCTATGTCCCCAAATGACCCAATCCCACCTTTCGGACGCCGCTTTGGACGTGCCTGCAAAGCGCCTCGAAGCGGTCTTGATCAAGTTTCAACTTCTCTTGGGATCAAACGTGCGTTTGGCGTATTTACCTTGGCACCAGCCATCTTGGCGAACTGCAACGTGCGAAGGAGCGGGTACTTTTCGGGCACAGCGTGTTGGCGGTGGGCGGGGATGCCGGTGATAATTTCGGCGGTAAGTTCCTGGCCCGTCACCAATCTACCGCCGCCTAACTCCCGGTGCTGGTCTGCCGCTGCCGCATAACCATACACCACCGCCTGATCCAGCGCGGTGGGCAGTTCCATTCCCGAGAAAAGGTCGCGGGCGTGCTTGCGGCCCAGGGTGAACTTGCGCTTAAATGTCTTTTCGAGGTTTTCCCAGGTAGTGGCGGCGATAGAGCATTCGACATGGAGAAAGTGCCGACGCGCCGGATGGACCGCGACGACATCCAGTTCGCCGTCCCATCCGCCTTTCGCCCGTTTGCCAACTTTGACGGCTGTGTGGACAAAATAGCCGTTGTAGGCGAGCCATTCGGCGGTGAGGGTTTCCAGATGGTTCATGAAGTTCCTAATCTATCTCGAATATTACCGTGAGACCCCGCCGAAAAAGAGGTGCGATTTTAGGAAGCGAGTTACCCAAGACCAATGTGAGTGGGGCAAAGTTGTCCAATGGCATATGCCTCCAAGAGAGCGCGATGGCGCCGATTTTTCACGACAATGTAGCGAAACTTGTATTTGCCTCTGAGCTTGTAGCCGTGTCCCTTCAGATATTGATTCGTGAAGGAGGAATTCCCCGACATGTGGTTACGCAGCCGTTGAGCAATCCCGCCTTTGGCCTTAGGAGTTCTGCCAACATGTACGACTTTCCCTCGGGGGTCGTAGATCACATAGACGCCTCGGCGATCCGGCGCTTTCAGTTCCCCCCGAAAAGCCGGAAATGTCTGGTGTGGCGAGCGCATTAGCTCGGTGAAGAGGGCTTTCACCGTTTCTTGTTCGCGCGTCATCTTCTTCTTGCTCCCTAACGCCACGGTTATCTTAGCCGCCTGTCAGTAAATGTGTCGCGAACGAATGGCGATTCCGAGCCCATGGCTGACCGTTCGCAAGCCGTCAGTTCAATGTCCTTTCCTGGCTATGAGCTGACATTGCGCCGCGACCCGGCCAGCGTCCGCTGATGGCTATTTCCGGACGAAGCGCAGCGGTGCGGCGTGGATTATCTTCGCTTCGCCCGCCGGCCCGTCGCCCTCGACCTCGGGCCGGGGATGGAGCGCGGGCGCGCCTCTCAGGTCTCGACCGGGGTGTCGTCGCGGCCGCCCCATTCGGTCCAGGAGCCGTCATAGACCGCGGCATCGCCGTGGCCCAGCAGGTAGAGGGCGAGGGCCAGCGCCGCCGCGGTCACGCCCGTGCCGCAGGTTGTGACCACGGGCTTGTCAAGATCGATGCCGGCCGCGGTGACGCGGGCCCGGAGCGCGTCGGCGGGGCGGAGCGTTCCGGTGTCCGGGTCGAGGATATCGGTGTAGGGCAGGTTGAGGCTCCCCGGAATGTGG
>JADFGT010000018.1 GCA_022567555.1 Armatimonadota bacterium | reverse complement strand
AAACGAGATCGACCACCACGGCTGAAGTGATGGCTCTTCCTCTGAGTTTATCACCGCCCGGATATACCACCATGAGGCAACTTACTATCTGGGTTTACGCAGTAGCGCTGAAGTTTGCTGCTCGGACATGTCACACCCGTCCAGTGCAGCCCACACTGGACGGGGCGGGAATAACTTCCAGATACACAACATTCGTTCGGAGGTGGGGATTACAGCGCCCCTCTCCATTTATCGAATACGGGTAGAGAGTCCACGGCGAACTAATCTTCAGCCCAAGCGGGGATGGGACGGCAACAGAGCACGAGTTGGCGGGCAGCACGCACTTCGTCCAGGCGCGCGACGGGCGTTACATGCGGTGCTTCCTGCAACACTTGCGGATTTTCGTGAGCTTCCTTCGCAATGGTGATCATTGTTTCGGCAAACGCATCAAGTGTTTGCTTACTTTCGGTCTCAACCGGCTCGATCATGAGTGCTGCTCGCACGATCAATGGGAAGTAGTTGGTGGGCGGATGAAAGCCGAAGTCCATGAGGCGCTTGCTCACGTCGAAGGCGCGAGCCCCATGCTTTTTGAGAGGTTTGGCGCTGAGAACGCACTCGTGCATGCAGACCCGGTCGAATGCGGGCGGGTACTCATGTTTGACACGCGCCTGGATATAGTTCGCATTCAGGACCGCGTGGCGGGCGATTTCGGCCAGGTGTTCCCTGCCGTAGGCGCGCACATAGGCCCACGCGCGCACCGCCATCAGGAAGTTCCCGAAGAAACTGTGGACACGGCCGATGCTGTGGGGCCGGTCACGGAGCAGGGCGTAGCGGCCGTCGCGTTTCGTCACGACCGGCCGCGGCAGAAACTGCTCAAGGTGGCCCTTCACGGCGACGCACCCGCATCCGGGACCGCCGCCGCCGTGGGGCGTGCTGAACGTTTTGTGCAGGTTCAGGTGCATGCAGTCGAAGCCGGCGTCGCCGGGCCGGGTGACGCCGAGCATCGCGTTCATGTTGGCGCCGTCCAGAAAAACCTGCACCCCGGCGTCGTGGAGCAGTTCGTTGACGCGCAGAATCTCAGTTTCAAACAGGCCGAGCGTGTTCGGGTTGGTGAGCATCATCGCGGCGACGTCAGGGCCGACGTTTCGCTTCAGGTCCTCGATGTCGGTTCCGCCTCGGCCGTCGGTTTTCACGGCTCGCACGGCGTAGCCTGCGCGGGCGGCGCTGGCCGGGTTCGTGCCGTGGGCGCTGTCGGGAACGAGGACCACGCGCCGGGTCTCCGATTCCCCGCGCTCGGCGTGAAATGCGCGGATCATCAGCAGGCACATCAGTTCTCCGGACGCGCCCGCGGGGGGCTGCATGGTCGCCGTGTCGAAGCCGGTGATTTCGGCCATCCAGGTCTGCACGTCGTGCAGAACGCGCAGGCAGCCCTGCACAGTGCCCTCCGGCTGCATGGGATGAATCATGGCAAAGCCCGGGAGCGCCGCAACGACCTCGTTGACCCTCGGGTTGTATTTCATCGTGCATGAGCCGAGCGGATAGAAACCGTTATCGATGCCGTAATTCCTCCGGCTGAGGTTTGTGAAGTGGCGGACCAGCTCCATTTCGCCGACCTCCGGCAGCGCCGCCGGCTCGCGGATGTTCTCTTCTCCGAGGAGTTCCATTAGCGGACGCTCGGGAACGTCGCACCTGGGCGGTGAAGCGCCGATGCGTCCGGGCCGGGACCTTTCGAAGATCAGCGGGAAGTCGGCCATCAGTTCACCACCTTCGCCAGAGCGGTCGCAAAGCCGTCAATCTCTTCCCTTGTGCGCACTTCCGTCACCGCAACGAGCAGGCAGTTGCGCAGGTCCTCAGAATAAGGACCCAACGGCAGTCCGGCATGGTATCCGCGCTCCAACATCCTATCGCGCGCCGAAGCGGCGTCTAAGCCGACGTCGAGCGTGAACTCGAACGCAAACGTCTCCTCCGGCCATTTCAGTTTTACCCCGGGGACTCGGCACAGTTGCTTCGCCGCGTAATGCGCTTTTTGCACGCAGGTCTCGGCCAATTGGCGAAAACCGTTCCTTCCCAGGGCGCACATCCAGACCGTGACCGCGAGCCCCATCAACGCCTGGTTTGTGCAGATGTTGCTGGTGGCGCGCTCGCGCCGGATGTCCTGTTCCCGCGTGCGAAGGGTCATCACGAAGCCCCGCCGTCCCTTTTCGTCGCGGGTCTTCCCCACTATGCGCCCGGGCAACGCTCTGACAAACTCGCGCTTTGTGCAGAAGTAGCCGACCATCGGCCCGCCAAACCCGACGGGCACGCCCATCGGTTGCGCCTCGCCGACCATCACGTCCGCGCCCATGCCTCCGGGCGGCGGCAGGACCCCGAGGGCTACGGGTTCGCTGACTGCAATCGCCAGCGCGCCGTGGCGCTGGGCCGCCTCGATTATGGGTTTGGGAGAGCGGACACGCCCGTAGAAGTCCGGATACTGCACGACGACGCACGCGGTCTCGTCGTCTATCAGGGCCGCCAATTCGCGCGTCTCCGCCTCTGTCACTTCGATCTCAAGCGAATCCGCGAACGTGCGTATACATTCGCGGTAGTGCGGATGAAGAGAGTCGCAAACGAGGGCCCTCTTGCGTTTATTGATTCCGGACGCCATCAGCACGGCTTCGGCGGCGGCGGTCGCCCCGTCGTACATCGAGGCGTTGGCCACGTCCATCCCGGTTATTTCGCAGATGAGCGACTGGAACTCGTAGATGGTCTGCAAGTACCCCTGGCTCATCTCCGGCTGGTAGGGAGTGTAAGCGGTCAAAAACTCGCCCCGACTGACGAGTTCCATTACAGTCGCCGGCACGTAATGCTCATAGACTCCGGCGCCCAAGAAGCTCACTGTCTCGGCCGGATCCAAGTTTTCCGCCGAGATACGGCTGAGTTCGCGTACCAAGGCATATTCGTCCAGGCTTCCGGGTATGTTCAGCTGTTTTTGCAGGCGAAGTTCCGGCGGGATGTCCTCGAACAGGTTTTCAATTGATGAAACGCCGATCGTCTTCAACATCTCGCGGCGGTCGGCGTCTGTGTGGGGAATGTAACGCATATCGGTTCCTATTCGGTCTCCAGGAGCGTTCTGTAGGCGTCGGCCGTCAATGCATCCGGCACGTCGCCGTCCATACGAATCTTCACCATCCAGCCCTCTCCGTAGGGCTCCTGGTTGAGCAGTTCACTTGCGGACTCCAGTTCGGGGTTCGTCTCAACGACCTCGCCGGACACGGGCGCGTACACGTCTGACACAGTTTTCACCGACTCTACGGTTCCGAATGTATCGCCCACCGCCAGTATGCGGCCCGCCTCGGGGAGTTCGACGTAAACGATATCTCCGAGTTCAGACTGCGCGTAGTCCGTAATGCCGATCGTTGCGACCGAGCCCTCCAGGCGGATCCATTCGTGAGTCTTCGTGTATTTCAGGTCGTCGGGGATGTTCAAGTCAGGGTCCTCCTGGGGGTTCAGGTCTTTCCATTCTACTCAGTGCGCGGCTTCAAGGCACACAGCCCTCAGGCGCAGTGGGCGGTGCGAGGACCGACTGGATGCACGCAATCTCTAACGCCGCGACCCTATCGCGTCAGCCCCAGTTCGCGCAGGTTGGCCGGATTGTCGCGCCAATTCTCACGTACCTTCACGCGGAGCCCCAGATAGACATGGTTCGCAAGGAGCCGTTCGAGGTCCTCGCGCGCGGCGGTCCCGATGCGCTTCAGCATTGAGCCGCCACGCCCGATGAGGATCGGCTTCTGGGACTTTCGCTCTACGAAAATTACCGCCTCGATCCAGACGAGCGGCTTCTCGTCCTGAGGGTCCGCGTCTTGCCACTCGTCAATGCACACCGCGATGCTGTGCGGAACCTCCTGTCGCGTGAAGAGGAGCGCCTTTTCTCGTACCAGTTCGGCGGCCATTTCCTGCGTCGTTTGGTCGGTAAACCGAGACGGGTCATCGAAAGCGGCCGGCGCTTCGGGCAAAAGTTCGCTAATCAAGTCGGTCAATTTGTCGATGTTTTCGCCGTCGAGCGCGTTCGTGTACATCATCTTCGCCGGCCGCGTGAGTTGCTCATAGGCGGTGAAGTTTCGCTCCACGTGTTCCGCGCGAAGCCGGTCCATCTTGTTGAGGGCGGCCACGACCCTGCCGCGCACGTACTCCTCCAGCAGGTTCGTTATTCTCCGGTCCTCCTCACCGGGAGGGCGCGACACGTCCACGACAAAAAGCACGGCGTCTGCGTCGCCAAGCGTATGTATGGCCGAATTCACCATCGCCCTGCCCAGTCTGGTGCGCGGCCGGTGGATGCCGGGCGTGTCCAGGAACAGGATTTGAGCATCCGGCAGGTTTGCTACACCCAGAATCGGTTTGAGAGTCGTTTGGGGCCGGGGCGTTACGATCGCGACCTTTTTGCCGACGACAAAGTTGATAAGGGTACTTTTGCCGACGTTCGGCTTTCCCACGACAGCGACGACTCCACACCTATAAGCCAAGCAATTACCCCTTCTCGCGGAAAGTCACGCCGATGACCGTCTGCGCATCCTCTCTCGTCTTGGTCGCACGCCGCTTTCTCGGCGCCGCCCTCTTCCGCTGGCCGGGGCTTGCCGCCCCGCGCTGCTTGGGGGCCGTCGGCACGTCCCGCTCCTCCGGCACTTCCTCGATGGTGTCGGCGAGGATTGAGAGGAACTCGTCCGCGTCGGGGAGCGGCATGATCGGCACTTCCAGGTCAAGGTCCTCCTGCTCAACAGTGTCTTGCTCCGGTTCCGGAAGTTCGTCGAGTGTGAGAAGGCGCTCCGTGTCCAGGTTCACCAATTCCTGCACTTCGGCCTCCTCGCCTATCAGCAGCACGGTTGTGGCTCCGTCGACGGTTTCACTTTGGAGGCCGGCGCTGTCGGATCCAATCATCTTCTCGCGTGTCAGGTCGAACGCGTGCCAGCGGTCGGGCAGCGTGGCGATGCGGTGCCCGCTCCCCGAGTAGTGCACAGCCAGGAAGGGCGGCCGCAGATGCACAACGTCTCCGTTATGGTTCCAGATTTGTACACCCGCCAGGTTGCACAATCCCTGGATGATTCTCTCCGTGATTACCGGCTCACCGAGGAACACCGTTCGCCACGCGCGCGCCGGGTCATTGCCGGAAGCGATCTCACGAACGACGAGACTGGGAAGCCCGGTTTGGATGTACTCACCCAGCACGGTGCATCCCTCTTCCGGGATGGCGAAATAGCTGGGCTCGAGTTGTTCCGCAGTGCTAAGTTCGCTCTGCTCGATCGGTTCGGTAAGTGGGTGCTTCCGGTTGAGAATCGCGGTCCCTGAGTGGCTGTATAACGGTTGGGGTCTGATGGCGATGCCGGTCACCTCGCGCACCCGCTCCAACGCAGGGCGCCCCGATTCAAACAGGCCCGCGCTGTAGACCCAAAACAGTGTCTTTCCATCGCGTTGCAGCCGGTCCTTGATGCTGGCGCGCACCTCGGGCCGAATGTCCCAAGCGTTCAGAAAGATGTACAGTTTCGCTTCCGGGAATCGCGTGCGGTGCGCAAGGTCGCTGAGCAGGTAGAAACCGGCGCTGACTCCGGCCCTGAGCACGGCTTCACGCGCGTCTTGTATCAACTGCTTGAACGCGCGGGCGTCGCTCAGATATGCGAGGCTGCGCTCGTCAATCAGCACGGCGACGTCGGGGTCTTTGGGAGGGGCGGCCATCGCGCAAATGAGCGCCTTCCGTGCGCGTTCCGCCCGAGTCCAGATGGCGGATGTGTTCAGCCAGCCGTTGCCCCAGAGGTCCATCCATGCGATTCCCGCCGAGTGCGCCAGGGCAGCGCCCACACCCCTCCAATGGGCCGCCTCCAATTCTTGTGGGGTCTCCATAACGGGGTTGAAGTCATCCGGTTCGGCGACTGCGGCCATCGGTGTCTTGAAGTCCTCTTCGCTGATGAACAGTTTCCCGTTCAGCGCGAAACTGTCTATAGGTGAAGGGAACGGCGCCGCACCGCCGGCCCGCCGGTCGCGATAACTGGGCGGTCCGCATATTATGTCCACCTCGCGCGTTCTCAGCAGTTTGCCGAGGCTGAGGTGGCCGCTGGCGGGGTGCGACCACTCGAGCGTGTAGCCGTAACTGACGGCCACCAGCAGCCGGCCTCTGCTCGCGCTCTTGACCTGCCAGGCGAGGCGCTGGATGCGCCCAACGATAGCGTCGCTTAGGAACAGGTGATAGTCAACCCATCGCCGCTCCTTACGGCTCGCGCGGAGAAAGCCCTCGCCGGAGACGGGATACTGAGTGAACTCGGGAATCTTCGCCGTCTCAAACCGCACCTTCCCGTCGAACCATGCGGACCGCAGCGCCACTGAGTCGTCGGAGTACCGGTACCTCACCCATTCCCTAAACTTCTCCTCGGCGGCGGCACTCGTGTCATAGCCCCAACCGTCTGCGAAGAACCACTCACCGCGGTCCAGGTGCAGGCCTATTATTCTGTCGGCTTTTTTAAGGTCCCTTATGGCGCGCACGAAGTCACCGAGCAGGCGCTCAGCCTCTCCCCAGAATCCGTCGTCGCACACGCTCGGCTCGGCAGGCGTACCGTCGGCGCAGCGAAACACCGCGTTTGGATACTTCGATTCCCATCCGGCCCCTCCGCCGAACACGACCCGGAAGATAACGTGGCCCTCGGGGTCCGCAGAAAGCGTTTCATTCAGTAGGTACGCGGCAGAATCCAGGGCCTCTTGCACCTTGGCTGAATCCACCGTGAATTCGATCATTAGAATGTGCAGGTGAACTCCGGCGGCGCCCGCCTTCCGAATCTCGTCGAAAACCGTCTTTGCCCGTTCCTCGTCGCTCGGGTTACCGAAGAAGAAGAAGGGTGGAATCACCTTCTTGCCGATGACGAGCGTCGGCCGCCCATTGTGTCGAACCACGCGGGGCGCGCCTTTGGGCGAACGCACCGGTTTCAGGCTGTGCACGAACGGCGATGCGTAGGGACGGTCGGCGCCCGGCTTCTTGGGTGCGGATGTCGTGCGACGCGTCCGGCCGGTCACTCTGCGCTTTGCCGCAGGGCCCGGCCTCTGTCGTGTGGGGGGCTCTGAAGTCGGCCGGCGTGTGTCCTGGTCCTGTTCCGCGGGCGCTCGGCGAGCTCGGGGAGGGCGCCGTACCTTGCCCGCAGGTGCCGCCGCCGCCGGTTTTGCTCGTTTCGGTGCAGGTTTCCGCGGGCGGAACGTAACCTCAATCTCCGCCGATCTTTGTGCGCTCTCGTTAGACCCTCGCTTTCCGGCTTCCGGAAGGTCCTGGGTTTCTGCGTTGTTTGGGGCCTCCGATGGCGAACGGCCGGCCGGTTCCTGCGCCGACGTGGTTTGGTTCGGGTCGTTATTCGTCTTATCGGACATACGGGATTCCATCAACGCTCCGGGACTGCGCTCAGCCGCAGCCGAGCGGATACTTCCCGGTTCACGAATCAGAACGCCTTCAGTCTACCTGCTACCAATTGCGCCCGGCGCCCAAGCCCAGCGGTTGTCCGAACCGGCCCAGACCAAATCCCGAATCGAACGGCAGAGCCTTGATGCGGAAGAAGAACAGGATTTCGCGGCCGGAGCGAAAGCCGGTGCGGTTATCGATGATCTGCAGGATGGCCTCGGTGCAGTGCAGATCGTAAGTGAACGAAAGGTGCGTCGAGTCGAACCGCTTTAGAAAGCCGTTATACAGCATGAGGGCGGAAACCTTTAGACGCCCCCACTTGAGGCCGTCCACCAGAACGTTCACGCTACCCCATGAGTTCCGCCGGGAATCGTAGCGGGCGGCGGCCATGAATGTGGTGGCGCCCGCCTTCCATGATACATCGAACCGAAGGTTGCTCCAGAGCGCTCGTCTCGGATCGTAGTTTGCCAGACCCCGAAACCGGAACCACTCTTTCGGCTCGTATTCCAACCGTACCGACGGCGATTGCCACGCGACCGAATCCGTGCGATCGCGGTTGAAATCGAAGCCTGCCTGTCCGCCCATGCGCAGACCGAATCCGAGGTCGCCCAACACGTCCAGAGTTGTCGTGTTGTAGCGGCCCGTCCTATCCAACTGGAGCGGTGTGAAACCGTGGGGACGCATGTAATTGTAACGAAGGTTGGCAGTGAGTCGCTCTGTAGGCTTGTAACTCAGGCGAACGTTGGCCCGCGGAGTGTATTGCGCCCCGCCGTCGCTGTAGAACCCTTGGCGCAAGCCCAAATCATAGTCGAGGGTTACGCCTGACGGCGAAGTCGAACGGCGGTTAACTTTCAGATCGAACGCATATCGGATGATGTCGGCGTCTGTAAAATGATCGAAAAAACTGCCGACTGTAAACCCCAGCCGGAAATCCGGCCATCCGCTGCTTTCGCCCACCAGTCGACCGCGGTCAGTGGAGATTGTCAACTCGGGCGTGCGGTCGATCCCGCTGAAGAAGTTGACGGTCGAACCGATCGGAACCTGGCGGGTGTAATTGAGTTCTGCGACATACTTGGAGAACTCCACGCGTTCCCTTAAGCGGACGTCCAGCGCGCGGCGGGACGATATGACGTTCCCGCCGGACGAGCCGCTGCTCTCGGTCAGATTCAGCTGCAGCGTAGTCGTGTGATTGTCTGACCACCGCCTGTTGTCTGAAAGCGTGAGTGTAGACTGCACGCTCCTCGAAAAAGAGGAACGGTTCTCAGAGCGCCGGTAGGAGAGGGTCGTCGTTCCCCCGGCGTACGGATTTGGTGCGAACCGCAGCGTCGTCCTGTGGAGCACGATTCCTGGTCCGCTAAGATAGTTGAACTGCCTGGTCTCATGCGAACCCTCGAAGCGGCCCCACGATGAATCCTGCTTATGCCGTGCCAGCAGTGTAAGGCTGATGTCGCCGGTGACCCGCTGAAAATCGGAATAAGCCTGGATGAGGCCGCTCGAAGTGCGGGACGAGTACTCATAGTCCGCGCCCAGGCCGAACCCCCTTCTGGTCATCAGGTCGGCCCGTATTGTGGCGGTGTCGTTGCCTACCGGTACGCCGTATCGCAACTTCATGTAGAACCCTTCGTCGCGAGACTGCCCGACTTCCGGCGCGAACCCGCGCGAGGCCCTCGTAATCGGCACCACGAGTTTCGGCACCTGGAAGATCGTTTTCCCGTTGATGCGCAGTCGAAAGTTGCGAAAGACGAGTTTCTTGTCTGGTATCGCCGTGAGCTGATGGCTTTCGAATGAATAGTGCGGGTCGTCGTACTCGCAGGTTGTGAGGCGGCACACATGGCCCTCCAGGCGGCCGGGCCGACCCTCAATGGCGAGTGCGGACACATAGAGATCGCTAAGCAGTCTGCCCTTCATCAGCGCCGCCCGCAAGTCCATCTCGCCATCGTCGAGACGAAAAGTCTGATTCTCGAAGTCTACGAACACGCTGTCGGCGCGAATCACATGGTCCCGGCCGAGAATGTTTACGTTTCCTCGCAGAACGAACTGGCTTGTGTCGAGGTCCCCCACACCTTCGTCGCACGTAACGCGGTACCCGCGAAACTCGAACTTCAGGGGCGATCCATGTATCTCGTTTTCCTCCACCTGAAGAACGCCCGCCTCTAATCGAAGGCTATATGCGGCCTCATCTGCCGGAAGGGGGGGCGGAAGTCGCTGGTCCTTTACCGGACTCAACGGAAACCCTGACGGCTCCAATGGGTTCTGGCCGAACACGGCCGCACACGCGCCCAACAGAGCGAGGCACAGGACAGTCTTCATTCTGAACGCCATAGCGCAACGAGTCCCACGAACAGGAATAGGACGTTCGGGAGCCATGAACCGACCACGGGAGACAGCCAGCCGAGCCGGTTGGCGAGCACTTCCGCCGAGAACAGCCACATATTGTAGTATAGGAAGACGATCACGATGCTGAGCAGCACGCCGATAAACGCGCCGCCCCGGGAGAAACGGACGGCGAAAATTGGAGCAAAGAGCGCAAAGACAAGGCACGCAAACGGAATGCTAAATCGGTTGTGATACTCGACCTCATACTCGCGGGCACGGTGAAGTATTCCCATTGATTTCAGTTCGGACACCTTTTCTCGGAGTTCCTGTATTGTCTGCTCTCCCGGGAGCGGCTGTCCGAAGAATGTCTCGAGAGATATGCGCGGGCTGATGATGTATTGGCCTTTCACCTTGAACTCAGCGAAGCGGTCGCCGTCGAACTCCCAGATTCTTGCCTGCTCAAGAATGAGCAGCCTCCCGTCGTACTCCGCTGTTGCCGCCTGAACTATCTGGTCTTTGCCGCGAGCCGGCTTGCTGAAGACCAGAATGTTCTTGATGAGAACCTTTCCGCCGGGGCCCTTTTGGGCTGAGCCGATGCTGAGATGATACCTTCCGTCGTCAAGTTTGATAACGATGTTAGAGCGGGCCGTAAATGCTTCCTCCACGGCGAATATCTTTCGCAGCGTGTCCTTCGCGCGCGCCTCCGCCTCCGGCCTCACCGATTCAGTCCACCAAAAACTGAAGACCGAGACCACCAGCCCCATCAACAGTATTGGAGCGAAGGCCCGTTTCAACGATATTCCCGCGGCGCGCATGGCCGTCAGTTCGTTTTCGCGGGTGAGGCGTGAGACGGCAAGGCCGGCCGCAATCGTAACAGCGATGGGCAGCGTTAGGTTCAGCGCGGTGGGAATGCTGAAGAGAATGAGTTGCGCAACGGCTTCAGGCTCGATCTCCTTCTTGAATAACTGCTGGGAATAAGTGATGAGCGTGTTGGCCAGAAACATGATGACGACGGATACCGTTCCGACGAGAAACGGCGCCATCAGCTCTCCAAATATGTACCGATCGAGTAGACGGATCACGTCTGGTAGCCGCGGAGTACACGGAAGAACATGACACCCGACACAACGAGGACCCCCACGACGCTCATGATCGCTACGACCGGCGGGAGCGTCACGGCGAGCGCCGGGGCCAGCACGAATGCGGCGACGGAAACCACCCAGATCCAGAACGCCCGCAGAGCGACGCCTGAACCCAGCCACGTTCCGCCCGCCAGCTGGATGAGGTGCGCCGTGCCGCACTTGCGGCAGTATCGGCTTGTGGCCGCGTTAGGCCGCCCGCACTTGGGGCAGCGCACATCGTATTGCGCGACCTTCGGTCCGTGCTCGGACTCCCAGAGCCGGAGCACTTTTCGTTCATCCTTCAGCATCTCCGGCGCCGACTCCACGGCGGCCTTCAGAAGCGCTATCGCCGGCCCATTCAGGCCGCGCTTATAGCACATCTTGGCTAATTGAACCTTTGCGCCCACGTTTGTTCGCTTCGCGTCCAGCAGCCGGTATGCGGACCACATCAGTTCGATGTCAATCCGCACGTGGGCGCGCGTGTAGAGCGCCACACGGACCAGAGGATAGAGCACGGCGGCGATCACAAGCGCCGTGACCGCAGCCATTGACAAGAACGGCTCGGCAGTACTGATGGCGAGAATGAACAATCCGAAGACGGTCCCGATCCCAAAGAGCCCTTCAAACAGCCCTACGTCGTCGGTGATCATCCACCCGGCGATGGACACGATCCACGCTGCTGCCGGGCCGATCGCGAGGAACGCGAAGAATAGCGTCGGACTGTCAAGAATGGGTGGCATTGGATTGCTGTTGCTCAGGGCGACGGCGTACCCACGCCCTCAGACGTACCCACGGAATTCATTCGTTCTACGTCCGGCGGCCTTTTCCTTTCCCGGATAGCCTAGGGGTCTCGCTCTCGCTCGCGTGGTGATCTCCTCCCTGCATACGAGCACCGCCTTCGGAATCGCCATTCTCCCGTTCGTCAGAACATAGGTTGCCCGCGTCCGAGTTCCTACCTCCTTTTGGTGTAGATTTGAAAGAAAACTTCGACTCTTCCCCCCGTAGAAGCCTGCGGATGTTGGATCTGTGATTCACTACAACAAGCATCGCTAAACCTATATATATATACACTACGGGAGGCGATTTGCCGAGAAGCGCGGCCGTCACGGGCGCACTGGCCGCCGCGCAAACGCTCGAAAAACTCATGTACCGAAGTGCGAGGAGGAGCGCCGCCCAGACCATAAGTGCGACCGCGGCGACTTCCGGAGTCGCGGCCACCAAAACACCCAGACCCGTTGCCACGCCTTTGCCCCCACGAAACCGGAGGAACGGCGACGCCGTGTGACCCAAGACGGCGAAGCCGCCCGCCGCCAGCGCATAGACCGGGGAGAAGCCCTCCGCCGACAGCAGCCATCCGGCAAGCGCCGCAGGAGCGTATCCTTTTGCCACGTCGAGGAGCAGTACGAAAAGCGCTTGCAGCGGTCCGACAGTCCGCCAGACGTTTGTTGCGCCGACGTTGCCGCTGCCGGCGCTGCGGACGTCAACTCCGTACGCCCGCCCGGTCCAGACGCCGACAGGCAGTGACCCGACGAGGTACGCCCCCGAGCAGAAAAGGGCTGTTTCCAGGTTCATTGCGTGTTCATCTCCAGCAGCCGGCAGTAGGTTCCATGGACAGCCAGTCGTCGCTCCTCCACCTCGCGAAGCACCGCGTTCGCACCGGGCAGGCGCATCGAGGCGGCAATACGCTCCAGTTTGGCCGGGTTCTGCGGCAACACCGAGTCCGATTCGAGTTCCAAAAGAACAAGGACGTTTCGGAGGCGGGAAAAGAGCAATGAGGCCTCCAGGAGGTCGTCGCGCTCGTGCGCCGTGATGATGCGCAGCCGCGCCAATTCCCGCAGCGTAGACTCAGTTCCGGGCGAGCCCGGGGCGTCACGGCCCATGCGCATCTTGAGGACGGCGCAGATCCACTCGATATCCAGCAGGAACCCGTCGCCCAACTTCAGGTCGCGGTCCTGCTCGGTGGGCCTGACGCGCTCTGTTCGAATCCGATATCGCATGTCCGCCAGTTCCCGCTCCTCCCTCGGACCAAATGGTGGTCCATAGGTTGCATCCCGCATTGCGGCTTCTGTTTCCGGCCAGCCCCTGAGCGACCGAGCGCGTGTGAAAGCCAGTCGCTCCCAAGTCTCCATCGCGGATTCGGAGTATGTCCGGAATCCCGCCAGCGAGCGAACGACGAGACCGGAACTCCCCTCGGGGCGCAGCCGCGTATCCAGCAGAAGGTGGGAGGACGCCAGCGCGATGCGGCGGGCGGCCCGGATCCAGTCCTCGCCTACGCCCTCCGCCCGGCGCTGCTCCTCCGGACGCTTCGCGAGCAGCATAACGTCCCAATCCGAAGAGAGCAGCAGCTCACGCCCGCCGAGCCGCCCGAGTGCCACCACGTCCAGGTCCTCGCCGCCAACGCGATCCAATAACATTAGGAGCGCCTTCTCCGCGACCTGCGTAAGGCGCTCGCACGTCCTGCGAGCGTCCCGGTGATACGCCTCCTTGAGGGCCGACACCACCCACTCGCGGCGCAGTATGTGCGCCAGGGCCGCCTCCCAGTTGGCCCCGGCGGCCTCCATCCGCGCCGACATACCGTCTTCCACGCCGGTCTCGTCCTCCGGCTTGAGCTCCACCTCTTCGGAGAACGCCACGTCCCAGAGCTCGCTGTGAAAGCAGATCTCGGAAACGACGCGCTGCGCGTGGCAAGCGATGAGGGCGACCCTTTCGGCGGTCGGCGGGTGCCGCTCGATCTCGCCCCGCATCGCCGCCGGATCGTCGGACGCACTCAGCAACCGTTCGGCCGCCTTCGCCTCCGGCGAGCCGGGTCGGAGGCGCAGCTCGGACGGCAGGTCCTCCGGCCCGCCCGGCGCCCCGGCCAGCGTGGGGACCCGGTCTTCAAGGACCGTTCGCACTTGAGCGCGCACGCGGCGCAGCTCCGCATGGAGACGGGTCCAGTTTTCCGCGCCCATCAGCCTCGCCAACACCCGCCGTTCCCTCGGGTCAGCCGGCAGATTGTGAGACTGCAAATCGTGCAATAGTTGGATGCGATGCTCGACCTGCCGCAGCAGGCGGTATGCGCGGCTGAGGTCGCGCGCCTCCGTGCCGCTTAGGTCGTCCGCCGCCTCCAACTGCGATATAGCGCTCATCGTGGGCGCCCCTTGCAGGTTCGGTTTCGCGTGACCCGTCAGCAGTTGCAGAAGTTGGACGACGAACTCGATGTCGCGGATTCCACCCGGTCCCAGCTTCAGGTTTGCATCCGCCTCACCGCGTATTGCGACGTCACGTTCGTAACGCCTCTTGGCCTTGACCAGGCCTTCCAGAAAAAGATCGCTCCTGGCCCCTCGATACACTTCCTCGCGGACGCCTTCTAAGAACTGCGTGGCCGCGAGGCGGCTTCCCGCGCAGTGCCGCGCCCGGATGAGCGCCAGCGTTTCCCAGGGCTCCCCATAGTTCTTGTAGTAGCCCACGGCGGCGCCGCATCGCTGGACCAGCGGTCCCGCGCTGCCGAGCGGCCGAAGCCGAAGGTCAACGCGATAAAGGGCGCCCCTGCCCATACGGCCGGACAATGCGCGCGTCAACTTCTCGCAGAAGCGCGTGGCGGCGTCCATGTCCTCCGTCTCAGGCTCGGCGACGAACATAAGGTCTATGTCGGAGGAGTAATTCAGTTCCTCCGAGCCATGCTTTCCCAACGCGATGACGGCCACCGGGAGGGCCTCGTCGGACAGTTCTCGCCAGACCGCGCCGGCCGCGAGTTGCACTGTGGCGTCCGCCAGGGCCGAGAGCGCTTCCCAGACGCGTTCCGGCTCCCACGACCCACTGACGTCCTGCCAGACGATGCGCAGGAGTGTGCGCTGTTTCAAGTAACGGATGCGGTCGAGAGTGTGTGTGAAGGAGCGGGCGGCCTTCATCAGTTCCCCCCCTTCGGCCACAAGCGAGTCAACGCCGGTATACCGGTTCAGTTCATCGGCGTCGCCCAGAATCATGGCCAGTTCGGGGTTCTGAATCATCGAGTCCGCCAGCGCCTGGCTCGCGCCCATGATGACGGCGAGCCGGTGGCGCAACGCGGGGCTGTCCAGCAATACGCGCGCCCTCGCGCCGGCTGCCTCGCCCGCCAGAAGCCATCTCTCGAGGCTTGCCAGCGCCCGGTCCGGGTCTGCCGCCGCAAGCAGTTTGGGCAGAACGGCGTCCCAGAAGCCTTCGTGCCCGCAATCCCCGAGTCGCTCGAAGACAGCGGCCGCTTTCTCGGGCCGGTCAAAGCCGGCCGTTACCGGCAATCCGTTAGGCAAGGGCCGCATCCTCCGGCATCCGCTCCCGGTCCAGCGGCAGGATGAACTCCCCATGCGCCTCGCGGCGGTCCAGAGTGGCGGCGACCCTGGGACTGCTGCCGGTCGCCTCGGCCAGTTTACGGGTCATGCGTTCAGCGGCGCGGAGTCGCTCGGCGTCAATGTCCATCAGGGCGATATCGCTCTCTTTCAGTTCATCGAAAAGCAGGATGTCGCCCAGCAGGTTCTTGGCGAACACCACGGAGCCGGCCCCTATGAAGGCAATCTTCGGCATACGCTTAGTATAACCACGGCCGGAACGCGCACGCGGCGCGACTTACGGCATTGACCGGGGATGACAGCAGGCGTCCGCCCACCCGGAAAACCCGGCCGCGCAATGGACGCCCGGCCCGACGGTCGAGTTGGCGGATGCGTAGGGAGCAGTCTTCACTCAGCTTAGCCGCCGCATTACCCAACCCCAGAATCGCTCGACAGAGTTCAGACGCTCTGTGACGAACACTGTCACCCATCCCTCCTTGGGAGCAGTCCACCAGCGGACCTCGCCGAATTCATCGGCGAATGCATAGTAGCCCTTATGAATAACGACAGCCGTACCCTTCTCGGCTGAACCGAAAGTCCAGATCCGGTCCCGGTTCGAGACAGTCACCCGCCAGCCCCGCTCCTGCGCCAGTTCCGTGGACGCCTCATCCACAAAGTTCCCAAAATCAGCCCGAAACTGATATGCCGCAGTCCGGACATCAGATTGCCAGTCAATGTCTTGACTGACCGGCCGGTGGCCCGCAAGGAACTCGTACTGGCCATGTCCACTTCGCATAGGCACAAGGAATGTCCCGACGCCAAGCAACATCACGCCGCCACCGAGCGCCGCCCACTTCCAAAGCCGCTTCCACTTACCGCTCTTCATAAGCACACCGGGGTCAAGGGCCTGCATTAGCAGCCGATCTCGAATGACACCGTCAATCTGCCTGCGCCCACTGTCCAAAAGCGCCGACTAACGCCACTGCCAATACGGAATCGGCGCTGCCCACAGCACGATCATGGCACCGAATATGGCGAAGATAAGCGACAGTCCGCTTCCGATTAGAAAGACGTTGTAAGCCGGTTCCTCTGACGCCCATCGTTTCCACCGCACGACGACCTTGAGGAACAGCCATAGATAAATCAGATTCGGCATTCCAGAAAGAAGGGCCGTCGTGTAAAGGCCCCGCTCAACCATCCCCATGGCGAGCGTCAAACCGGCATGTCGCTTGATTCCCAATTGCCGGTCGGCAATTGCAGGCCAAGCCCATCTGTCTATCACGAGCCACAACACCAGTGCACCGACGAAAATGGCCACAAAGAAGCCAGCCAGCACAATCCATGGATCTCCCTCAAGAAACCAGGCTTCGCTCATGGGTGGCTCATTCTACACCACGACCAGCCACCGGTTCGTCTTCTCCAACCGCGCGAGCCTGTCTTCGAGTGTGCTATTCATGGCTCCATGGTACAGGTCTTCGGCCGCGGCGTCAACCGAGGAACGGCCCCGTCCCCGAAGGAATGGCGGCAAGGGCTGAGTCGCCGCCGCCGGTCGAAACACGTGGGGATAAGATGCTTGTCACATCCACAAGCCGTGGAACCATGCCCCCAGTCGCTCCAAGAACGTCGCGTCTCGGTACTCCGTGACGTAAACCGTTACCCAGCCCGCAACGGAAAAGTAACCGGACTGCGAACGCTCCCTCTCAGACGCCCAGCGGCCGCTCTCAATCCTGATCTGCGTGTTACGACGGGCAAGAGTCACTTCAGAACTAAACGGCCCTGTTCGGCCAGCCGCGGCATTCGCCGTGAAGGCATAGAGGACATACGCGGCGTCATCCCCAAGTTCGGCCTCTGCCGCTGCGACGACTACTGCGACCGACCCTTCAAACGTGTAGGTCTTGACGACCTCGTGGGAATGGGGTCCTGCACCAAGCCCCATGACAACCGGTGCATCATTGGATGCGATCCGCACGGGCCGATGGCTCCCGAGAAACTCATACTTGCTCGGCGGCTGTAAGGAGGCCGCGTACAGCCAGACACCGAGGAGCAGCACCGCTGCACCACCGAGCGCCGCCCACTTCCAAAGCCGCTTCCGCTTACCGCTCTTCATAAGCGCACCGGGTCACGGCTTGTCCGGCGGGATGCGGTGAACCACCTTCCCGACCTCGTCCTGCACAATCATGAACGGGCTGCCTACGTCCGCCTTCATGAACAATCGCATTCGTCCTTGGCCGTCAAGGAGCCCCAGGACTGAACCCAGCCTGTTTGACTGGGCGAGAGATCTCCTCACTTCGCGCATATCGCCCAGCATAATTGGCAATGCGTATGTTGAGGTCGGTAGCAGCGGACCATCGGTCCAGTCAATGGGATTCACGGCCGTTGTTGGCTCTTCGTTGTAACATGCGAGCATCCCTCGCAACTTCCCCGTTTCATCGCCGACGAGCACAGCAGAGCCTTCTTCTGTAAGCACCAGCATCGCTCGGTCCCTACGGAACTTCCCGATCACGCTCACATGGGACCACTCGCTGCCGGAAGCAACCAGTTCTATCCGGCGCTGTCCTGCACCGTCGTAAAGTTGGAGCCATGACCCGTACTCCGAAGTCCCGAGAGAGGCGCGGCGTTCGCCATTTTCGTCCACGAGCTCGAACGCTCGCGCTTCAACGATTCCGAATTCGGCGTCATCCTGCCGCAGGCGTACTAAGAAGATGAGAGAGGCAAGAGTCAGCAGCCCCACGCACGCGACTATCAGCCAGCGGTTCGCCTTCTCCAACCGCTGGACCCTGTTTTCGAGTGTACTGTTCATGGCTCCATAGTACAGTTTTTCGCCGGCGGCGTCAACGGTGCAGCGGGCCGCCTCCTTCGCCGTTCCGGGGGAGGCCCCGGCCGCATCAGCGGATGCCGCGTCCGGCCGCACTCCATCCAGCCCGATTACCAGCCCCTTCCCGTTACGGGCACCCCTCCCCCGCCGGTCGCCAGTCGTCCGTCGCCGGTCCGAGTCCGGTCGTCAGCCGGCGACGTGCAACCTGCGTTCGCCGGCCGTGAAGTGAGAAACGGAAAAGGACATGGAACGAACCCGCCATGTCCGGATAGGCTCCACCCGATGAAGCGACTCTCGAAAGAACCCATCGTGGTAGAATCGCCCATCTGAATCTCCGCTATGGAGGGGGCAAATGAAAATGAAGACGATGATTTCCGTTCTTTGCGTGATTGCTTTCGGCACGGCCACGGCCCAGGTTCCGGAGACGGGCCCGCCGGCGGAGTTGAAAGAGCTCGACTGGATGATCGGCGAGTGGACCGGCTCTTGGAACTGGATTATGGAGGGAATGGAAGGACCGATGACCGATGCCATAAAGGTCGAGTGGGAAGGCCAGTTCATGAAGACGACCAGTAATTCCGAATTCATGGGAGTGAAGATGACGGATGTTTCCTATCTCGCTTGGGACGCCAAACAGAAGAAACTCGCATCGTGGACGTTCACGAACTTTGCCCCAATGCCTCGGATTGAATGGGGCACGATAACGGGCAACACAATTGTGTTCCTAAGCGAACCATGGACTGTATCCGAAACGGAAACGGTGGTGAGCCGGGCTACAATGATAAAGAAGAGCGACTCGGAAATGTCCTTGCTGCTCGAGTTTAAGGTGGGTGACTCCTGGTCGAAGGTCGCAGACGCCGTCTACAAGAAAAAGTCCGCGTAGCCACTCGATAAGATTTCGAGCAGCCTCTCAATAATATCTGTTGCATTGCCGCCGCCCTTTCTCCGGTGGCGGTGCATAGAAGTGTAGCACAGGCGCCCCGCCGGTCGCTTCGTCACAGGAAAGGTGCCTCTCTATCTCTCCGCCGCCGCCCTCCACCCGGGCGGCGGCTTGCGTCCAATAATCGTCTATCGTATACCGTCAATCGGCCCCTGCCAGTCGCCAGTCGGATCCCGTCCCCTCCCGCACGTCAATCGTCTCTCGTCTGTCGGCAGCGGAGGCTCAATCCGAGCGGGCCTCAACCGTCCGTCGGCGGCTTCTTCAGCTTCACGGATACGGTGCCCGACGCTTCCCCCGGCACGTCCAATCTCCCGTCCGCCTTCAGCAGCTTGCCCGACTGGATCTCCACGTAGGATGTGAAGTCCAGGGTCCCCGGCTCACCGCTCTCCGGCGAGATATCCAAGTGAACCGTCAGCTTCGCGGCCTTCACGCCGTCAATCGTCTCGATGCCCTCAAACTTGCTCGTCCCCTCTATGCGCGTGCCCGATTCGTCATCCCACGTGAACGAGTTGGTCTCGCCGACCTTCACCTCTTTCGCCGGCACGTATCCTGCGAAGACGGTCAAGTAGAAAAACTCGGCGCTTTCAACTCCCGCAATGGAAGCGGGCACAGGCAGGCCGTGCTTGTCGAACTTCGCGCTGAACTGCTCGACCTCCTCGGGGGACATCTCTACGCCGTCTCTCACCATGGTGAAATTGCTTACGCTAACCGCCATCTGCGCCGCGCCGCCGCTAAGTTTCTTTTCGACCTTCATGACGATGTCGGCGCTGACGGCCATCTCCGCCCCTTCTCCGGAGAGGACGAGATTCAACTGGTACGTGTTGACTTTGCCTTCCTCGTAAGTGCGGACGAGGTTCACGCGCTCCTGCCCGCCCGAGGGGGGGGCGGGAGGGGATTGTGCGCTCGGGCTGGATGCGGTCAGCAGTGCGGCGCAGGTTAGCAGTACAAACATTTTCTTCGCCTCCGTGTTCCGGCATCGTACCACGAGGCCGCAGGCCCGGGCCCTCAGGGCCGGCATAGGTCCCGGCACTCCCGGCGGCCGATTCCGGGGAGGCCCGAGCGCCATCGAGCAACGGCGCGCCCGGCCGGACTCCCTCCAGCCCGATAACCAGCGCGTTACCCGTAATGGCAGCCCTTCCCCGCCTGTCGGCAGTCGGGCCCCATGCCGGTCCGAGATCCCGCCGAATCTCGGCGGCTTCCGGAGGTCCTGAGTGGGGACATCTCGAGAATCCGCGAATCGGCGGCCTGAGGCACAATGCAAGGATATGGATGCTGCACGGATCGACATGACAGGAAAGGTAAACATAACCGAAAAACTCGACTCCTTCGACGACCTCTGGTCGCCGAAGGTGATCGGCGAATTGAACGGTCAGTAC
The DNA here is from genome assembly GCA_022567555.1 of Armatimonadota bacterium. Classification (GTDB taxonomy): domain Bacteria; phylum Armatimonadota; class Fimbriimonadia; order Fimbriimonadales; family ATM1; genus JADFGT01. The sequence continues at coordinate 16,275 of JADFGT010000018.1, read as the reverse complement.
GTCAAACTCGTGAAGTGCAAGGGCGAGTACGTGTGGCACAAACATGACGATGAGGACGAGATGTTTCTCGTCGTCAAAGGCCGCCTGCGGGTCTGCCTGCGCGAGGGCGACGTAGAGTTAGCAGAAGGCGAGTTCGTCATCGTGCCGCGCGGTGTCGAGCACAAGCCGGTTGCCGACCAAGAGTGCCACATGCTGCTCTTCGAGCCCGCGACCACGCGCAACACGGGCGACGTCGTGAACGCCCGAACCATCGAACCCGAGGACCTCGAGCGAATCTGAGGGATTTGTCGCCTCCGTCCGCAACCCCGCGTGCTGCCAGGACGGTAGACTCATTGTGAAATCCGTCATCCCGCAACGCAAACCCACCTGCCGAACGACATGACCGAAAAGCCCGAACGCCGCTACACCGAGAAGGAAGTGAGCGCCATTCTCCGCCGTGCGCTGGACCAGCAGCACGCCGACAACGAGCTGCAACAGGCCGAAGATGCGCTGGATGGCGTCACGCTCGACAAATTAGTGGGCATTGCAGCCGAAGTGGGTATCCCGCCGGAAGATGTCCGCGCCGCTGCCAAGTGTGTTGACCAGTCCGGCCTGTCGCCCGGCGCATTTCATATATGGGGATGCCCGGCCAACTTCGACGTCGAACGGCTATTGGAGGGCGAAGTCTCCGAAGAGCAGTGGGGCGACGTCGTCGACGAGATTCGAAAGAGTCTCGGCGCCGCCGGCGGAGAAGCCGACCGCGTAGGAAATTCGTTTGAATGGAAGCGCGGAACCGACGTCACAAAGACGCACGTCTCTTTCGCGCCGCGCTCCGGGCGCACGAAGGCGCGACTTGCCATGCAGATAACCGATCTCATATTTGTGACTTACTTTTCCGCCCTGATCTGTTCGCTCTTCTTGGGCGGAGCCTTCGTCGTACTGATGGCGAAGAACGGCTTCTCCGTTCCCGCATTGCTCGGTGTGGCCACCGTTGGGACTGTAGGTTTGCTCTTTTTTCTCAGGTCTCGTCTGCACAACTGGTATCTGGACAGGCGCCGGAGATTTCTCGCGCTCGTGGATTCGGTACAGGGGGTGCTTCTGTCCGGTAAGTCTCAAACGGAGGTCGCCGCCGCAAGCGCAGCGACTGATGCGCGGATTGCTAAAGAACTGTCGCCGCCGGTGCAATTGACTGAATACGATCAAACGGCAGATGAAACCGCCGACAAGGTAGAGAAGACGGAGGAAGACATTCGCCTTCGCCTCAGCGACCAATCCTGATCCGCCCGTTTCCGCCCGGTCCCTCCCTCCTCCCCTGCGCGGGAGGGCTGGTGTGCCGGTGTCGCTCTCCGCAATCTCCCCCCGCCAGTCGTCAGTCGTCTGTCGCCGGTCGGAGTCCCTCCCCTCCGGCACGTCAATCGCCCCCCCCGCATTCTCGTCGATCGTCAATCGTCTATCGTCTATCGTCCTCTGCCCTTGCTCGTCCCCTTGCACAAACCCTCCCTCAGGGGCGGGCCGCGCTCTACGTACCCAGCCATCAGGGAACCCAAACGTCCTGATGCCTCGCTCACCGGCAACGCCCCGGAGGGGCCGTCCGTAGTATCATGAGACAGAAGAATGAACGGCTCTCTGCTTTCCCTGCTTGGTTTTGATTCCGACCAATGGATAGCGATCATCGCTATTGTGGGCGGCCTACTCGTCGGCGTCATCTCAGTCTTGGTTTGGCTTCAGGTCGAGATGACCAAAGCAATGCGCGGCCGGCGCGAGGACCCAAAGCTCGCCGCGCGCTTCGACGCACTCGAGGCCCACGTCGCCGACCTCACAGCCGACGTAGCCGATGTTAGTGAGAAGGTCAACCAGCAAGCCCTCGCGCCCGACGACGTCCGCTCCTCGGCTCGAGAGTGACGGTTCCGGGTCGCCTACCGCTACTCGCCTATCGTTAGGGTAAAATCGGCCATCTGAAACACCACTTTGGAGGGGGCAGATGAAAATGAAGATGATGGTTTCCGTTCTTTGCGTGATGGCCGTCGGTGCATCCATGGCCCAGGAACAGATGCCGGAGATGGGCCCGCCCGCGGAGTTGAAAAAGCTCGACTGGATGATCGGCGAGTGGAGCGGCTCGATGAACTGGACCATGGAGGGCATGGAAGGTGAGATGACCCTAGCCCTAAAGAATGAGTGGGAAGGCCAGTTCATGAAGACCACCGCTACTGGCGAGCATATGGGAATGACGTTCACAGAGGTTGCCTATATGGCTTGGGACGCGAAAGAGAAGAAACTCGTATCGTGGACGTTTGCGAGCTTCGCTCCGATGCCGCGCATAGAAAAGGGCACGATGACGGGCAACAAGATTGTCTTCATCAGCGAACCATGGGATGTGCCCGACGGGGGGCTGACGGTGAGCCGTGCAACGATGATGAAAAAGAGCGACACGGAAATAACCTTCGTGCTGGAGTTTCAGGTGGATGGCTCCTGGTCGAAAGTCGCGGACGGCGGTTGGAAGAAGAAGCCCGCGTAGCCGTTCAAACATATTGCGGGGAGCCTTTCGCCAACCGGCATCTGGATGCTCGCTGTAGGCACCGACCGCAATCCTAACGTCGGCCCGATTCTCATCTGCAGGGCGCCATCCTTCGGTGAGAAGGTGGCATAATCGCCGGTGATCCGGCGGCTCCGTGTGCGTTGGGCTTCGCCCGCCGAAGCAAACCGATTCGGCCAAAAGGAGGCTTCATGGCAACCGAAGACAAGTGCTGTACGTTCGTGCCCTATTTCAAGGTGCACAGCGGCCAGCTCGACGCGTTCCATGCTGTGTGTGAGCAATTTGTAGAGAAGACCCGCGGCGAACCCAAATGCTATTTCTACGGCTTCAGTTTCGATGGCGATGAGGCGCATTGCCGCGAGGGGTACGAGGACGCCGACGCGTTATTGGCGCATCTCGAAAGCGTCGGGGCATTGATCGGCGAGGCGCTCAAGATCGCCGACCTGATTCGGCTGGAGGTCCACGGGCCGGAAGAGGAGTTGCAGAAGCTCCGGCAGCCGCTGGCCGAGCTGGGCCCTCGGTTCTACACCTTGGAATACGGGTTCCGCCGATAGCTCCGGGCTGAAGGCAGCCCCAGGTCGGCCCCCTGCGCCACCCCCGGGTGTCGCCAATCGGATATCGCCAATTGGCCCTTGCCGGTCGTCAGTCGGCAGTCGCCGGTCGGAGTCCGGCAAGGGATTCTCCGGGGATGGCAAGGGAGGACCGTTTAACTCCCTCAACAGGCCGCGTGTTGAGGGAGTCTAGTCTGCGAAACAGCCAGCTATCTCTTCGCCGTTCCCTTCTTTATCGCCGCGACGGCCTCCTCAGTCGTCCAGACCGTATTCGCAATGAAGCGGAAGTTGATCAAGGCGGCTGCGTAGCCGTCCAACCCCGGCAGTTTGGCTGCCGCCGTCGCGTCCTTGACCACGGCGACCTCGAAACCCTGCTCCAGCAACTCCCTCATGTGGGACTCTACGCACAGGTTAGCGGACATGCCCGCTAAGATGACTTTGTCTATTCCGCGCTTCCTCAGTTGCAGCGCCAAGTCGTTCGATTCGGGGCCATACACCTTGTGCGGGCTGACCACGATGGTCTTCCCGTCTTCAATGTACTTCTTGTAGCTTGCCAGCCAGTCCGCCCCCGATCCCTCGAACCCTTCCAGCGACAGGGACCCCTTACGGTCGAACATGCCGATGTCGTGCATCAGTCGCTCGAGCGCGCCTTCGAATTTCCAGCCATGATCGGTTGGATAGTAGTAGTGGGGCGAGATGAACACCGGAATGGCGTTCGCTTTGGCGGTGCGCAACAGGGTCTCGATGTTCGCGACCGTGTTGTTCTCCGTTACGCTCTCGCCGACGACGCCCCAAGTAACTCCCTTAGGGCTCAGAAAGTCATTCTGCGGGTCGGTGATCACGAGCGCCGTCCGTCCTGCAACGACCTCGACGCCTGGGTCGGGAAGTTGTGCGTTTGCGGCTTGGGCAACGGCGATGAGCGCCGCTGCGGCGGATAACGAGATTATTTGATTATGTGTTTTCATTTTGTTGCTCACAGGTTCGCAAGATGGTCTCTGCGTACGCAGGCCGTCACGCGGGGACCCTTAGCATAGATGACTATACGCTATACACTCCCGCCCTTGTGAGGGGGCGCCTCGGGCTCGCGTCGAGGGGCCAGGGCTGCCTCGCCGGCCACCCCGCCCGCCGGGGAGCGTCAGTGCGCGTCTTCGGCCGGCAGGCGGTTCGATCCAGGGGGATGGTCGCGATCAGCAGGGGACTCTCCGAGAATGGCAAGCGATTCTCGTCAATCGTCCCCTCCCTACCGAAAACTGAAAACTGAAAACCGAAATCTGCCCCTTCCCTGTCCGAGTCCGGCAGGGGAATGCTCGGAGTAGGCAGGGGAATACTCCGAGTAGGCAGGGGAATACTCCGAGTAGGCAGGGGAATGCTCGGAGTAGGCAGGGGGATACTCGGAGTAGGCAGGGGAATGCTCGGAGTAGGCAGGGGGATACTCGGAGTAGGCAGGGGAATGCTCGGAGTAGGCAGGGGGATACTCGGAGTAGGCAGGTGCCTACTCGGAGTAGAGAGGTGAATAATTCAAATAGTCCCTTGATTCTCGCCGGCATCCCCCGGAATCCCTCCGCAATCCCCCCGACTCTCGGAGACCGCTCGAGGTTTTACGTTCAAAAACCTCGAGTGGCGGCCGTGTCAGGCCCGTTTCGGGCCCAACGACCGGCGCGGGGCACCGTGGTCATGGCCCTGATCTTCTTCATCCCGGGGGACGAATGCACCAACGACGACCCCCACGGCCTCCGGTCCCTCCTCACCCCCGGCCTGACGATCGCGAAGCCGGACGAGCAACCCGGGCCCCCAAGGACCCCGCCGTATCCCGCCAATCGGACCGGAGCCGCTGCCGCCATCCCCCCGACTCTCAGAGGTCGCTCGAGGGTCCATCATGGAGGACGCAGAGTGTCTCATGCGGACGCGCGGGGTATCGTTAGGCATCCTGGAGCGGCGCTCATGTATATCTCAAAGCTGATACTTACGAGTATCCGGTGCTTCGAAGACCTAACCCTTGACTTCGGCGGCAAGCCGGGCGTGACGTTGATCTACGGTGATAATGGGGCCGGTAAAACGACAATCCTTCGTAGTTTGGCTATGGGATTGTGCGATGAATCGAGTGCCGCTGGACTTCTTAGAGAACTGTCCGGACGATTCATCAACCGCGCTAAGGATGCGCCTCAGGGCATCATAAAAGTAGAGTTGCAGGAGACAGAAGGACCCTACCGAATCAGCACTACATTGCGGAACGAAAAGGCGTTCGAACAGCTATCGCAGCTAACGCAGAAATTCAACAAGCGTTCTGGAAAATGGCCAAAGCTGGAGCCCGAAGGATTCCCATGGGAGGATTTGTTCGCCAGTGCCTACGGGGCCGGAATAAGAGTTGAAGGTTCGGAGGACTACATAGAGTACCGCCTCATTGACGCTGTCTATCCACTGTTTGTGTATGACGCCCACATGCAGAATCCGGAACTGGCGATGCGGCGATTGATTCGCGCTGCCGAGGAGGACCAGCCTGACAAGAGAAAGAAGGCAAAGGCTGGCGCCGAAATGCTTGAGAGCATCACGTCGCTCCTTGCGAACATCATTGACCTAGACGAGGATACGAGGATCAAGCTTGGCGCACCTGGAATCCAAGTCATTCGGCGCGGTGTACCGGTGCAGTTGGCGGAACTTGGAGATGGGTATCGCGCAACGTTCACCTGGGTGCTCGACCTGATTTCGTGGTGGTTCCTATATAGGGGCTATCGACGCGGCAGTTCGGCAACTGATGTGAGAGGCATCGTTCTTATCGACGAGATTGAACAGCACCTCCACCCTAAGTGGCAGATGACCGTTCTTCAACGGCTCACCGAGAGCTTTCCGAAGGTTCAGTTTATCGTCGCTACCCACTCACCCCTAATTGCTGCCAGCTGCGAAGGGTCAACAGTCTATTTCTTGGAGAAAGATGGGGTGGAGAGGGCCCAGCCGTTTGGATGGCAACCTGCGGGAATGTACTATCAGATGGGCTTATCTAGCCTGAGATCTCCGGCTTACGTCCAGCAGGTCATTGAGCCCTACCGTAAGCTATTGGCAAAACGCGAAACCGGTCCACTTAGCCCTGTGGATAAGCAGGAATTGGAACGGCTCAGAGACAAGATGACAGAGTTGCACGAGAGCGATCCGATCGCGCTTACGACGGAGATCGATGAATTACGCAAAGCAGTCCAGCGTACCCGATCGGGTAAGGAGAGCAATGCAGCGAAGAAAGAGACCTGAGAAAGTACCGAGCATTCTGACACGGGGCCCCAACGCGGACGGCACCGAACCGGACCGCTACAATCGTTCGGCCGTTCGGGAGGCGTTGACCGAGATGTATAGTGACGGTGAAGGATGCGTCATCTGCTGTTATTGCGAGACTCGATTGGCGGTCAAACGCCAGGCGCAAGTCGAACACCGCAAGCCGCAGAAACATTTCCCGCAGCTCAAGAACGAGTGGACGAATCTGCACTTCGCATGCGGAGACTGCAATGGGACAAAGGACGAACGATGGGATGACGCCAATCCCATCCTTGATGCGGGTATTGACAACATCGAGTGTCATTTGCGATACAGGGCCCCAGATACCCTAGATTTCAGGATTCATTACGTGACAAGAAGAGGCAAGACAACCATCTGTCATGCGCGCCTGGACCGCGAAGCACTAGAAGAGGCACGACAAGGTATCTATTGCGTCGTTCAGCGCTACTTGATGGAACTGATACATTTGCCAGGAGGTACTTCCACGGTTAGCGAAACGAGCTTAGCAAAGGAGCTTCCTGGTAAGTTCAGCGGCGCCCACGGGTCATACTTGCGGTTTCTTTGGGAGTCGTATGGACTGCCCATTCTGGAGAAAGACTGAGCGTGGCCACGAACGACTGTCATAGCCCGGCATTCATTGTTGACATCCTTGATCTGAACGATGCGGTTAGCCGGTTCCTTATTGCGGTTGAGGGACTAAACAGCAAGGTACTGTATGCGGTGAAGGCCTGCTCTCTTGCAAGCGTGGTTGAGCAGGTTGGCCTCGGAGTTAACGGCTTCGCGACAAGCTCGTTGTTTGAGGCGCGCCTTGCGAGAGGCTTGGCCCACGGCGATCAGACCGTTCACTTTACCTCGCCGGGGCTGTCGGACATGGCCACGTCTGAGATTGCAACCTTGTGTGACTACGTGGCATTCAACAGCGTGGAACAGCTAAGGCGCGCAGGGCCGAACTTCAGCCTCGAGCGGAAAGAGCCCTTCGCGGTAGGCCTAAGAGTGAATCCCCAGATGTCGTTTGTAGAGGATCCAAAGTTTGATCCGTGTCGCCCGTCATCGAAACTTGGTGTACCGATCGAGTTCCTTGCAGAGCAATGGAAGAAAGATGAAGCCGCAGTGTCGAATGTCAGCGGCCTGCTGATTCATTCCAACAGCGAATCGGAGGACTGGTCGCAGCTTGAAGCGGTCGTTGGCAAGTGTGAGGGGCTAATTCCAGACGCCTTACATGCTTGCGAGTGGATAAACCTTGGCGGGGGTTATATCATCGAAGGAACTACAGACATTACTCCCCTGCGCTCAGTAATCCAACGGCTAAACGAAAGATATGGGCTGACGGTTTTCATCGAGCCGGGCTTTGGTATAGTGAACAACTCCTGTGATATCGTAACTAGCGTTGTGGACATCCTACGATCGGATGGACAGGCCGTTGCCGTTGTCGATACCAGTGTGAATCACGTGCCCGAAGTGTTCGAATATCAGTATTCACCTGCCGTTGCGGAGGCAAGCGAGCACGGAGAGTGGACTTATGTACTCGCTGGCTGTACCTGCCTGCCTGGGGACGTGTTCGGCGAGTATAGATTCGACCGTGAGTTGCGGGTCGGCGAGCGGCTAACCTTCAAATTTGTTGGGGCTTACAGCTTCGTTAAGGCCCACATGTTCAACGGAATCAACCTGCCAACCGTATACGTTAGGCTGCCGAGCGGAGAGCTAGTGATGGAACGTGAGTTCACATACGAGGACTACGCGAGCAGAATGGGAGTAAAAAAGGATGAGAGTCTACGAGAAAGAGTTTGATATCGCGCTGAACGGATGGGGGTCCTCCCCTCTCGACAAGTTCAAGACGGGAGTAGTAGCCCACGCCAAGGAGCGCGAAGTGCCGATAAGGGCAGCGATCACGATGACCGACAGCTCGCGGGCCAGATGTGAGATTGGCTTCGTGACGGACATCTGGCCGGACCGTGCAGGGCTATTCAAGGATATCTTTGGCATAAGGCAGCGCCAGTGGGAAGATGAGACGAGTTTCAACGTTGCTCTCATCGTGCCGACAGGGATCGGGTGTGAGATCGGCGGACATGCAGGCGACGCTGGGGCAGTTGCCAAGCTCGTGGGCGAGTGCTGCGACAGGCTAATCACGCACCCGAATGTCGTCAACGCCTCTGATATCAATGCACTCCCTGGCAACGGCTTATACGTTGAGGGTAGCACGCTCTCGCGATTACTCCTGGGGACGATCAGACTCAAGTCGGTGCGATCGAATCGCGTCCTGGTGATCATCGAGAAACACCAAGATGAGCGCTTCATCGATGCCGCGATCAACTCGGTGAACGGCGCGATCGCGACTTATGGCATGAAGTGCCCAGCCGTGGTTATTCTTGACCCACCCCTCGATACGAAGGCTATCTTCACTCAGACTGGCTCAGCAGCGGGATCGATCGAAGGCCTCGAGGGCCTTTTCGCTGTGCTGGATGCCCACAAGGGCACGTATGATGCTGTGGCGCTGACTTCAGTCATTGATGTACCAGATTCATGGCACGAGGACTATTTCAAGAGCGGAGGCGAGATGGTGAACCCTTGGGGCGGCGTGGAAGCGATGTTGACACACGCGGTTTCGCTCGCGTACGACCTTCCCGTTGCACACGCTCCCATGATGGACTCACGGAAGGTGGAAGAGATGGATCCGGGACGCGTAGACTCCAGAATGGCCGCGGAGGCGGTCTCATTGACGTTCATAAACTGCCTGCTTGAAGGGCTGCATCGGAGCCCTCAGGTCGTGAGGGCAGACACTGGCCCGGGTATGCCAGCGTCACTTGGGGTCGAGAACGTGAGCTGCCTTGTCATCCCCGATGGTTGTATCGGACTACCGACGCTCGCGGCTTTGGAGCAAGGCATTCCCGTGATTGCCGTCCAAGAGAATCGAAACCGTATGCAGAACGACCTCGGCACACTGCCATGGCCTGACGGGCAGTTCTGGCAGGTCGAGAACTACCTGGAAGCGTGTGGGCTACTGTTGGCAATGAATGCGGGTCTCGATCCGCGAAGTGTTCGCAGGCCGCTTGCGAGTGTGCGATTACAAGAGGAAGCGGCACGCCATGGCAAGAGGGAACAACAAGTAACTTAGCCACCCCGCGGCCTGCGGGCGGGCGGGGTGAGCGCCTTGGGATCAGGTCCAGGCTGCCGGGAATCCGCCGAGAATCGCTGGTTGCGGTCGGCCTTTCGGGTTCAAACGCGCCGGCGTCACGACAGCCCGTGCCCCCTTCAATGCAAGGGAATGCTGCCCCATGCGTGGATCAGCGCGGCGTGTTACGATTCGACGCCCAGGTTGTATTGGCGTGCGTCTTTCTTCCTGCCGACACCCCCCTCAGGCGGCGGCCGATAGGAGTCTGGGATCTCGAACGGCTCGCGATCTTCCAATAACTGCTTCACGCTTCGTACTTGGTATCGCGGATACTTCTTCTTCGACGGCCAATCCGCGTAGCCAAGGGATTCGGCCTCCTGGATCATCTTCTTTGTGGGCTCCTTCTGCGATATCATGAAACCCATCGGAGCCTTTTCACGTTCGATAACCCGGCCGAAGTCACGTACTGCGGACAGTGTGAGAGCATTCCCGCCCTTCACCTGAATCACCGCTTCCAGGTATCGGCCGGTCGTCGGATGCCAAAGGCCAAGACGACCGTCAATCCCTGCGTCTGCCCCGCCTTTTTCGTTCCAACGCCCGCCGACCGATGACACGGCCCACTGCTCATACGGCTTGTGGTTCTGATCCCTCGTGGTTTCAAAGAGAACTTGTGCATCTTGGGCGTCTATAGGCGTGCCGTGGAGTTCATATTCCAGGGCAACTCCCTCACGTTTCTCTTCCTGAAGTCGGTTGATGATTTCGTTGATGGCAAGGTACGTGACGTCAATGCCAATCCACTTCCTGTTCATTCGTTCAGCGGCGACAATGGCAGTTCCACATCCAGCAAAAGGATCGAGGACAAGATCGCCCTCATCTGTACTGGCGGCGATGATCCTCTCCAGCAGTGCGAGCGGCTTTTGCGTAGGGTAGCCGCGCCTCTCTTTGCCGGTCACGGGTGTGATATCGTGCCAAATATCTTGGAGGCTGATACCGGGTTGTTCATCCGCAAATTGCATGATCCTCGGCATGCCCGTCTTCCGGTGGATCAGTGTCCCGCTGCGCCAAAACTTGATCAGATTCTCCTTTTTGTACGCCCAGTATCGTCCTTTATACGGAGGAACGGCCCGGTATTCCCACTCCCCTTTCGGATTCAAATACTCATCTTGGAGATCCGGCTGCCATCGTTCGTCGCAGTCGATCCTTCGCTTGACCCTCCACAGGAATTCGGTATCACCGCCCGGCTTAGCTGCAGTGGGGTCTGTTTCTTTGTAGTGTCGTCCCTCATCCGTTGTGTGTCGGTACTCTTGCTCCAAGTAATCCTCGTCGTAATCCATGTACTGGGGGTTCCACTTATGTGGCTTACCCTTCACGTAGAAGAGTAGTACGTCGTGGATACGCCCGCAGCGTTTCATGCCTTGCTTTGTATCGTTGTGGGCGCTTGATCGCTTCCATACGATTTCGTTGATGAACCTGTCAGCTCCGAAGATCGAGTCAAGGATTACTTTCAAGTAATGGCTGGCGACCGGATCGCAATGCAAATACAGGGAGCCTGCTTTCTTTAGTTTTCGATGCAATTCGAGAAGACGAGGCGCCATCATGACAATGTACGCCATCATCTCGCACTTTCCAAGGACTTGATAGAGCGAGTCCACGAGGCCGAAAAGCGACGCGTTTCGCTCTTCGATCTTGAACTCTTCGTAGGCGAGATCGCTCCATTGCCAAGTGTCCTCGAAAGCCATGATCTGGGCTGCAGGGGCCTGGCCCTCTTGTCGTTTGAAGAGCAAGTTGTAGTTTCTCTGCGAGTTGAACGGGGGGTCGAGGTAAATCAGATCTGCGACTTCGTCTTCGATGTCCTGACGCAGGACCTTGAGGTTGTTGCCGAAGTAGAGCCGGTTCACAACCCTGCTTTATACCAGCCGTAGCCGCGGTTTTCCACTACCTCCAGATTCCCGGGAATCCGCCGAGAATCTTGGGTAGCGCTCGGGCTTCAGGGTTTGGGCGACTTAACGTAGGAGACACAGAAAATGCCATCAACTTGGCCTCCACCCGCAAACGCGGACTTTGACGCGTGGATGAACGCGTTCAACACGTATTTTCAGGCGAACCTCGGCACCTGGGGATTCGGAGTCCCCGAGTCCACCGCAGTGCTGAACGCCTATAACGACTGGCACGCCGCATTCGTCGCCAACCAGGCGGCGCAGGCAGCCGCGGAAGGCACCGCCCAGACGCAGCGCAACGAGCGGCAGACCTCCATGGACGTGATTCGCCCTCTGGTCAAGCAGGTCCAGGCGAACCCCGCCACGACCGACATCCACCGCGCCGGCCTGGGCGTCAACATCCCTGACCCGAAGACGCCGACGCAGGTGCCTCCGACCGCGCCGTTCATCGAGCTCGACTGGAGCCAGCGCGGACAGGTCACGATACATGTGGGCGAGACGCCCAACAACGAACTGCTCAACAAGTTCGGGCAGTTTGCCGAGAACGTCGCGCTGCAATTCAAACTGACCGGCGGCAACTTTGAGCACTTAGGCGTGACTTCTAATTCGCCGTTCGTGCACGTTGTGGGCAACACCACGGCGCAGACCGTCGAGTATCGCGCTGCGTACCTGAACTCCAAGGGCGAGCAAGGCCCGTGGAGCGAGGTTGACGACGCGTACGTGGGCGTAGCGGCGTAAAAACCGATAGACGACTGACGATTGGCGATTGGCGACCGGACACCCCCACCCCTGCCCTCCCCCGTGAAGGGGGAGGGAGTCCCCAATCCCCTCCCCTGGCGGGAAGGGGCTGGGGGAGGGGGACGGGCGATTGACGACAGACGATTGACGAAGCCGCCACCCGTCCCCGGGTGGCGGCTCTCTGTTCATGGGTTCATCGCTCCCGCGTCCCTTCCACGGGACGCGGCGGCCCATCATCCGCGACCGGTGGAACGGTCGCGGCAGCGAGTCATTCATGCCTCGACATCCGCAGGGGGCCTACGTCAATGGGATGCGGTGATAGAACTCCCTCAACACGGCGCGTGTTGAGGGAGAAAAAACCTCTGCCGGCGCCGGCGGCTAAGTCGCAGCCGGTTGCGTGGCCGGTTGGGCCGGCTCGAGTTCGCCCCGGTACGGAAGCACGGCTGAGACGCCCGGCTCCTGCATCGTGATGCCGAACCACACGGGCGCAGCCTCGATTGTCACCGGGTTGTGCGTAACCACAATGAACTGCGAGTTGCGCGAAAAGTCCTCCAGCAACTTCACATAGCGCTCGACGTTGCGGCCGTCGAGCGGCGCGTCCAACTCATCCAGAATCACGAGCGGGCTCGGCTTCACTTTCAAGAGCGCGAACAGGAGCGCGCACGCGGCCAGCGCGCGCTCGCCGCCCGACAGCAACTCCAGCCTCTGTGTGCGCTTGCCGGGGATCTGCACATCTATCTCCACGCCGGACTCGAGCATGCTTTCCGGATGGGTGAGTATCAGCCTGGCCTCGCCGCCGTCGAACAGGAACCGGAAGGTCTCCTGGAACGCCTTGTCTACTTTCTCGAATGTCTCGCCGAACGCGCCGCGTGTCATGCGATCCAATTCCATGACGCTCTTGTCCAATTCCGCTTTCGCCGCCAAGATGTCCTCGCGCTCGGTGGTGAGCGTCTCATACCGCTCGGTCAGCCGCTCGTATGCCTCGATGGCGCCTAAGTTGACCTCGCCGAGCGCGCGGAGTTCGCGGCGCAGCCGCCACGCGACCTTTGAAGCGTCGGGCGGGAGTTGGACGAGCGGGGCGCGGGCATCCGCCTCCTCTTCCGAAGTGGCGTACTCTTCCAGAAGGCGAGCGAGCAGCCCGGCGCGCCGGGTTTCCGCCCTGGCCCGCTTGATATCGTCTTCATATGCGGCCTCTTCCAGCGTGCGCGCGGTTTCGCGCCATTCGTTCGCCTCGCGCGCGAGGCGCGCGCTTTCCTCTTGCAGTTCGCGCCGCCGGTCGCGCGTGTCGGCGACCGAGGCCTTGGCCTCGTCGCGCTCCTTTTGCAGCCTAACGGCGTCGCTCGCGGCGTCATCCAACGCCCGCCGTTGGACCTCACGTTCCGAGTCCACGCCTTCCAGCAGCCCGGTCCTGTCTCGCACGGCGGACTCGGCCCCTTGCAGTTCGGTACGGCCCTCGCGCAGGCGCGCATCGGCGGCGGCCATGCGCTCCTCGGTCTCTTTCAGGGCGCGGCGTGCCTGCTCGGCGTCGGCGGCTTTCGCGCCCGCCAGGGTCAGCAGTTCGTTCCGCTCCGCCTCCAGCTCCTCGACCGGCGGCCCTTCCTGGACTGCATCGGGTTCCGGGGCGAGCCCCTCTTCCAGGTCCAGCAATTCCTGACGCAGCCGGGCGATCGCGCCCTCTGCGGCCGCCTTCTGCTTGCGCGCGCCGCCGAGGCGCTTGACTGCGTCGGAAAGGGCGGCCTGGGCCTCGCCGATCTTCGCGCGAAGGGCCGCGTTCGTCCCCGCGTCGGCGCGCGCCTCTTGCATTGCTTGCTTTGCAGTCTGAAGGTGCTGCTCCGCCCCGGCGAGGGCCCCTTCGAGGGCGGGCAATGCGGTTTCGGCGGCGCCCAATTCGCCGGAGAGCCGCTCGCGCAGTTCCTGCGTCTGCGTGCGGCGGGCCTCCCGGTGGATGCTCTGCCGCTCGGCGTTGCGGGCCTCGGCGAGCCGCGTCTCCGCCTCATCGAGGCTCTTGGCTGAATTGTCCGCCTCCACCTGCGAGCGCGCGATGACCTCCAGAAGAACCTGCACGGCGTTCTTCTGGCCGGCGCACTCCCTGTCGGCCGACTCGACGGCCTGCTGCGCCCGCCTGACACGCTCTGTCACGGCCCGGTCTTCATGCTCCCGATTCGCCTCCAGTTCGCGCAGACTCCCCAGGCGCTGCTCGGAGAGTGCGCGCCTCGCCTCAGCCCTTTCCAGGGTGGTTAGGGCGTCTTGCAAGCCGGTGCGCAGGTCTTCGAGGCGGCCCTCCAGCACGCTCAGGCTCTTGCCGAGGTCTTGCGACCGGCGCTCGGCCTCGTCGGCCTCCTTCCTCATTCCGGTCGCTTGGCTCCGGCGCTCGTCTATCTTCGTTTCAAGGCCGGCTATCTCGCCCTTGAGCTTCGCCGCGTCCACCACGAGCAGGCCCGATTCCATCTCGCGCAGCGACGCGTTCTTCTCCTTGAACTGGCGCGCGGCTTCGGCCTCCTCTCTGAGCGGCTCGCGCTGGGTCTCGATCTCAGATATGACGATGCCCACGCGCCCGAGATGCGTGAGCGCGCTGTCGAGCCGCTTGAGCGCCTCCGCCTTGCGGGTGCGGTACCTCTGCACACCCGCCGCCTCGTCCAGCCAGATGCGCCGCTCCTGGGGCGAGGCGAAGAGCACGGCGGCGATGTCGTTCTGGCCGACCACGGCATAGCCGGTTCGGCCCAGGCCGGAGTCGGCAAACAGTTCATAAACGTCCTTTTGGCGGCAGGTCCGGCCGTTGATCGAGTAGACGCTTTCGCCTTGCCGGGCCAGCCGCCTTCCGACCGTTACGTCGGAGGAGGCGATCGGCAGCGCGCCGTCTTCGTTGTCGAACGTTAGGATGACCTCGGCGTAGCCGAGCGGCTTGCGCTTCGCCGACCCGGCGAAGATCACGTCCGTGGCGGCCTGACCCCGCAGGTTCCGTACGTTGGACTCGCCCAATGCCCACAGGATCGCGTCCACCAGGTTGCTTTTGCCGCACCCGTTGGGGCCGACGACGGCGACCACGTCGCCGTCCATGTCCACGGTCGTGCGGTCGGCGAACGACTTGAAGCCGTATATTCTTACGCTCTTGAGTCTCAACGGTTCGTCAGTTCTCTTCTTTGGATTTGCGGCTTCGGTTTAGGGCACATGGAATCGCATCGGTATGAGCCGACGGCTTCAGACTTCCCTGTCACTTCCCCGTCCCTCATGCTCCGGGTTTCTGCCTCGATTAAGGACGTGAATCGAGGCCGGATGGTCGCGGCGCGCCCAGGCAGGCCCGATTATGACGCGAGTCTGCGGCCGTCAGAGGCCGGCACGCCGGGCAAGAGGTTGTTAACCTGCGTAAAATGCTGGCTCGTGGTGTCCACGCGCATCCGGCTGCTGTTCCTCTGCCAGCGGTTTCAGGGGCTCATCAGCGTCGCACTGCTCGTCGTCGCGGCGGCGGTCATCCCCGAGTCGCGCGCGGCGTTCTTTCAGAGCGCGACGCTGGAGAACATCCCTGCGCAGTTGGCCGTGCCCGGCGCGCTGGCCGTGGGGATGACGTTCGTGATCCTCACCGGCGGCATAGACCTAAGCGTGGGCTCGATGATGGCGCTGCTGAACGTGGTGGCGGCGCAGTGGGCGTCGTCCGGCCAGCCTTTGCACGTCGTCCTTCCCTACGTGTTGTTTCTGGGGCTGGCGCTCGGCGCGGTCACCGGCCTGGTCGTCGCATACACACGCATGCAGCCCTTCGTCGTGACGCTGGCGGCGATGGTGAGCCTTCGCGGAATCGCTTTTCTCTACACCAAGAACAACATCAGCGGCTTCCCGCCCATCTTCGATCCGCTCGAGAGCAGATGGGGCGACGTGCCCATGCAGGCCGTGCTCCTGGCGGCGATGGTGCTGTGCGGATGGTCTTTTCTAACCAAGACGACATACGGGCGATACGTTTATGCCGTCGGCGGTAACGAGGAGGCGGCGCGACTGAGCGGCGTCCCCGTCCGGCGCGTGAAGGTCATGGCCTACGCGCTGAACGGCCTGTGCGTGGCCGTCGCGGCGCTCCTACTGACCGCGCGCCTTGACAACGGCGAGCCCGGCGGCTCGATCGGCATGGAATTGGACGCGATAGCGGCTGTCGTCGTCGGCGGGGCCAGCCTGGTCGGGGGC
>JADFGT010000086.1 GCA_022567555.1 Armatimonadota bacterium | reverse complement strand
CCTCAACGCGCTGGAACAGATGGAACGTTCCGGGGCCCGGTTCGAGTCTCCCTCCGACGGCGACCTCATCTTCGCCACCGATTTTATGTTCTCACGTCCGACCAGCGACCGCCTTGTGGCCTTCATGCAGTCCGTCTCCAGCGACACGCTCAAAGAGTTCGCCATAACGAAGATGTCCGAGAGGCCGAGCCCGGCCGGAGTGCAGGCGCTCGTGGAGGTGCTTGACAGTCCGGAGATTGAACTGCGTTACCGCGTCCTATCCAAGTTCGCGCGATGGGGAGACCGGCCGGACCTGGAACCGCGTTGGGTGCGTGTCCCGGGCAGCCGGTCAAGGATCGAGAACGAGGATGCGATCATTCGTCACTGGCGGGAGAATCCCCCGTAGATTACCGCTAAGCCGGTCAAGGTTGCCCTCCAGGTCGGGGCAGAGGCGTCCCCTCCCCACGCGGTAACGTATCCGCACCGATGATCGACGAACTGCAACCAGCAGCCGACAGTGGTGTGGACAACCGGTGGACAGGCCTCGCCCGGCATCTTTTACGTCGATATCTGGTACGCGACATCGGGGGTGCCGTGGCGGCCGTACCCGGGCGACTCGATAGAAGACTACTTCAGTTTGGGACCGCTGATTCATGAATACTATGCAGGCACGAAGTCTTGCACGAGTGGCGGAATCTCTGTGGGCTCATGGACAATGGGTCATTGGCATGACGCAACCGAGCACACCAAAAACCCGTAAGGAAGTGTATAAATGGTAGGTATTGAGTCGGCAATCTTGTTCTTGGCCATTGGCCAAGGTGTTCCGTCGCCTATGATGTCCGGCGAGGAATGGTTCTATCCAGCGGACACCCAAGGCGCTTACATCGAGAAACTTCTGCAGGCCGACGTCGTTGCTATTATGCGACCGATCCGGCGCACGTTTCACGAAAAGCGGCCACTGAAGGACCTTGCGACGGGCGAACAGCCCGCTGACGGCAATGTAGCCGCCGACGAACTGCAGATAGTGCACTGCGCAGTTGGAGGGCTTTCGGGGACGGTCCGTTCCCTCTTACTTCACGCTTACACCAAATTCGGCATCGTTGATATCGTTCGCCCGGACCCGGATCCTTCGGCCAATTACCTCCTAATCGCAAAGAAGGCGGCTGCCGACAGGGTCCTGTTTCCCGAGTTGGGGCGCACGCCTGACGACCCGCAGCGCCAGTGGTCGGTGGAAGCGAGAAATGCGAACGAGGTGGCTGGGTTTCTCCTGCTTCGAACTTCCAAGTCGCGGGTGTATCCGGGCGAGGACCTGAAAGAGACAATCCTCGTGTCGGCAGCCGAGGCGCTGCAGGGCGCTACGGACAAGTCCGCACGTCGGATTTCGGATTTCCTGGCGAGCGTCGTCTGGCCGCTGGCGGAACCCACCCGCACTAGTCCGGGCAGCGTATGGATGCGAGAAAACCTCGCATCGCTGGTGCGGTCGTCCCTGGGCAGCATGACTCCGTACGGCCGCGTGCGCGCAACCGGGCTTCTCGTTCGATGGGAAGTCCCTGGTTCCAGCGAATCGTTTCTGAATGAATTGCGGCAGGCTGACGCCGTCGGGGTGACCTATGATGCACCGACCGACGACTTTGTCATCGGCACGAGATTCAAGTATGCGCCCGGTCAGCCGTCCACGGATCGCCTGCTGGAATTCTCCAGATCGGTTTCCAACGCATATCTAAAACGGTTCGCGGTCGTCAAGATGTCGAACAAACCGCATTCACAGGGCGTGCAGGAACTGCTCGCATTGCTTGACAGTCCTGACGTTCAACTTCGATACGGCCTGCTGGTCAAATTCGCGCATTGGGGCAACCGTCCGGACCTACGGCCTCGTTGGGCTCGCGGCGGGACCGCGATTGAGAACGAGGAGGAGTTGGTCAATTACTGGCGGCAGAACCCGCCAAAAGATCCCTTCAGCCACTCCGCCGCCCTTCTTAGAACCATTCCGCGGTGGCTGATTCGGTTCTTCTGCGCCGGTTCAAGTTCGGCGAACGTGCGGCCCAGTTCAGGGACCACAAAGATCGGGTCGTAGCCGAACCCCGCCGTTCCCGCCGGTTCTCGGGTGATCCGGCCTTCGCAGACCGATTCGAAGACACGAATCGTCTCACCCGGCGAGGCCACCGCGACGGCGCAGCGGAAGCGCGCGGTGCGCTTGCGTTCGGGCGCGTCCTCCATCCGCTCAAGGAGGGTCCGTATCTTTTCCGCAAACGGCAGGTCTTCGCCGCCGAACCGCTTGCTGCGCAAGCCGGGCTCTCCGTTCAGGGCGTCTATCTCCAGTCCGGCGTCGTCGGCGATGCAGGCTTTGTTTAGGGCGCGGCAGGCGGCCTCCGCTTTTATCTTCGCGTTTTCGGCGTATGTCGCGCCGGTCTCTTCCGGTTCGACGAATGATGGAAAGTCGCTGAGCGTTCTTATCGTCCATGACGGCCCCAGAAGTTCGGAAAGAATTGCCGTCATCTCGCCGCCTTTCTTGCGATTTCGTGTCGCCACGACCAGTTCGCGGGTCACCCGGCCAATGCCTCTTCTTGCAGTTTGAACAGCTGTTTCAAACCGCGCTTGCTGAGTCCTATCAGTTTGGCAAACTGCTCCTCTTCGAAAGGCTCCGCTTCCGCTGTGGCCTGCACTTCAACGTATCGCATTTCGTCCGTCATCACCATGTTCATGTCCACTGCGGCGCGGCTGTCCTCTGCGTAATTCAGATCGAGAAGTTCCAGCCCTCCGACAACACCGACGCTTACGGCGGCCAGCGCTTCCCGCATCGGTGTCTTTGCAATCATCCTCTTTTGGATCATCCAATCGAAGGCGTCGTGCAGCGCTATGTAACCGGCGGTTATTGCCGCCGTGCGCGTCCCGCCGTCCGCCTGGATGGCGTCGCAGTCCACCGTGATCGTTCGCTCGCCGAGTTGGGCCAGGTCCACGACCGCCCTAAGCGACCGGCCGATAAGGCGCTGAATCTCCATCGAGCGCGCGTTGGGCCGCATTAAGCCGCGCTGGTTGCGTTCGCGCCCGGAGCGCGGAAGCATGCCGTACTCCGCTGTCACCCAACCGCTGCCGCGTCCCTTCATCCAGTGCGGAACGCGGTCTTCCACCGTGGCCGTAACCATCATGATCGTGTCGCCCATCGTGATGCGGCAGGAGCCTTCCGCAAACTTGGCGGCGCCTCGCTCCAGCGTCACGGGGCGGAGTTCGTCGGGCGCGCGGCCGTCGAGTCGTTCAATTGCCATTGGCGTGATTGTACAGGTTTCTTAGGAAAGGCCGACTGACGACTGACGACTGGCGAGTGACGACCGGCGAGTGGCACCCGGGCGGCCGGTTATCAGGCCGGCCGGAATGTGGCGGCGATCCAGCCGTCTTCTTCGTACCGAGTATCCAGGTGGAAACGGGCTCGGTTCGCCGCCTCTTCCACGTCCGCCCAGTTGCTGGGGACGACGCCCGAGAGAATCCAAACCCCTTCGGGCGTCACCAGCCGCCTGACCTGCGGGGCCAACAGAATGAGCGCGGCAGATGTGAGGTTGGCCACGACAACGTCGCATTGCGGGACCTCCTTCGGGACTTCATCCGAGGCGAAGAGGCGGACCTCCACGCCGTTCCTCAGGAAGTTGTCGCGGGCGGCATCCAAGGCTGGCGCGTCCACTTCCGTTGCGTACACCTCCGACGCCCCGAGGGCCGAGGCGACGATCGCCAGTATTCCCGTGCCGGTGCCGAGGTCGCAAACGCGATTGCCGGGCTTCACGGCGGCCTCCAGCATCGTCAGGCAGAGCCGGGTAGTCGCGTGGTCGCCGGTCCCGAACGCCTGGCCGGGGTCGAGAACTATCAGGTGGTCCCTCCCCGCATCAGATTCCGCCTCTTTCGCCGCCCAAGAGGGCGCGACCATGAACGTGCTCCCGATCCGCATCGGTCTGAAGAACCGCTTCCAACTTTCGGCCCACTCTTCTTCGGGAACCGGTTCGAACGATAGAGAGCGTGCGCCCAAATCGAGCAACCTCTTGCCAAGCGTCGCGATGCGGCCGGGCGATGCCTCGTTTTCAAATAGGTAGCCCGCCATTGCGGGCGGCTGGCTGTGTTCTATCGTGCCGCCGCATCCGGCGGCAGCGAAGACCTCATGAACGGCGGACCAATCGTCGGGCCGCTCTCTAAACTCGGCTCTGGCGCAAATGCAGTTTCTCATCAGGGCCGTCCCTGTGGCGCCCCCCCCTACGCACATCCGCAGGTCTCAGCGACGCGTCCGCCGGCGGGGCTTCGTCCGTCAGTCTTCCTTTATTGTCTCCCGGAACTGCTCCAAGAACCCTTTCCCGGTGCGGCCCGGCCGCTCGCCGTTCAGTGAGCGCTGCAACTGCTCCAGCAGGTGGCGGTCGTACTCTGAGAGTCGCTTCGGCACCTTCACGTTTACGCGCACCCGCAGATCGCCGCGTTCGCGGCTCCCGATTCTCGGCACGCCCTGCGACGGGACGCGGAACTCCTGGCCCGGCTGCGTGCCGGGCGGCACGATGAGTTCGAATTCGCCTTCCACTCCGTCTATGACGAGCGTGTCTCCAAGGGCCGCCTGAGGAAAACTGATCTCTACCTGGGTCAAGAGCCCGTGCTCGTCGCGGGCAAAGCGCGCGTCCTCTTTCACGCGCACGCCGACGTATAGGTCGCCGGGCCGCCCGCCGCTGACGCCGTCGTCCCCCTGATAAGGCAGGTGCAGCATCGTGCCGTTTTCAACTCCCGGCGGTATCTCCACCTCGATCCGCGCACGGCGCTTCTCCAGCATGCGGCCGTCGCATCGCGGGCAAGGCTCCTGGTTGACGCGGCCCTCTCCGCCGCACCGGGCGCACGTCGCCGAGCGCCGAATCTGGCCGAGCAGCGTGTTTGTAACCTGAACGATGACGCCGGCGCCGCCGCAGTCCGGGCAGGTTTCCGGCTCCGTACCGGGCGCGCATCCGCTGCCGTTGCAGTCGGAGCAGGTCTCCATCCGGTCCAGTTCGACGGTCCGCTTCGTGCCGGCGACGACCTCTTTGAGGTCCACGGTAACGTCCATGCGCAAGTCGTGGCCGTCGGCTGCGCGCGGGCCGGTGCGCCGGGCCGCGCCGACGCCGAAGAACATCTCGAATATCTCGCTCAGGCCGCCCGTGAAGTCGGATACGCCGGAGGGGACGTCGGCAACGCGGCCGTACCGGTCGTACTCGCCCCGTTTACTGGAGTCGCTAAGGACCGCATAAGCCTCCCCCAGCTGTTTGAACTTCTCCTCGGCGTCGGGGTCCTCTTTGTTGATGTCAGGGTGATACTTGCGCGCGAGCCTGCGGAAAGCCGACTTTATCTCGTCAGCATCCGCGTCTCGCGGAACCCCCAAAACCGAGTAGTAGTCGGGGGCGGTCATAGGGTCTAATCCTTTGTCGCGCTATCGGAAGCGGCCGGCGCCTCGCCCTCGGCGGGGGCCTCTTCGGACTTCTCTTCTGCGGCCTCTTCGGTCTTCACCTGTGGCAATGTAAGGGACAGAGATTCGTCCACTTCGGGCACCGGTTCGTCAACCAGCGCACCTTCGAGCGAGGAGAGATCCGAAAGCGAACGCTCGCCGGGCTTCTTGTCGTTCACCCCCAGGAAGACGCTCATGTCCCCGAGGGCCGCCTCGATGCCGGCGGCAGGGCCTTTGCCCAGTTCGAGCGTTGCGAGGGTCTCTACTTTCTCCGGCTTGGGCAGATCCTCTTCCGTGGCCGGGATGACCGCGCCGACTGCGATCTCCTCCAAAGCGATGGTGACGGGGTGCGTAGACTCGGTTTCCACAAGGGGCGGCGCAACGTCGCGAGTAAGCTGAGTCGCACGCTTCGCCGCAAGGTTCACGAGTACGAAGCGATTCGGGAATTCGTCCAGTTCTTCTCCGGAGGGGTAAAGGGCCATGGGAAGAGAGTGTGACCTCCTTAGGGGCGCTCGAACTTACCAGTATACACTATTCTCGCCCCTCAGGCGCCTCCGGCCGGTCTGCCGTCTTCATTCTGCGGCTTTCGGTCTCTGGCGGCTCCCTCAAGCGCCGGACCGTGGGCCGGAAGGCGGCGTAGCAGGCGGGGCAGCCCACGAACCCGGTCTCCGCAACCTGGTCCCGGGTCGTGCCGCAGGCCGGGCACGCCTCCAGGTCAATATCCGACCCGTCCAGCGCGGCCAACCGGGGCAGGCGGGAGAGGTCCTTCAGGATCACTGCCAGGCAAGCGTCGCACAGCGGCGCGCCGTCGCACAACAGGCAGGCCGCCGCGCCGCAGTCGGCGCAAAACTCAGAACGGCGTTCCTTCGTTTGTGTGCTCCCTAAACAGAGCCATCAGCCGCTTCGTGACCTCGCCCGGCACGCCGCAGCCGATCTTCTTTCCGTCAACGCCGACCAGCGGGATGACCTCGGCGGCGGTCCCGGTCAGGAACGCCTCGTCCGCGCCGACCAGATCGTACATCGTGAGAAACTCCTCCCGCACCTCGATGCCCGCCTGCCGCGCGAGTTGTATGACGGTGGCTCTGGTGATGCCGGCCAAGATTCCGCAACTGAGGTGGGGCGTTCTCATCACGCCGTCGCGAATGAGGAAAACGTTGTCGCCGGTGCCTTCCGCCAAGTACCCCTCGGTGTTCAGCATGATGCCCTCGCCCGCGCCCTGCCGGTTCGCCTCCAACTTGGCCTGGATGTTCGAGACATATCGGCCGATGGTCTTCAGCCTCGGGTCCAAGCACTGCGCGGGGATGATGCGCGTGCTGCACAAAACGGCCACAAGCCCCGTCTCATACGCCTCCGGCGGATACAGCGACAGGCGGCTCACCATCACCATCACGTTCGGCCGCCGGTTGATGTGCGCGGGGTCGAGGCCGAGGCCGGTCCCTCGGGTGACGTTCAGGCGGATGTAGCCCTTCTCCTCTCCCGCCTGGGCGCACACGTCCAGGACCGTCTGCTTCAATTCGTTCTGGGGGATCTGCATCTCGAACCCGAGATATCGGATTCCGGAGTACAGCCTGTCGAGGTGTTCATCCAGTTTGAAGACCTTTCGGTTGTAGATGCGTATGCCCTCGAACAGGCCGTCGCCGTACAGGTGCGCGTGGTCCGCAACCGGGGTGACAGCGGTGTCGAGGTCCTGAACTTCGCCGTTCAGCCAAACCAATTCCGGCATGGCGGGATGTTACCCCCCGCGCCCGCGCGGGGCACAGGCGGCGTTCTGCGTGTAGGACGTTTGCCGGTCTACGTGCCGATGCCTCGACAGCAGGCCGAATCGGTCCGCTGCGCGCTGGGGTCCCGGGGGATGAGGCCTGCGGAGACCGCCCGTCGAATCGCCTCAGCAGTGGGTGCCGGGCCCGGGCCAAGGAGGTGTAGGATGGCTGCTGAGGGAATGCAAGAACTCCCCCCAAAGCAACGATGCTTGAAAGAACCCCTTCTGGTAGAATCGGCCATCTGAATCGCCGCTTTGGAGGGTACAAATGAAAATGAAGATGATGATTTCCGTTCTTTGCGTGATGGCTTTCGGCGCAGCCACGGCCCAGGCTCCGGAAATGGGACCGCCGGCGGAGTTGAAAAAGCTCGACTGGATGATCGGCGAGTGGACCGGCAAATGGAACTGGACCATGGAGGGCATGGAAGGCGAGATGACTCACAATGTAAAGTACGAGTGGGAAGGCCAGTTCATGAAGATGACCGCTTCCGGCGAGATGATGGGAATGACGTTCACGGAGGTTGCCTATACCGCTTGGGACGCGAAAGAGAAGAAGCTCGTATCGTGGACGTTCACGAGCTACGCTCCGATGCCGCAAATAGACAGGGGCACGATGACGGGCAACACAATTGTTTACATCAGCGACCCATGGGATGTACCTGGCCATGACGGGTCGGTGAGCCGGGCTTGTTGGGTAAAGATGAGCGACTCGGAAATGACCTTACTGCTCGAGTTTAAGGAGGGCGACTCCTGGTTGAAAGCCGCGGACGGCGTTTATAAGAAAAAGCCCGCGTAGCCTTTCAATAATATTTCGAGCAGCCTGTGAATGATATTTGTTCCACTGCCGCCGCTCTCTCGCCGGTGGCGGTGCATAGAGGCGTAACACAGGCGCCCCGCCGGTCGTTTCCTCACAGGCGGGGTGACTCTCTATCTCTCCGCCGTCGCCCTTCCCCCGGGCGGCGGCTTGCGTTCAATAGTCGTCTATCGTATATCGTCGATCGGCCCCTGCTTGCCGGAGTCCGGCCCTTGCAGGTCTCCGATATACACTTGCAGGTCTCCGATATGCACGTGTAGGTCTCCGATATGCACTTGCAGGTCTCCGGCATACCCTTGCAGGTCTCCGACATACACGTGTAGGTCTCGGACATTCCCTTGCAGGTCTCCGATATACACGTGTAGGTCTCCGACATTCCCTTGCAGGTCTCGGACCTGCAAGGGAATAATTCAAATATTCCCTTGAAGTGTTAACAGATTCCCTTGAATCTCGCGAGAATCCCCCTGACTCTCAGAGAGTACTTGAGGTTTCACGTTCAAAAACCTCGAGTAGGGGCCGAATCGGGGCAGTTTCTGGCCAAGCGGCCGGGGCGGGCCCCCGTGCCCAAGCCCTTGATCTGCTCCCTCCCGGGGGATGTATGGACCGACGACGACCTCCACGACCTCCGGTCCCTCCTCGCACCCGGCCTGAAGAACGTGAAGCCGGACGAGTAGCCCGACCCCCCACACCCGCCGCCGTCAGAACGAACGACTGGCCGAAACCTCGCCGGCATCCCCCCGACTCTCGGAGACCGCTCGAGGTTTCACGTTCAAGAACCTCGAGTAGGGGCCGAACCGGGGCCGTTTCCGGCTAAACGACTGGCGCTGGGCACCGTAGTCATGGCCCTGATCTGCTTCATTCCGGGAGACGAATGGACCGACGACGACCCCCACGACCTCTGGTCCCCCCTCGCCCCCGGTCTGAAGAGGGTGAAGCCGGACGAGTAACGCAGGCCCCGAGTCCACCCTCCCTCGGAATGAACGGCCGGCCCAAACCTCGCTGAAGCTTCAGACGTCGGCGGGGAGCACTGAATATTTATGCAGAGTGACCCTTGAAACCGGGACGCAGACGGGCGATGGATAGTAACCCCTCAGACCACACTATTGAGTCCCGGGCAGATTGAAGGCCACTCAAGGAGATCGGGTTGCACAAAACGAATATAATGTGCCCACATCATGGCTAAAACACGACCGAACCCGGCAGCCATTCCGGCAGTCGCCAGGACATCGCGGACCTACAAGGAGAAATTCCTGCGCGACCTTACTGAGGGTGAGTTCCGTAGCTCCGTGGTGTTTCCATTGCTGCAGCGGCAGAACATCCGCCCGCTCTCAGACACGCATGGGAGCGACGAGGAGGGCAAGGCGCTGACCGGATATCAGGTGGAGATTAAGTGGACGCGGGCTGGACACGACGCGGTGAAGCTTCGGGGCCAGCGCGCTGGGGAGACCGTGTGGACGGACCTCGCCGTGGACACCGTGTCGCCGTACGTAGACACCCGCGCGCCGCTTGTCGCCAACACGCCGGAGGAGCGCCGTTACCAGGCTGCGTATCTGGACGACGACTTGATTACGTCCCTGTGGTCGGATACGCTGGTGGTGACTGCGCAGGGGTAAGTGGCAATCCAGGGGTCTGCCATTCTCATGGCAGGAGGCTGTATACTTCTGTCGAACTCTTCTCAAAGGGGAGATATCATGAGAACAAAACGGCAGGAGGAAGAAACAGGGGCAAATAATTCCGACGAAACGGATTTACAGATCGCGCTACCGGAGCCGAGTCTGCAATTAGAGCAGGACGAGGAGTGGATCGTCGTCAAAGTGGACGGGGAATGGCGGCAGATTCGCCTTCATGAGTACCGTGAGCTTTATCGAGTGCCCGGTCTCTATGACAAAGTCATTTACGACGTTTTAGATTGTCAATCACCTAACGTCGTCCGCCGGTTGCTGCAGGAGGAGTTGCAGCGCGACGGTGAAAACCCTGAGGAACTTACGGTACTGGATTTGGGCGCCGGGAGCGGGATTGTCGGCGAAGAACTCGAAGAGATGCACGTGAAAGAGGTTGTGGGCGTAGATATTTTGCCGGAAGCGCAGGAGGCCGCGTGGCGTGAGAGGCCCGATGTGTACTGCGACTACGTTGTAGGAGACATCACTAAACTATCGCCGGAAAACAAGCGGGTATTGGACAACTATGACTTCAACTGCCTGACCTGCGTGGCTGCGCTCGGGTTCGGGGACATCCCGCCGCCCGCGTTTTCAGCAGCGCTGGACCGAGTGGAAACCGATGGCTGGGTCGCATTCAACATAAAGAGCGACTTCTTGAACGGGGACGATCCATCCGGGTTCGCTGACTTTATCCGGGATGCCGGGCACGATGGCTCGCTCGAGATTCTACGCGAACGGGAATACCCTCACCGGTGCAGCACCACTGGGGGTCCCATTTTGTACTCCGCGCTTGTTGCTCGTAAGCATTGACGTCACCGGCGGGCGGCGTGGGGTCGGGACAGGATGCGAGTGTGAAATCTTCTCATGCCTCCCCATCCCCAGATGGGGAGGCTCTGACTGAGCGGGCCGAAAGCCTCCACATGTGGGAATGCGGGCGCTTGGGAACCTCGAGTAGGGGCCGAATCGGGCCCGTTTCCGGCCAAACGACCGGCCCGGGGCACCCTGGTCATGCCCCTGGTCTGCTTCATCCCGGGGGACAAATGGACCAACGACGACGTCCACGACCTCTCGCCCCTTCTCGCCCCCGGCCTGAAGCCCGTGAAGCCGAGCGAGTAGCGCAGTCCCCTGCGACAGCCTCCCTAAGGATGGATGGCCGACCCAAACCTCGCCGTCGTCCCCCTGACTCTCGGAGACCGCTTGAGGTTTAGAGAGAGAGAACTTAAAGAGGGCGGCGGATGGCGGCCAGCACTGATGTCTACGCACTTCGCCTCGGGTAGGGGGAGGGAGAGCAACTCATGCAGAATCGAGCCCCGCAATTCCGTCGACGGCACACGACGATTAGTCCTCTTCCGGTGCTGGAGGCGCCTTCCGTGCGACCAATACTCCCCCCACGACAAAGAGCACGCCGCTCAGACCGTCTATGTACCGCCAGGTTTCTTTGTTGAGGTGAACGGGAATCAGTGGGTTGAACAGCACGGCGATGGCTCCAAACACCCAGATCGCCCAGACTATCTCCTCTTGCACTGCCACCCAGGTCGCCACCAAAGCAGAGACGCATACGACAACGCGAAGCAATTGGTAATAGCCGTACGGGTGGTCCCCGGTAGCGTAGAACAACATTGCCGCCGCTGCAATGGCCGGAATCATGTGAGGTCGCTTAGCCAAGAACTCGACCATCCAAGACCTCTCCCCTTACCGAACCTTGAGATTCCCGTCGATGTTACTGTAACCCGTTA
>JADFGT010000017.1 GCA_022567555.1 Armatimonadota bacterium | reverse complement strand
CGCGTCGCGATGCGCACCGAGCAACAGCGGGACCGATGTGTCGAGTTCGAACGCCGTTACGGGCGCCCCCTCGTCCCACCCACGACCGACGCCTTCGGGCAGCACCACCAGGTCGCGGTGCGAAGCGGACCCGATTGCCATCGCCTCCGGCATGCGCTCGGCCAGCAAACGATTGACCTCTTCCCGGGGGGGGAACGCCAGGTCAACGCCCGGCTGAACGGCAACGACCACGCGCGACTCGCCTTCGCGCTCACCGAGGAAACTGACCAGCGACCCGGCCAGTATCGCCAACAGCGCAAGGCCGTAGGCCCAAGTCTTGCGGACGGGCTCGCCGGTCCACAAGAGCGCGGCGAGGACGCTGAAGAGCGCGACCCATGCCGACAGCAGATACGCCCCCCCCCACCAGGCCGGCTGCAGCAGCACGGGCGCCTTATAGAGCGCTGTGCCGAGAATCGCCCACGGGAAGTAGAGATAGGGGATTGTCGAGCGGAAAACCTCGACACCCGCCCAGATGAGCGGGATGGCCCAGGGCCAGCCCCGCGCCCACGCGTGCGCGGCAGCACCTGCGAACAAACCGAAATAAACCGCATACGCCGCCGACACCAGCACCCACGGCAAAGCGCCCATCCAGACTGAGCCGGTCCAGCGGGAGACAAACTGCTCCAACCAAAACAGATTGATCAGACCGAATACCAGACCGAACAGATACCCCTTTCGGAACCCCCCCCAAAAACCAAGCCGTCGAACGCACACAAGAAGAGGAGTGAGCGCCACAAATGCAACGAGAAAAAGGCCGAAAGGCGGAAACGAGAGCGCAAGCAATAGGCCGCCAAGCGCCGGAGGAGCCAGCGGCCGCAGCCTACTTGCAAGTCGGCTGAACACGGCTCCAATCCAAAGGCGCGGGGGCCAAATGAGAGATGTCGTTGAAACGGACAAAGCGCCGCACTCCGTCCGCCTCAAGAACCACTTCGGAGACCGAGCAGTTCTGGAGGCGGAAGCAGGTCGCCGTTGAAGGCGGGCCGTGCAGAAGCGCGGCCAGCAGAGCGGCGATGCTCCCCCCGTGGGCCACGACCACCACCACTCCCTCGCTGTGCGCTTTCAAAAGATCCGTGAGAAAATAACCGGCGCGGCAGAAGACATCTATGCCGGTCTCCCCCCCCGTAGGCCCGTTCAGCACAGGGTCCGCGCGATATGCGGCAAGCGCCTGAGGGTCCTCCTGTTCCAGTTCGTCCGGCGTTCTGCCCTCCCATTCGCCATAGTCGCGCTCCTGCAGGCGGCGGTCCGCCACCGGTTCGATCCTCGCTGCCTCGGCTATCGGCCGCGCGGTCTCTAAGCACCGCGCCAGGTCGCTGGAATACACGGCGTCAATCTGCTCGGCGGCCAGCGCTGCGGCCAGTTGACGCGCCTGGCGATAACCGGTTTCGTCCATCGGCGTGTCGGCTTGGCCCTGGTTGCGCCGCAGGGCGTTCCATTCCGTTTGACCGTGCCTGGCCAAGAGCAGCCTGAGCATGGGCGGTTTATACCTGCCAGGCCCGGAGTTCCCCGATTTCGTTCCCGTCGTCGTCGAGCCGCAGGCGGCCCAGGTGAACCCGCGCGGCGGGCGCGGGCGACTCTGCCGGCGACAGCACCTTCAGGACGCCCGCGCGAAAGCCGGCTTCGATGATTCTTCCCACCGCAAAGTGACGCCCCAGCCGATCCTCCAACCCACATACCAACCCTCGATACGTGTCGGGATGCACCAGATGAGCGTCCGAACACCCGAAATGATCCAGCGCGGCGGTCACCGCCGCACCCGGGGCGTTTCCGGGGATCACGACGTGAAGGAGACCGTGAATCACTTCGGCATACTGCGCCGACGGGAGGCCGAGGTCGCGGAGCACCTGCATGTCGCCTTCATCGAGCGGAGCGCCGGAGCCGTGCCTCGCGCCGCTGATCCGAACCCTCGCCAGCGGCAAATCATGCTGCTCGGCGCGGGCGAAGTAGCTCTTCCAGGTCGCCTTTCGCCACGCGGCGACGGCCGGGGAAGTCCTGGCCTCGCACTCTTCGTCCGGATCGCGATGCTCGAGTTCGCACCCGTCCGGAGGGTGGAGGGCGGTTTCGGCCTCGGCGTATCCGACGACGATCATCCGCTGCGGCCGAAGAAACGTAACCAGATTGCGGAGGAGGTGCGCATGCACCGCGCCCGGCCGGTCAATCGGCAGTTCGCACACCAACGGTTCCTCCGCCGCCTCTTCATGCGCCCACGCCACGGCGGCGAACGCCGCTATCGGATCGCTCACGAGCCTCAGAGAGCCGAGAAACCTAAACCCTTTACGCTCCCCGCCGGGACCCAACAGACCGGCGCATGTGATAGGGGCGTCGTCCTGCCGGGCGGGGTCGAGGTTGAGGAACCAGTGGCCCTCCTGCTCACATAAGCGCTTGGCAATTCGGGTCTTGCCTACTTGAGACGGGCCGGCGATAACCAGGCGCGGGGGCATGGCGGGTTGGCGTCTAACGTTTGTCGTCTATCGTCTATACGTCTGTCGTCTGTCGTCAGTCGCCCTCGTAAACCAATGGTCGGGGCGGGCGGATTTGAACCGCCGGCCTCTGCGTCCCGAACGCAGCGCTCTACCAAACTGAGCCACGCCCCGATTCCGAGGAGAGTATACCGGGCGCCGGACAAGGGTTCGGCTGCGCAACACTGAATCCGCACCCGGGCAGCGAATTTCATGCTTCGCCCGTCGCCGGCCACGCGCCGGCGCGACCCGTGAAGGATGAGAAGCCCCGCATTTTATCCCTCAACTGCTTGCCGTTGAGGGTGTACGCTTCAAATAAACATCCCAAGCAAGCCTCCACGGCAAGCAGCGGAGGCACAAAGCGAATCTGTCCACGGCACACGCGGCAGTATGCGAAGGTCATGATACAGGACATCCTGCAAGCTGGCCCCCACGGCCCCGAGCCTGTTCTTCCGGACGAGGTTGTCTGAAAACGTTATTCGATCCTGAATCCCTCACCTCTGCGAGAGGTGAGTGATACGAAGTCGCGGGTGTGGATGTTCAATTCCGATTCGACTGTTCCTCTACATCGTATAAGTAGCCGTCGTCAAAATCATACACATTGGACACTCTCAATACAGTCTTTACGGGTCTCATATCTTCTGTGGAAATCCAATAAGTTCCGTTTGCCCTGACGCGTTCAGAACCTTTCAATTCTGTATATCGCATCGTCACTTTGTATACTATCTGCCCAGACAACTTCTCGGTACCTGCATAAGTGAAGGTGCTTTCACCTTTTATTATCCCAGTATCTGGATCCGCTGGCACTAACCATTGCCACTGATCCCCAGGACTAACCGGTTCTTCCGGATGAATGAATGTCCGCGCTGGTATATACCTCCACGTACCCTCGATTGAATCGTCGGGCAGGAGATCGCCGTTTGGTCCAAACGTCAGAGTGGACGTATGTTCGCCTGCATCCTCTGCATCTGTTATGTCACGCCCGTCTTGCAACACGGTCCAATCAGTTAGCCATTGCCTCACTTTGACAGACCCGTCCGGGTGTACTTCGATGATTTCATTCCGGGCCTCAAACGAGATCACGATCGTCGGTCTCGCTGCGGGACTACGCGGTACATACGTCATCCGCACGACATAGCTTCGCACATCGCCAACTTCCGGATTTGGTCTCATTGTTACAGCGTCTTGGTTCCCAGAACAGCCGTTACCGACGATGGCAAACAACCCGAGTAGGAGCGTCGGCAGCATTCTCATCCCGATTCCTCCTTAGCAATGATTCTTTCGATGTCTCGGCAGCCAATGGCCACTCCATTGGCTGAATTGAGCACCGGCTGCCGAGGCTTTTCTACGCACCCAAGGTCAAGGTCAGTGTATCCGAAAACACCCCGACCAGGATGTCGTTATCGCAATACCGCAGTCGGTAGCGGCGCTCTTCCGGTTGGCCGGGCGTTTGCGGCGTGCCGGGTGCCCAGTGTGAGTGAGATCAATGGCGTGTGCCGTGGACAGGTTCGCGTGGTCTAATCTCGTGTGAACGTCTTCCTCCGAGAGCGAACTTGTCCACGAACGGCCTACAGGTGGCCCCGCTCCGGCAACCCAAGGACCGGACACGGGTCAATAGCCAAATGCCCCGGCTTCCCGGCGTGATAGAAGTTAGCGCTCGACCACTTCCAATCCGTCTCCACTTCCACCAGCCCTCGACGCGCCGGATTCGCGTGAATATAGGCGATGCAGGCATGAATGGCCTTCGGAGAAAACAGGTTGCGGTCGAAGCCCGGTCCCTTCTGCCAGAAGCGGTATCGAATCCGGCCGTCCCTCGATTGCCAACACAGTTTCGTGAGGGCCGGTGAAGCGGTCTCCCTTAGCCTTCTGATGTAGCGCGACGCAACCGGCTGCTTTATGGCCTTGCGAATCAACCCGATGTCGTACCTCGGCCCGGACGGGTGAAGGAGGATGTGGACGTGCTCCGACATGAACACGTAAGCCCAGACCGTGAACCGCCATGTCTCGCGAGCGGCGTTGATTGCATCCGCGAGAAGGTGCAGGGCGCGCTCATCCGCGAGCAGCGGCATTCGCCGGTAACAAGAGAACGTCAACTCGTGCGCATGGCCGGGCGCGTTGATCGCAATCGGTCTACGCCGTTTCACACTGGGCGATTGTGGCACTCGCGGGGCCGTTCGTGGACAAATTCGCTGCGAGGAGCGAAGTCACACGACACCCACGAAGCGAATCTGTCCACGGCACACGTTCCATAAAGATTACACATGCCACCCGGCCGGCACCCGCGTCTCCCGGCACGTTGAAGTCCGTGCGAGGACCCTTCTCGGTCAGCACGCTCGAGATAGTGCCTTCTCCGGACAGATTGCTATTCGAGACCTCCTCCAGCAGAGCATGTGGAACGTAATCTGTCCGGGCCACCCTTCGCCATCTGCCGAGATCCCCGTACATTCGCCGGGATTATTTCGGTATTTCCCGAAATAATGTGGTATGCTCCCTCCGTGAAGACAGGAGCGGAACTGTTTAAGGCCCTGGCCGACGACACCAGGCTCAGGATACTGAGGTGCCTGGCGGGCTGCGAGGCCTGCCGGTGCCGTGACGTATGCGTCTGCGAACTCTGCGACTGCTTGGGCGTGAAGTCCTCGACCCTCTCCTCGCACCTGAACGTCCTGCGTCAAGCCGGGCTCGTAACGGTGCGCAAAGAGGGCACGTGGGTCTATTACCGGCTCGCTAAGGGCCTGCCCGAGTTCGTCTTGGAGGCGATTGGAGCGATCAGCGCCCAGCAGACCGACTTGAAGCGGCTCCGCTCCCGGCTGAGACTGCGCGTTGACGGACGCTGCTGCGTCCCTCTCGGCGCCCTTCAGAAGAACACAGGAGGCAAGAAGAATGACTGAAGAGAAAACGAGTCCCTGCGAGTCCAGGTCCGAGGCCGATGCGTGCTGCGGAGCCGACGCGGACAACAACTGCCGCTGCTGCTGCTGTTGCTGCTGCAGCCCGAGGAGCACAGAAGGCGAGTAGGGCGACGGTCGGGCCGAGGCGCGGCCACGCCGGCGAACGGCGGCCGGCGGCGCACCGGCCTACTCCTCTTTCTTTGCGGCCTTCTGTCTGGAGGTCGCCGCCTTCTTCGGGTCGCGACCCTCGGCGGCAGGCTTCCGGACTGCAACCCTGGCTGCGGCGGGCTTCTTCTGTGATCCGGCCCCTTTCGGCGCCGCCCCGGCAGACGACGGGGAGGCGGCCGGCGCAGGGTCAGGAAGCGCGAACTCCACCTTCATCCTGCCTCGCAGGCGCTGTAAGATGGTGCGGCGGCGTTTCGGCTTGCGGCCGTCTCTGCGAATCCCCAATGGCGCTTCCTGTGCCTCGGTGGCAGGCGCGATCTTACCTGAGCGGCGACCCAATTACAGTCTACGCCCCGTCTCATACTGCATAATGGATACGAGCGGGGGGAACGTGACCCCGCTCTGTGACGTTCCAAACACTGGGAGGTTTCCTGAAGAGGTGAAAGTTGGGACCAACTGAGATCGCCGCCCGAGCGCAGCGCATTGCCGACGAGGTCGAGTCCGTCATCCTTGGAAAGAGAGAGACCGTCGAGAGAGCCGTCATAGTTCTTTTGTGCAACGGTCACATCCTTCTGGAAGACGTGCCCGGCGTCGGCAAGACCATGCTCTCGAAGGCGCTGGCCAAATCAATCGGCGGGGAGTTCCGCCGCATCCAGTTCACTCCGGACCTGTTGCCGGCGGACATAACAGGCTCCAGCATCTTCAATCAGAAGACGATGGAGTTCCAGTTCCGCCGGGGCCCGGTATTCGGCAACATTGTGCTCGCCGACGAGATTAACCGCGCCACGCCGAAAACCCAGGCCGCGCTCCTCGAGGCGATGGAAGAGCGCCAGGTAACGAGCGACGGCGTGACGCGCCCACTGCCCGACCCGTTCTTCATCATTGCGACCCAGAACAACGTCGAGTTGACCGGCACCTACCCGCTGCCGGAGGCGCAACTGGACCGGTTCTTCGCGAAACTGTCGCTCGGATATCCGGACAAGGCCGTCGAGGCGGACATCCTGAAGAGCCAACAGGTCGTGCACCCGATCGGAGCCGTGAAGCAGGTCGTCGCGCTCGACGAACTGAAGGAGATGATGCTCGGAGTGCGTGAAATCTTTGTTCACGAATCCGTGCGCGACTACATAGTGGAGATAGTTTCCGCGACCAGGCGCTCGAACCAGATAATGCTGGGCGCCAGCCCCCGGGGTTCACTGCTCTTGATGCGGGCGGCGCAGGGGCACGCGGCCTATGACGGCAGCGAGTTCGCGCGGCCCGACGACGTCAAGGCGATGGCGGCTGCCGTCCTTTCACACCGTATCATTCCACGCGCCGACCTTAGGTCGCGCGGCGTGGAAGTGGACGAGTTGATCGAAGACATCGTCTCAACCGTCCGGGCGCCCATCCCGGTTGCATGACTCGCAGATACGCAGTTCTCACGCTTGGAGTCTCGGCCGTTTTCCTGATGGCCGTCGGAGTGCTGCTGAACAGCCAGCAGCTGTTTTTCATGAGCACGATGATGATGGTCACGCTCATCGGGCTTCGGGTGCAGGCGTCTCTGGCAACGCGGGGACTGCGATTCGAGCGGGTGGCTCCGACTGTGATTGTCGCCGGTGAGCTGGTGGCCATCCGAATCCGGGTCTGGTCGCTCATCCGGCTCCGCCGGCCGCTGCTGATAATCACCGACGAACTGCCGGATGCGCTCGTGCACGAGATGGACGTGCGCCCGCTGCCGGTAGCCCCGAACTACGAGGAGGCCGTCGAGACCCGTTATGAACTGCGCCCTCTGAGGCGGGGAATATACCGATGGTCGAAGATCCGTGTGCGAAGCACAGATTCCCTCGGCATTCTGTCCGTGGAACGCATCTATGAGGCGGAGCCGATCGAGGTTGTGATTCATCCCGCCAAGGTCCCGTTTTCGCTCGACATGGTGTCGCTTAGCGGTTGGGGGATGAGCCAGGCGGACCAGGGCCGAAACCGGGGACCGGGGCTCGAACCGCGCGGAGTCCGCGAGTTTCTGCCGGGCGACTCTGTCCGCTTCGTTCACTGGCGCACCACTGCTCGCACGGGAACGTTGCACGTAAAGGAGTTTGAGACCGGCTTCAACACGAATCTGATTCTCGCGCTGCAACTGACCGACGGGAGCGAAGCCGGGACCGGAGCGGCGACCACGCTGGAAGCGATGTGCGGCCATGCGGCCTACCTGACGGACGTGATGCTGACGCGAGGCAGCGCGGTTTCGATTCCGGCCCTCGAGGGCGCCCTCGTACACGCGTCGGAGGCCGCGATGCGCAACCGGCAGATTTGCGACGCCCTCGCTGGAGCGCGGGCAGACCGCCAACACCCGTTCGCTTCAGAACTCGAGGAGATCGCCCGCACCGCGCCTCCGAACTCGACAATCGTGGTGATGCTGGCTGCCGCCGAGCCCGGCATCGCGGAGGCGGTCCGTCACATTGCGGCGTCTTCGGAAGTCATAGCTCTGCTATACGACCCGTCGCATTTTCCGGGAAAGCCTCCTGACCGGAGGATGATCCCGGCAACAGACCCCGACTTCATGGCCTCGATATCGGTGCCGAACGTAGCCATGCGCGTAATGGAGAGCCCTTATGGCCGCGATTAGAAGACGGCTCAGCGCACTCGAGCAACTTTATCTGCTGCAGGCCAGCGGCGCCGATTATCTCTTGCTGGCGGCCGCTACGGCCATACCTCTTTATTCCAGCGGCGCCGCGATCCAGGAGCCGCTGATCGGCATAATGTTCGTGGCGCTCACCTGGTCGGGCCTGCTGATAAGTTACGTCATTCGCCGTTTCACACCCGGCGTGGCATGGATTCGCCACACCGCGTGGCTGCAGTTGGGCGCCGCCGCCGTCGTCGGCGTAAACCTGAACTCCTTGAACAGCCTGCTGCCGGGCGAAGGGTTCCCGTGGCAGTTGTTCCCGCTCGCGTTCCTCTGCTGGTTCGTAGTAATCGGCAGTTACTTCCTGTGGACCGACGGCGCGCTCTACTTCCAGGCAGTCCCCGGCATCGCGCTGTTCGGCCTCATCAGTTGGCTGGAGACAAGCGCCTACTTCGACGTCGCCGTCGTGCTCTTCATGGTGACAGTGGCCGTGCTCCTCACGCGCTTGCACACGCGCGTTATGTACGCGCGTTCCAGGGCCGCCGGATACGAAGACTTCTATGAACTCCGTCGCGGCCCGTGGAAAGCGATGGCCGGACCGACGCTTGCCATCATATCCGTTCTGGTTGTCGCGGGCGTTTCCAAACTCGCATCCCCGCACATCGGTGGGGCAATGATGAACCTCGCGCCCACTATCGAGTTCACACCGCCGCCACTCAGACCGAATCCGCTTGCGGGCGTGCGAGTGGATCGAATGATCGGAAACGGCCCGACGACCAGCACCAACCTGCGAATCCTGCGTGTTGAAACCACAGGGAACCCGACCTATCTCCGGGCACACGCTTTCCAGCGATACAGGGGCCTCGGATGGACCGAGATCAGCAGCACGCAGGACCTGGAGCCGACCGGCGAAGAGCCCTCCTCCAACATCGCGAACGCCGAAGTGTACCGCCCTCCACCGCGATACTCGATTGCCGAGCTGCAAGTGACCCGGACGCGGGTCGAAAGTTTGGCGAGACGCCACGTTTACGTATACTCCCCTGGCACTCCGGTGAGGATCGAATATGAGGGCAGCCTCAGGATAGACCGCCAGGAGTTCCCGATATTCGGCGACAGTTTCCCCTCCGGTCGAACGTACGCGGTCTCGGCCGCGACCCCGCCGCAGCCGTCACGCGAACTGCGTGATGCGCCCCAAGCTGATCGGGCCGCACAGCGAGACCTTTACGGCAGAACGGACATCATTCACCCGGACGTGCGCGATCTGGCAGAGAGCGTGATACGGGGAACTGCATCCGACTATGACGCGGCCATGGCCATCATGCGCGAGGTCGGCGAGAGGTGCAGCTACAACCTTCAGGCGGAACGAATCTCAGGTTCTAAGGACCGTGTCCAGGCGTTCCTCTTCGAGACGCGTGAGGGGTATTGCGACCTGTTCGCCAGCGCCGTGGCCGTCATGTGCCGCTCAGTGGGGATTCCGGCGCGCATGGCGGACGGGTTCTTGCTGGACTCTGAAAGCATGGACGGAGACGCCTACATCGTGCGCGACCGGCACGCCCACCTGTGGGCGGAGGTTTATTTCGACGGGTACGGTTGGGTCCCGTTCGACGCCACGGGGATCGCCGATTCCGTGCCGGGAGCGGGCGTCGGCGCCCTATTGGGCGACAGCGGCAAGAGTATGACGCTGCGGTGGACCGCCTGGGCCGCGGGCATCGTTTTTGCCCTGATCTTCGTGCTCCTGACCGCGTCTTCGGGTCTCTCCTGGTACAAGACACGCAACCGGCTCTCACCTCCGCTGCGCAGGCTCAGGCCGCTCTATCTGGCCTACCTGCGAATCCTTCGAAAAGAGGTGCAGCGTCCGAAGGCGCCGTCCGAAACCACGCTCGAGTACGCCGAGGCGTATCGCAGCGCAATCGGAGACGGCGTGGTCGCAATCGAACTCGCGGAAGCGTTCGACCAGGCTCTGTATGCCCAGCCGGAACCGACCGAAGCGCAGATCCGCTTCGCTCGGGAACGCGTCACGGAAATGGCCGCCGCCGCACGCAAGAAAAATGGCCGGTAAGAAAGACGAACTCAAGAGAGTCTACGCGCTTACGGGCGGCGAACTGCTGCTCATCCGCGAGGCCCTTGCCGAGTTGAAGCGGAAGGCGGGCGTGGACGGCGACGAGTCGTTCGATCTCACCGAACTGGACGGAGCCGCTGTGGGCGCTGCGGAGATTGCGGCCGCCGTCACGACCGCGCCGTTCCTGGCCGAGCGGCGCACGGTCGTCGTGCGCCGCGCCGACCGCCTGCGGGTCGAGGAGGCAGAGTCACTCGCCGCCGTGCTGCCCAAACTCCCTAAGTCAGCGCTGCTCATATTGGCCTTCGAGAACCCTCCCGACCCGCGATCGCGAGCCAAAAAGCAGAGCCCGCTGATCCCCGTCGCCAGAGAATGCGGCTCCGAAATCAGATGCGGGCCTCCCAACCGTCGAGACCTCCTCCAGAAGCTTCGGACGCGTGCGCAGGAAGAGAATGTGAAGTTCGGTCCCGGCGCCGCCGAACTGCTGGCCGACCTAACCGGCGACGACCTCACGGAAGCCACAGGCGAACTCGAAAAAGTGGTCATTGTGACGCCGGCAGAGGGCGTGATTGACAAGAAGGTCGTGCAGCACACCGTCATGCCGAGCCGTGAATGGCGTGTCTTCCACCTGCTCGATGCCGTTTGCGCCGGCCGCACAGGCTCAGCGCTCCGCCAGATGGGCCTGCTCCTGCGTATGGCGCCTCGGATCGATTCCGCGGCGATGAGAGATCTCTTCCCGATGGTGCACCGCCAACTGCGGCTCATTTGGCAGGCAAGGGCGTGCCGCGATGCCGCCATCCGAACCGACAGCGCGGCCTCAGATGCGTTCTGTCCCCGGCACCACAACTGGCCCGAAGCGGCCCGGCGGAGCGGCTTTGTTCGGGACAAGATTCGGGGCATGGCGCCTCGCCTCTCGCTGACCCAGCTTGCGGCCATGTTCCGGTCTTTGGCCGAGGCGGACATGCGACTGAAGGGGCAACTCCCCGGGGCTTTCCCACGGGAGACGGTGGAGAGAATGGTGGTCGAAATGTGCCGTACCGCGGCACGTTCGTAGTCTCCGGTTTTCAGTCTTCAGTTCTCCTCCCTGCTGCGGATTGCGGCTCGGGGCGACCAAGCGGCAAGGATGCTACAATGGCCGTGTCTTTCATCTTCCCCACGGAGGGTCTATGGCCACGACGGCTCCAAAGAATCCAGCGTTCGACCGCACGACGCGCCGCGACGGATGGTGGTTCGAACCCCTCATCACCGTCGTGGTGCTCGGCGGCCTCGACATCTTCAGCTCCAGCGACTCCAACCAGGCAAGGCACCACAGCTGGAAAAGGAACAACATTCTGAACGACCGCCACGGCGCTTGTGCGTGGGCCAGTCTCGTGCCGGTGGCATTCACCGAGTTCGACGTCCGGCTCGTAACGAGCAGCGCATTGGCAACTTCGTGATTCTCAGGTTCTGACCGATGGCCGAATACGAAACCTTAGAAGCGGACATACTGGTGGTCGGCGGGGGCGGCGCCGGCCTGCGCGCCGCCATCGCGTGCGCGGAAATTGATCCAAGCCTCAGCGTCGCCGTCATCTCGAAGGTGTACCCCATGCGGAGCCACACCGTCGCCGCCGAAGGCGGTACGGCCGCCGTCATCAAGTCGAACGACAGCCTCGAAGACCACGCCTACGACACGGTAAGCGGCTCCGACTGGCTGGCCGACCAGGATGCGGTGTGGGCGTTCGTCAAGGAAGCCCCGGAGGAACTCATCCAAATGGAGCACTGGGGGTGCCCGTGGAGCCGCGAACCGGACGGCAGCGTCGCGGTCCGGCCGTTCGGAGGAATGAAGACCGAGCGCACTTGGTTCGCGGCCGACAAGACCGGCTTTCATATGCTCCACGCGCTTTTCCAGACATCGCTGAAATATGACAACGTGACGCGCTACGACGAGTGGTTTGTCACCAAACTGCTCGTCGAGGATGGGCGCTGCCAGGGCGTGGCGGCGCTGGAACTGCGCACCGGGAAGTTGCGGGCGATTCTCGGCAAGGCCGTCATCCTCTGCACAGGCGGCGCCGGGCGCATCTTCCCCTTCACCACGAACGGCTCAATTAAGACCGGCGACGGCATGGCGCTCGCCTACCGTGCGGGCGTCGCGCTCAAAGATATGGAGTTCGTCCAGTACCATCCCACCGGTCTTCCCGGGACCGGCATCCTCATCACCGAGGCGGCCCGGGGCGAGGGCGGAATCATGGTCAACAAACACGGCGACCGCTACTTGCAGCATTACGACCTGGGCAAACCGCTGGACGTCCATGACCCTAACCACCCGCAGTTGCGCCAGATGGAATTAGGCCCTCGCGACCGGCTATCGCAGGCGTTTGTCAAAGAGATGGAGAAGGGCAACACAATCGAGGGACCGTACGGCGATTTTATCTACCTCGACGTCCGCCACCTGGGCGAGAAGAAAATTAACAAGAAGATTCCTTTCGTGCGGGAACTCGCCAAGAATTACGCTGGCATTGATCCGGTGCACGAAACGATCCCGGTGCGGCCCGTGGTGCACTACATGATGGGGGGCGTGCACACCGACATCGAAACGGCGACATCGCTCCCGGGCCTGTTCGCGATCGGTGAGTGCGCGTGCGTGAGCATCAACGGCGCCAACCGGCTGGGCTCCAATTCGCTGACCGAATTGCTGGTCTTCGGCGCGCGCGGCGGCAAAAACGCGGCCGAGTTCGCTTCGGAAAACGCAATTTCAGATAAGCGCGCACTCGAGGCGCAGGCGCGAGACGAGGGCGAGCGGATCGTCCGGACCTTCATCCTTAAGCAGGGCGGCACCGAACGCATTTCCACGATCCGCGACCAGATGACTAAAGCGATGGAAGCCGGTGCCGGCATCTACCGCACGGAGTCTTCGCTCAAGGAAACTTGGGATACGCTAATGAGACTTCGGGAGCGTTTTGAAAAGATCGCTCTCGACGACCGCAGCAACGTTTACAACACAGACCTCACCACCGCGCTAGAATTGGACTTCATGTTAGATGTTGCGGCGAGCGTCGCCTTCTCTGCTCTCGAGCGCAAAGAGTCACGCGGGTCTCACCAGCGCACCGATTATCCAGATCGGGACGACGCGAAATACCTCAATCACACACTCGTATACCGCACCGAGGCCGGGCCGCGGGTGGAGTACCAGGATGTGGTGATCACGAAGTGGCCTCCAGCCGAGCGCACATACGGAAAGAAATGATCCCTGGCAGCAACGCCAGCAGATTGAACGTTGATTAGTTCGTATGCCTCACCTCTCGCAGAGGTGAGGCTTGTCTGCCGCGAATGTAGCCTCGCCACTGCGAGTGGCGAGGCATAAAAATCACACCTTCGATGGCAACCCAGCAGAGGTCCGCTCCTCGGTTCGGATGCCCTATCCGAAGACTCCTGACGAGTGGTAGAATAAGATCCCTATGGGCACCCCGACCACCCAGCGAACAATCAAGCTCGAAGTCTTCCGCTACCGGCCAGAGGAGGAGGACGAGCCGACCTTCCAGACCTACGAAGTGCCTTACCGCGAGGATTGGGTGGTCCTCGACGCCCTCAACCACATCAAGGACACAGTGGACGGCACTTTGTCCTACCGCTGGTCCTGCCGAATGGGCGTGTGCGGATCGTGCGGCATGATGGTCAACGGCTATCCCAAACTGACGTGCGCCGCGTTCCTGCGAGATTACTACCCCAACGCCATCCGCGTGGAGCCGCTTGTCAACTTCCCCGTCGAGCGCGACCTCGTCATCAACATGGACGACTTCATGCGGAAACTGAAGGCCGTGAAACCGTGGATCATCCGCAAGAAGGAGCAGCCCCTCGCTGAAGGAGAGTACCGGCAGACGCCGGCGGAACTCGCCCAATACAAGCAGTTCAGCATGTGCATCAACTGCATGCTCTGCTACTCGGCCTGTCCGGTGGTCGGGCGGGAGGAAGGCTTCATCGGACCGGCGGTGCTTGCGCTGGGGCAGCGATATAACTTAGATTCGCGGGACCAGGGCCGCGCTCAAAGGCAAGAGACCATCTTTGGCCACGAGGGCATTTGGGAGTGCACGTTTGTGGGAGAGTGCTCGACGGTCTGCCCCAAGGACGTTGATCCGGCGGGCGCCATCCAAATGGCCAAGGTGCAAGGCGCGATGGAGTATATGAAGACTCTGCTGCCCTGGGGACAGAGGTCATGAAGCCGCCGCTTAATCGGAACATGGGTTCAACTTGGTGGCTGTCGCGGGGCGCCTACTTCCTCATCATGCTCCGCGAACTCAGTGCCGTCTTCATCGCCGCCTACCTGGTCTTCTTTCTCATCTGCCTGTACAAGGTGGGGCAGGGGCCGGAGGCGTACGGCGCCTATCTAAGATTCCTCTGGTCGCCGGGGATGATCCTCTTCCACCTCGTGGCGCTGGCCTTCGCGCTGCTGCACATGGTTACGTGGTTCAACGCCACTCCGAAGGCCGTGCGGGTCTGGCGGGGTGAGGAGCGAGTCCCTCCAGCGCTCATGATTGGGCCGAATTACGCGGTGTGGGCAGTAATCACCGCGTTCATCATTTGGGTGGTGCTGAAGTGAGCGCACACACCGTCCCCAACC
Organism: Armatimonadota bacterium; assembly: GCA_022567555.1. GTDB lineage: Bacteria > Armatimonadota > Fimbriimonadia > Fimbriimonadales > ATM1 > JADFGT01. The sequence continues at coordinate 22,901 of JADFGT010000017.1, read as the reverse complement.
CTCTCCCGCACAGCAAGGGAGGGAGGACGCACGAACCGTTTTGGTGGTCGCTCTTTTCGGCGGGCGGGGTTGTGGCCGCGTTCGTCATGCCGGTTCTTATATTCCTGACCGGGCTTGCCGGGGCGTTCGGCTGGGGCGCCGCCCAGGAGGCGTTCACATACGACCACATCGCGAACCTTATCTCGAACCCACTGATCAAAATATTCCTTTTCGTCTGTGTCTCGCTTCCGCTTTTCCACTGCGCGCACCGCATCCGCCACTCGCTTGTGGACGTCGGCCTCGGGGGAATCAAAACGCCCCTTGCGGTTGTCTCCTACCTTAGCGCGGCTGTCTTGACTGTTTTCTGCGCCTTCGTTTTGTTGCGGATCTGAGAGAGGCGTTTGAATGAGCGAGTTGCGGATACGAGCTTCGACCCGATTCGCCGCCTGCGGCGCCGGCTTCGCTGGTAAAAACGCCGGCAATGATGCGGCCACGTCCTCGTCTCGCCGGGGCTGAAGCGCCATTCGGAGGTTGAGTCTTCGTTCCCGGTAACCAATAATCCCCTGGGGGCAAAGATTCACTGCCACTCAAATCATACGGAGGAAACCAATTGGCTAAAACCAAATTCCCGATTAAGGACAGCGAGTTCGACGCATGGTTCAACCGGTTCCAGCGAACTTTCTCGTCCAAAGGCTCCAAGTTCGGCGTCACGCCGAAGCAGAAGAGCCAGTTTCGAAAGAGCTGGAACGACTGGCATAAGTGGTACCAGGCCTGGAAGAAGGCTCATGCCGCCGAGCAAAAGGCTTGGAAGAGGGCTTCCGGCCACCGCAAGACGGCCGAGAGCTTCATTGGGCGCTATTGGGCACGCATACAGAAGAGCCCGCACAATACCGGCCAATTTGCCTGGTTCGGCATTCCAGCAGCTCGCAAGAGCAGCCCGAAGAGCGCCAGGCCCAAGCCTGCGCGCAAGCAAGCACCCAAGCATGAGTTCCCGTGGGTCAAGCCCGTATGGAACCGCGGCGGCAATTTCACTGTTTGGGTAGGCGCCGGGAGCAACGGCTCAGGCCGATTCCCGTCGTGGGCTAAAGCTGCAATTCTGCAGTTCCGCCACAAAGGCGGCAGGTGGCGCACGATCGTCAAGGGCAACTCGTGGCCCTTCATTCATGCTATCCGCAACGGCCGCCGCGGCAGCGTTGACTATCGCGCGGCTTACGTTTACCGTAACGGCAAGCATGGAGAGTGGAGCCAGACCGCGAGCCGGTCTTACAAGAAAGCCGCGTAGACGGTCTCATATTAGCGGCATCAGGCCTCATCCCGATCCGGAATGGGGCCTTCTATTTCAGCCGGCCACGGTCCCTTCGCCGATGGCGACACCGAGCGCGATTGCTCTACTAGTGCACGCTCGTCCCATCCGGCGCTTCCCTATCCGGCTGAATCAGGATCGCCTCCCCATTCGGGCCGTCGGCCGCCAGTATCATGCCCTGGCTCTCAACGCCGCGCACTTTTCGCGGCTGCAAGTTCGACACGTATACCAATTGTCTGCCTATCAGGTCTTCAGCCGAATACTCCTGCGCGATTCCCGCCACAACCTGCCGCTTCTCCTCACCCATCACCAGTTCCAATCGAAACAGTTTGTCGGTGTTCGGCACCCGCTCCGCATTTAGCACGCGGGCGATGCGCAGTTTCACCTTCGTGAACTCCTCGAAACTTATCACGTTTTCTTCAACTTTCGTCTGCTCCATCTGCTTCTTCTCCTTCGCTTTCTTTTGTCCAAGTCTCGGATAGATCGCCTCCGCCTTAGCCACGCGGTGGTTCGCCGGGATAGCGTTCTCAGCGCCGATTGTATCCCAACGCCGTGTCTCTGGCAGTCGCAGCAGGCCGCATATGCGATCTGCCAAAGTAGGGGCGATTGGCCTCACCAGTCCCTCGAGCACTCTTACATACCACGCCAACGTGTACATGGCGTCAGCGAGTCGAGGGTCGTCATTCTTCCTCAAGTCCCACGGCTTCTCTCTATCTATTGCCTGATTCAGCAAGCCAGCGACGCCGATGACAAATTGACTTGCGATCTCAAGCCTGAAATTGGAATAGGCTTTTGCCACATCTCGAATGTGGTCTCTCACGTCCAACACGTCACTCGCAGGCACGGTCCCGCGGGGGATTCTGCCGTCGCAGAAACTGTTCAACATGGATATGACCCGGTGGATGCCGTTCGACAAGTCGTTGACCAACTCAACATCGTACATAAGGTCGAAGTTGTCGGACGTGAACGTTTCGTCGCCTTCGTATGGCATGGATGCGGCCATATAGTAGCGCACCGCATCCACAGCCACGTCCTCCGCGCATCCGCTCCGCCGCGCCAAATCGTGCGCCAACTCCAGAGGCGCGACAACGTTGCCCTTCGATTTGCTGATCTTCTCTTTTCCCATCAGCATCCAGCCGTGCCCGACGAGCGTCTTCGGCAGTTCCACGCCGAGACCCATCAGCATCGCAGGCCAAAGGGTCGCGTGGAAGCGCACTAAGATATCTTTGCCCATCCACTGGACGTCCGCAGGCCAATACTCCTTGTAGCCGTCGTCCGGCCACCCGATAGCGGAAATGTAGTTGATAAGGGCCTCGAACCAAACGTAGATGACCTTGCTGTCGTCCCCCGGCACAGGTATTCCCCACCCGGCGTTCGTCCGAGTGACGCACGCGTCGTGCAGGCCCTGCTTAATGAAAGAGACGACCTCGTTCTTCCTAACCTCCGGAATAATGAAGTCAGGATTCTCCTCGATGTGCTTCAGCAGGCGCTCTTCGAACGCCGACAATCGGAAGAAGTAGTTGCTCTCCTTCACCCACCGAACCTCGTTGCCGTCCGGACTCTTTCCGTCAACCAGTTCAGACTCTTTATAGAACGTTTCGGCGGTGACGTCATACCAGCCCTCGTAATCGCCGAGGTAGATGTGACCTGCGTCTTGAAGACGCTTGAACACCTCTTGCGCAACTCGGGTATGGCGCTCTTCGGTCGTGCGTATGAAATCATCAAAACTGATGTTCATGCCGCCCCAAATGCGCCTGAACTCTTCCGACACCTCGTCCACGAACTCCTGGGGCGACTTCCCCGCCGCCTGGGCCGCCTCCGCGACCTTGATGGCGTTTTCATCCGTGCCAGTAAGGAAGTGCACCTCGCTGCCCCGCATCCTCTGGAAGCGCGCGGTCACGTCGCTCGCGAGCGTGGTCAGCGCCGTGCCGATGTGCGGCACGCTGTTCACATAGTAAATGGGTGTTGTGATGTAGTAGCGCTTGGCCATCGAGCCGGGAATGGTACCCCGTGCCGCCGGTAGGCCCGACACTCCTGTCGGGCATCCCAGCGCGACAGGAGTGTCGCACCCACCGGTAGGGGTTTGGGTTGACGGATGCTACAATCATGGCGATGGAGCCGTTCCTTACGCATTCCGGGCGCACCGCCGTCCTGGACCAGCCGAACATGGACACCGACCGGATCATCCCGGCCCGGTTCCTAAGCCGCGTGGACCGCACCGGATACGGCGAACAGTTGTTCGCGGACGTTCGCGGCCCGGACTTCCCATTGGACCGGCCGGAAGCGAAGGGCGCGTCGGTGCTGGTCGTGGGTGAGAACTTCGGCTGCGGCAGCAGCCGCGAACACGCGGTGTGGGCGATTCAGCAGGCCGGTTTCAGAGCCGTCATCGCGCAGAAAACCGAACGCGTGACCGGTTTCAGCGATATCTTCCGCCAAAACGCGACCATCAACGGCCTACTGCTTGTCGAACTGCCGCCCGGCGAGCACCGGAAACTCGCCGACGCAGGCAGCGGAGCGGAGGTGTCCATTGACCTGCCGGCCCAAACCGTGCTCCTGAACGGAGAGGTCATGCGGTTCGACATTAACGCTGCCACAAAGAAGGCGCTCATGGAAGGGCTCGACCTAATCGGCAGCACGCTCCAACACGAAGAAAAGATAGCGGCCTACGAACGGCAGCGCGGACCCTGGATACCGCCGCGCCGAAAATGAGCGCCAACAAGCAACGTGTCTGAACTGCGCTGGCATCCGTTCCTCGGCGAGTGGGTGGTTACTGCGACCCACCGGCAGGAGCGCACCTTCTTCCCGCCCGAAGGATTCTGCCCCCTGTGCCCCACGAAGCCCGGTGGACCGCCCACCGAGATCCCGTGCGACAATTATGAGATCGCCGTTTTCGAGAACAAGTTCCCAAGTTTGCGCACTCCGCCGCTCCCGCCGGAAGTCGGCGGCTCGGACCTGATCCCGGCGCGTCCGAGCGACGGCGTGTGCGAGGTTGTCTGTTACAGCCCGGACCATGACGCGACACTCGCCGGCCTTCCGCTCAGACAGATTCGAAAACTGGTGCGCGTGTGGCGCGACCGCTACATCGACCTCATCGCAAGGCCAACCGTCCGCTACGTATATATTTTTGAGAACAAGGGAAAAGAGATAGGCGTGACGTTGAGCCATCCGCACGGCCAGATTTACGCTTACCCGTTCATCCCCCGCGCTATCGGCAACAGGCTGGACGCCGAGCGCCGGCACTTCGAGCGCCGGGGCACACGGCTTGCCCAGGATTGGCTTGCCGAGGAAACGAAGGACGGGCGGCGGGTCGTATGGGAATCGGACGCTTGGATTGCGGTCGTTCCCACCTTCGCGCGCTATCCGTACGAGACACACCTGGCACCCAAGTCCCATGTCCCGAACCTGCGCGCGCTCGACGACACCGGGCTCGACGGCCTGGCCGAAGGCCTCCGCGTGGTAACGCAGAAACTCGACCGCCTGTTCGGGTTCTCCATGCCCTACATCATGAGCCTGTTCCAGCACGAGGCCGACTACACGTGGCTGATCGTCGAGCTCAACCCGCCCTATCGGACTGCGGACAAACTGAAGTACCTGGCGGGAAGCGAGGCCGCCTGCGGCGTGTTCATCAACGACACCCTGCCGGAGGAAACAGCGGCCCGGCTTCGGGCGCTGTAACCGGCCCGCTCCCCTCAAGAGCACCCCAGACGACCCGAACGGCCGTCATCCGAACCCCGATAGCCGCTTCCACGCGGGCTCTGTTTGAACCTACCAGGTTCTTTTACCGGCGCTGACGGCGGCAAAGCGCGGAACCGATAATTAGAACGTGGAGGACCACGGGTCCCTGCCCGAAGCCGCGGACACATCGGCCGAGGGCCGTGTCGCGCGGAGGCGTCTATTGAAACATCTCTTTCGGATCGGTCTTGCGCACGGAGCGCTCCTGTTGATAGGTGCGGCGCCGGCCGCCTCGACGGGCGTCGGCGGCGAACCGACGCTCACGCTGAGCCCGGAGCCGTCGCCTGAGTTCACCGAAGTCGTGAGCGAGCCGATTCGCTCCCAACTGGGCCTGGCCCTGGTCGAGATGGCCTATGGCGACCCCGAGCGGGCCGCGGCCCGCGCCCAGGCGGCCGCCGTTCCCGAACGCGTGAGAATCTACATCGACACGAGCGGGCACGGCCGGCGGCGCGCATCCCGATTGAGAAAGGGCGCGAGGGCCGCTCTGAACGAGTGGAACCGCTCGGTGCCCGGATCCCCGTTCGAAGAGGTCAGCCGCCTGTCCCAGGCCGACGTCGTCGTCCGGTTTGTGGACAGGATTCAGTCCTCCGGCAGACGGCTGGCGGGCAAGGTCTCATGGAAGCGTACGGTCCGCAAGTCCGCCGGGAAAGCAACGTTTTCGATCCGGGGGAGTGTCCAGATAGCCAACATCCGGCCCAACGGCCGCTCGATGACGACCTCGGAGGTCAAGCGCGCGGTGGCCCATGAGCTCGGTCACATCCTCGGCCTGAGGGACACCGGGGACTCGTCGAAACTGATGGGTCCGGTCTCGGCTCGCGACACGGAGATCGGAGAGCGCGAAAAACGCGCCCTCGAAGAACTGGATCGCCGGGCGCAGGCCGTTATGGAGATGCATACGGCCGTCCGATTCCGGAGCCGCGTTCCCACTGTGTTCCATTTCGCAGAACTGCGTTAGCGCCTCCGCAGCAGAGCCCGCCTCCGCGGCCGACCCCTTCCCGGGCAGCGCCACGTCACCGGCCTAATAGGCTTCGCATGAAGAAGAACAGGTTGGCCGGACGCTCAGCCAGGCGGCGCGTGAAGTATGGGTACCAACTCGCGCCGTAAGGAATGTAGACGCGTACGATGTATCCGCGCTTTCTCAAGGCTTCCTGCAGATCGCGCCGGACGCCATACAGCATCTGAAACTCGAAGCGACCACGCCCAATCCCCTTCTCCTCCGCGAACCCGATTATCTTCTGGATGATCCTGAGGTCATGCGTGGCGAATGCCGGATAGATGCCGTCCAGCGCCAATTTCCGCGCCATTTCAATATAGGCGCTGTCGGTGTCCCTCTTGTCCCTGTACGCAACGTCCGGACCCTCCTGATAAGCGCCCTTCACCAAGCGCACACGCACACCTTTTTTAACCAGTGCGTCCAAATCGTCCGGGGTCCTGTGCAGCATTGACTGAAGCACCGCCCCAACGTTGTCGTACCGTTCGCGGGCGATCCAAAAACATTCGAGCGTGCGGTCAATGGTGGGGCTGCTCTCCATGTCAATCCGAACGAACTGCCGCCGCGCCTGCGCCTGGTCCAGCAGCGAACACAAGCGCCGGCAGCACCCGTCGCTGTCGAAGTCGAGGCCCAATTGAGACAGTTTTACGGAGATGTTGATCCGCTCCGGCTGCCAGCCCCCGTGCTCCGGCGACGAACCGGCGGCCTCCAACAGCCGGCCGTATTCCATGGCGGCGAGCTCTGCGTCTTCTTCGGCCGAGGTGTGCTCGCCCAGAAAGTCCAGGCTCACCGTGAACCCACGCCGGACCGAAACTTCGGCCGCCGCGATAGCCTCCGACAGCGAATCGCCCGCCACGAAACGGCGCACGACACCCCGGGTGATCCGGCTCTTTCGCACGAATCGCTCGACCCAGGACCGGGCGGCAACCGACAGGATGAGCGAACGGAAAGTGCGCGGCATGGAAGCGTGGCCGCCATACTACCGCAAGGTCATCCCCCGGACCGATGGAACTTCCGGCGCTGGACAACGCTGCCGCGCGCGGCCGTTTTCAGGGCCGACCCGGGAACGGTGATGACTTCCGCACCTACGTAATAGGCGGCCAAGATCTGCCGGTAAGTCTGTCCGGCGCGCGCGCGGCCCTCCGCCCCTGCCTGGCACATGCCCACGCCGTGCCCCCAGCCTTTGCCGTCGAACCGCCAGCCGGTCCCCGTGGCGCTGATTTCGAACAGCGTGCTCCTCAGATCGTTCACTCCGAGCAGCCTGCGCAGCGCGTCCCCACGAAGCGTAACGGCTCCCAGATCGCCCGTGACGCGCACCTGGCGTACGCGCCCGCTCTCGCTTCGCTCGACGGTCTCGATCCGCCGCACAGGTCCGACGTCGTGGCCCGCCTCCTTCATGAGCGACGCGATCCGGGGTCGCTCGAAGGTACACGTCCATCGCATATATGGCGCGCCCCTGGCGTATGGCTCCCCATTCTCGTCCAGGTCTCGAACGCTGACCAGATAAGGCTCACCGACGCTGCCGAATGCCTCTGATGCCGAGGCTGTGACCCCTCCGCTCACCGAACTGTAAAGCGCCTGAATGGGAAGGCCCCCATAAACAAGAATCTGATTCGACGTTAGCCGGATCGCCTCGTTCGCGCGCGGGTCCTCCGCGCCGGCGCCCCTGTACGTCTGGCATCGCGTCGTGTCGTCCACGTCAAACCCCTGGTCCCGAAACGCCTCCATGCGCCGCAACACATAGGTTCGGCAGGCCACGGCTTGCGCCCTAAGCGCCTGCGGATGAGCGCCGGAGCGCATCTCGCACGGCACAACGCCCATAAGATAAGTCTCCAGATTCACCTCGTTGACGGCTTGCAGGCGCCCCTCCCTCGAAGCGATGTGAATCCAGCCCCGGTACCGCCGGGTCCTCGCCGGCCCCGCGAGCCGGAGCAGCGGGCCCTCCGAACTGAAATAGACCGCCTGGAACGACCGGCCGGCTAACCGAACACGGTCACCTTCGGCGCTGATTGCGGCCTCGGCCATAGCGGGCCACTGTGCAATCAGGTCTTGGCTGCCTGCCTCGTAGGCGCCGAACGGGCGGTCGGAAGACAAGGTGAACTGCTGAGGATCGCCCATGCTCACCAGGCCGACCCGCACCACATAGAACCCCCCTGCGGGCGCCACGACGGGCAGCAGCCCAAGCGTAACGACCGCAACACGTAAGAATGTCATGCCGACTGATATGGGCCCCGCCGACCTCCTATTTCTCATTATGGCCGGCGCCTCAACCCAGTGAAGGGGCTGAATACGACGCCCAAATCCTTGACATGCGTAGCCGAGTGGGGTATCATGACAGATTGTTGCCAACCTGCCGGGAGGGCTGAATGAAGCAGATCAAACATACCCTGGGGGGCCTCGACCAGGCCCTCGAGGTGCCCAATCTTATCGAATTGCAACTGAACTCGTACGGATACTTCCTCGAAAACGGACTGCCGCAACTGCTGAGAAGCTTCTCCCCGATCTGGGATTTCACCCGGACGAACTACATCGAGTTCCTGGACTTCTCTCTCGGGGAACCCAAGTACCCGTTGGAGGAGTGTCGAGACCGGGACGTGACCTTCGAGGCCCCCATGAAGGTATCGGTCCGGCTCGGCGGCAAGGACCGCGAGGTCATCGAGTCGGAAGTCTACTTGGGCGACCTGCCCTTGATGACGGACCAAGGCACCTTCGTCATAAACGGCCGGGAGCGCGTCATAGTCTCGCAGCTCAGCCGCAGCCCAGGCGTCTACTTCTTCGACGAGCCGCAGCAGGCGACCCGATGGGAGCTGAAGCACGTACTCATGCACCGCCTGCCGCTCTGGGCAGAGGTGCTTCCCAACCAGGGCAAATGGCTGGAAGTCGGTGAACTGGAGCCCAATTACGTGCTTCAGGTGACGCTGAACCAGAGCAAGCGAATTCCGCTCACACAACTGATGAAGGCGTTCTGCGCCATGAGCCAGGCGCGGCACCCAGTGCACCGGCCGCTCAAAGACTCGCTGCACCGGCGCTTCGCCGAGCCCCTTGTGGACCCCGGCACAGGAGAGGTTCTGGCCGATGAAGGCGCTGTCGTAACCGCAGACCTCCTGAAGAGCCTCTCCAAGGGCCTCCTCGAACAGCAGGTCCTCGTCTCGACGCCGGCAGCATCGAACGAGGAACTCCTATTCGCGTTCGGCAGGCAGCTCACGTTGAAGTCGCCCACGGAGAAGGAATTGTTCGGCAAGCGAGTTCTCAGGAAGGTCGAGGACGGGAAGAAGGTCGTCATCCAGGCGTTCCGCCGAGTGGACCGAGACACCGCCAAGAAACTCGCCTCCATGAACATTACAAAGCTGGAGGTCTTGGAAGTCAACCCGTTCATAGAGGCCACATTAGACGTCGACCCGACCAAGGACACGCGAACGGCGCTCAAGGACCTGCACCGCAGGATGCGCCCCGGCGAATCTCCCAGCGAGGACAACGCGAAGAACCAGTTGTATTCGCTCTTCTTCGACCCGAGGCATTACGACCTGGGCCGGGTAGGCCGCAGGCAGATCAACCGGCGCCTGGAACTGGACGTCCCCCTGGAAGTGCGCAACCTCACCGTGGAAGACCTGGCCGAGATGATCCGCCAACTGACGCGGCTGCATGACGGGGAGATCAGCGGCGACAATATTGACCATTTGCGGAACAAGCGCATCCGGTCGGTCGGCGAACTTCTTCTTAATCAGATGCGCGTGGGACTCGCCCGCATGGAGAAGGTGGCCCGCGAGCGCATGACCAACGCCGACCCGGACAATCTCCTCCCTGGAATCATCCTTAGCGTGAAGCCGGTCACCGCCAGCATCCGGAGTTTCTTCAGCAGCAGCCACCTAAGCACCTTCATGGACCAGACGAACCCGCTCAGCGAGATTTCAAACAAACGCCGGCTCTCCACGCTCCCGGACCGCAGAACGGCCACTTCCGGCCGGGCCGGCGTGGCAGATGCCCAGCGCGAAGTGCAGCCGAGCGAGTATGGGCGCATCTGCCCAATCGAAACGCCGGAGGGTCCGAATGTCGGGCTGATGAAGCAGCTGACAGTTTATGCGCGCGCGGATGAGGACGGGTTTCTCCATGCGCCTTTCCGTGTGGTCAAACATGCCACAGTGACCGACGAAGTCATCTATCTGGTCGCCGGCGAAGAGGACGGCTACAAGGTGGCCCCGCCCGACGCGGAATTGGACGAAAATGGGCGCTTTGTCGATGCCTCCGTGCAGGTGAGGTACCAGCGCGAGTATCCGGAAGTTCCACGAAACGAAGTGGAATTGAAGGACGCGTCGTCGGTCATATTCTCCGTGGCCGCGTCATGTATTCCATTCTTGAACCATGACGACGGCACACGCGCCCTGATGGGCGCGAACATGCAACGCCAGGCAGTTCCCCTCTTGCGGTCGGAGAAACCGATCGTGGCCACAGGATATGAAAGGCGGATCGCGCGCGATAGCGGTGCGGCAGTGTTGGCACGTGTGGCCGGAGAGGTGGAGTCAGTCACCGCCCAAGAGATCACTGTGCGCACAGACGGCAACGGAGAGGTGGAACGGTATGCGCTTTCCCATGCGAAGCAGAGCAACAAGTCCACCTGTTTTACGCACCGGCCGGTCGTTTGGCCGGGGCAGCGCGTCGCGAAGGACCAACCGCTCGCTGACGGCCCGACGTGCGATGACGGCCAACTCGCTCTGGGAAAGAACCTAGTTGTAGCGTTCATGCCGTGGCGGGGCTACAACTTCGAGGACGCGATCCTGGTGAGCGAGCGCTTGATTAGAGAAGACGTGTTCACCTCGATCCACATCGGGCGTCATGACACCGAAGCAGTGGACACCAAACTCGGACCGGAGGAGATCACACGCGACATTCCAAACGTGGGCGAGGAGGCCCTGAAGGACCTGGATGAGAGCGGCATCATCCGAATCGGCGCTCATGTGAGGCCGCTCGACATTCTGGTCGGCAAGGTCGCTCCGAAGGGCCAGATGGAACTGACCGCAGAAGAGCGCCTCATAATCGCCATCTTCGGCAAAAAGGCCGAAGAGACCCGGGACGTCTCGCTCCGCCTGCCCCACGGCGAACGGGGGACGGTCGTGGAAGTGAAAGTGTACAGCCGGTACAAGTACCGCTGCAAGGAGACCGGCAAGGTCTTCCATGAGTCCAAGAAGCGAGAGCAGATGGTGAGCGAAATCACCGGAGGTGAATTGGAGCAGTTGCCCGCGGACGAACTTCCGGCCGGAACCAATATGACCGTCCAGGTGCACGTCGCGCAGAAGCGCAAATTGACCGTGGGCGACAAAATGGCGGGCCGGCACGGCAACAAGGGCGTGATTAGCCGCATCGTCGCGGAAGAGGACCTGCCGTACATGCAAGACGGGACGCCGGTGGACATCGTGCTCAATCCTCTGGGCGTTCCGAGCCGTTTGAATGACGGTCAAATGCTTGAAGCCGTGCTCGGTTTTGTCGGAAAAAAGATGGGCGTTCAGTTCCTCTGTCCGGCTTTTCAAGGGAGCACTCCTGACCAAGTGATGCAAGAGTTGACGCGAATCGCTGGGTTGACTCGTCAGGCAGTTATGCAGGCGTATGTCAATTCGGAACTCAGGCTTGGCCTGCGCTTTCGAAAAGGCGCGCCTGTGCAGGAGATGCTCGACGAGATTGAAGGTTCGCTCCGAAAGTTGGGCAAGAGCCGACTGGAGGAGATCTCTCAGATCGTCGCGGCAGAGCCGGCAATGAGCGTAACTGAAATGGATCCGGACGCGGAGTTCGAGGTAATCGAGGACGAACCGCCCCACAAGGCGGAGGCCTCGGTTTACCGCTCCATACTCAACAGGATCCGCACCAATGTGTGGGTCCGGGCCGGGATTGACGAATCCACCGGAAAGAGCCTCCTTCGGGACGGCATCACCGGTGAACACATCGAATTCCCGGTCGCCGTCGGCGTCATGTACATGTTCAAACTGGAACATCTCGCCGACGACAAGATCCATGCTCGCAGCATCGGACCCTACTCCCTCGTCACGCAACAACCGCTGGGCGGCAAGGCGCAGTTCGGCGGTCAGCGCTTCGGCGAGATGGAGGTGTGGGCTCTCGAGGCGTACGGCGCAGCCTATACGTTGCAGGAGATCATCACGATAAAATCCGACGACGTGATGGGCCGCGTGAAAACCTACGAAAGCATAGTCCGAGGGGAAACGATGATGGAGCCGGGCATTCCCGAATCGTTCAAGATTCTGGTGAATGAACTACGCAGTCTCTGCCTAAGGGTTGTGGTGGAAGACGCCAACAACCGAGAGGTCAACTTGAGAGACCTCGACGATCATTCGCAGGGAGACGACATGAAACTCGCAAGGTCCGTCGGGTTCTTCTAAAAACACCAGGGATGGCCATTTGCATCCCGGAACGGAGAACGCAAAGACATGCCAAGAGTAAGATTCGTGTTCGAAGGTGGGTCCGAGATGACCGTCCCGGTCGCGACAGACCGGGGCGCCAAACTGATGGTCACCAGCGTGCGCAAACGCATAGACGCTGGTGCGAGCCTAATTGAAGTCAAAGGCACGGATGGGTCTCACTTCATCAACTCCTCCTGCCTGACCTTGGTGGAACTGGAACTGGATGGATCACTGGCCGCGGGAACCGCGGTCTCCATGGCAGCCAGGAAGGCCAAGCGAAAGGTGAAGAGGAAGGCCAAGAAGGCTGCCGCGCCGAAGGCCAAGGTCAAGAGGCGTAAGCGACGCAAGAAGAAGGCAGCTAAGAAGGCCGCCCCGCCGAAGGCCAAGGTAAAGAGGCGTAAGCGACGCAAGAAGGCGGCTAAGAAGGCTGCCGCGCCGAAGGCCAAGGTAAAGAGGCGTAAGCGACGCAAGAAGAGGGCGGCCAAGAAGGCTGCCGCGCCGAAGGCCAAGGTAAAGAGGCGTAAGCGACGCAAGAAGAGGGCGGCTAAGAAGGCTGCCGCGCCGAAGGCCAAGGTCAAGAGGCGCAAGCGGCGCAAGAAGGCCGCCAAGCGCGGCAGGCCGAGGAAGGCGGCGACCAAGTAAAGGGCCGCTAAAAGGCGAGGACGGCCGCGTAAGCGTAAGAAGAAGTAAGGCCCCCGTATAGGAGGCAGTGATCAACACAGTATGCCGGATGTAAATCTGTTCAAAAGAATCCGGATTGGAATCGCGAGTCCGGAAGACATTCTCGCATGGTCGCATGGCGAAGTCAAAAAGCCTGAAACGATCAACTATAGGACGTTCAAACCGGAACGCGACGGCCTGTTCTGCGAACGCATATTCGGCCCGGTCAAAGACTGGGAGTGTCACTGCGGTCGCTACAAGAAGGTCAAGTACAAGGGCATCGTTTGTGAGCGATGCGGTGTTGAAATCACACGGTCACGGGTTCGCCGCGAGCGGATGGGACACATCGAGCTCGCGGCACCCGTGTGCCATATTTGGTATCTGAAAGGGGTTCCCTCTCCTGTTGCCCTGATACTCAATCTATCTCCGCGCGACCTGGAGAAGGTCGTCTATTTCGGCAGTTTTATGGTCATTGAGATTGACCGGGAAGGGCTCGACGCTGGACGGGAACAAATCGAGGAAACCGCCGGGCTGGAGAAGGAAGCCATCAGCCAACAGATGGCCGAACTGGAAGAAGACATCCGCACGCAGTTCGCTCAAGAGTTGCAAGAGAATAAGGATGAGTATGACGAGGCGATCATCCGCGAACGCACCAAAGCGATAAACGACCGCATCAAGGCGGAGCAACGAGACACCGACGACCGCCTGAAAGAAATGGACGTTGCGCTTGAAGTGCTCTTCAAGTTGGAAAACTACCAACTGATCGAAGAGGACAAGTACCGGGCCGTTGATCGAATGCTCACCGCCGTAACGCGCCGGACCGGCAACGACTTCCGCACCATGCTCAAGGCCAGAATAGGCGCGGCGGCCGTGAAGGAACTGCTTAGCCGCGTCAATCTGGATTCAACGGCGCGCGAGTTGCGACAGTCGATCCTAAGTTCCAGCGGACCCAAGCGCGCGAAGTCCATCAAACGGCTCGAGATCGCTGAAGCGCTCATCAAGGCCCGCACAAAGCCGGAATGGATGGTGCTCGAGGTGATGCCCGTCATCTCGCCTGAACTGCGCCCGATGGTGCAGCTTGATGGCGGCCGTTTCGCAACGTCCGACCTCAATGACCTGTACCGGCGCATCATCAACCGCAACAACCGGCTCAAAAAAATCATCGATATCAGGGCACCGGAATCCATCATCAACCATGAGAAACGGTTGCTCCAGGAAGCCACGGACGCCCTCATCGACAACGGCCGGCGATCAAGGCCCGTGGTCGGCAGCAACAACCGGCCGCTCAAGTCTCTCAGCGACATGCTGAAAGGCAAAGAGGGACGGTTCCGCAAGAACCTGCTCGGTAAGCGCGTGGACTATTCGGGCCGCGCCGTCATCGTCGTCGGCCCGCATCTGAAACTCCACCAGTGCGGCCTCCCCAAAGAGATGGCCTTGGAGCTCTTCAAGCCATACGTGATGAAGGCGCTGGTGGACCAAAAGCTGACGCAGAACATCAAGACCGCCAAGCGGATGATTGACCGCGTACACCCGGCGGTGTGGGACGCGTTGGAAGAGGTCATCAAGGACCACCCCGTGCTGCTGAACCGCGCTCCCACCCTGCACCGCTTCGGCATCCAGGCGTTCGAGCCGGTCTTGGTGGATGGGAAGGCGATTCAGGTGCACCCACTCGTCTGCCCGCCCTTCAATGCCGACTTTGACGGAGACCAAATGGCCGTTCACGTGCCGCTCAGCGCGGCGGCGCAATCCGAGGCGCGCGTGCTGATGCTCAGTACAAATAACCTGTTCTCTCCGGCGGATGGCCAGCCCACGATGACACCGATGCAGGACATCGTGCTCGGGGCATACGGGCTGACGATGGTGGACACGAACGGCAAGGCGAAACTCGAGGCGATGATCGCCGCACACAAGCAGGCGCCGGAGAAGAACCCGGCCCCGACTGTGTACACGTCGCCTGACGAAGCGATTCTCCTGGCTCAGCACCCCAATCCAAGCGTACGCATTCCGATAAACGACCCGGTTCTGGTGCGCCTGAAGCGCCCTGTCTCCTCGACGGACGGTAAGGACGGCGAGGAGCTCGAAACCGTCATCCGCGAGATGACGCCCGGGCAGATGATCTTTCATGAAATCCTGCCCTACCCGCTGAAGCATAGCGACGAATGGCTGACGGCGCAGATGAGAAAGCGCAAATTGACCGAACTGATCACGACCGTCCGGGCGAAGACGACGGCGCCGGCCACCGTCGTGCTCATGGACAACCTGAAGCACTTGGGGTTTGAGTGGGCCACGAAGTTCGGCTTCACTATCGCCGTCTCCGACGTTAACCCACGCATAGCGCCGACTTCGGACCGTAAACGCCTCGCGCAACTGATGCAGTCGGGGTACGGAAACGGCCTGTCTCGCGACGGCTCCAACGGCAAAGAGAAGGATTATGACGCCCTATTCGAGCCGATGAAGCCCGAGTCGAAACTTCTCGACATGATCGAGGACAGGATAGGCGAGTCCAAGAGGGCCACCAAAGACGTTCGCAACAGTTATGAGAAGGGACACATCGCCCGCAATGAGCGTGACCGCCACCTGCTGCGAATCTGGAGCGACGCATTCGGAAGCCTGAGCGAAAGCATCCTCATCCAGATGGCTCAGTTCAACCCTCTGCGCCTGATGGTGGCCAGCGGCGCCCGAGGCTCAAGAGAGCAACTTGTGCAATTGATGGCCACTCGCGGCATGTTCCGCAACAACTTCAACCAGCCGATCACCGACATCGTCGGCGGACGGGGGCTCTTCGCCGGCTCGCGGGTGTTCGAATACTTCGTCTCGATGTACGGGACGCGCAAGGGCGTCACCGATACGGCACTGCTAATGGGCTACTCCGGATTCATAGCCCGCCGCCTGGTGGACGTGTCGCACGACGTCGTCATCAAAGGCGCGGACTGCGGGACCACAAGCGGCACATACGTCTCGCGAATGATCTATGAGGGCGAGACGATCGAAAAACTGAGCGTACGAACGCGCGGCCGCACGGCCCTCGAAACCCTGTACGATCCGAAAAAAAGCAGGAAAGCCGTCATCTTCGATGCCGGCGAGATCATCAGCGACGAATTCGCGGCGACCCTCGACGGTATTGAGTCTCAGTACCTCGAGGCCAGGGCGAAGGCCGAAAGCGGAGAAGACCCGGAAAAGGCCGTAGCCGAACTGGAGAAACGGTACAGAAAGGCCCGCTTCCACATCGGTGATGAAGGCGAAATGCAGGTGCCCCTGCGAAGTCCGTTGACCTGCGATCTGGAGAGCGGCATCTGCGCGAAATGCTACGGTCTTGATCTTTCGAGCCGAAGACCGGTGGAGCTGGGTTCCGCCGTCGGCGTTATCGCCGCCGAAACGATGAGCGAGCCGCTGTCGCAGTTGACCATGCGGACTTTCCACCACGGCGGTGTAGCCACCGGCTCGGTACTCACCGGCTATAACCAAGCCGGACGCATGTACGGCTCTCTGCACGAAGAGTTGAAAGCCGACTTGCGCTTCGACCAACTGGCGCCCGAAGAGTGGCCCGACTTTATCGGCGAGCAGAACGATGTCATCGAATCTGTCACAGGCGGAAGACCGCCCGAGAAGGTAACGAAGAAACCGGCCACGACCGAAGATGAACCCACGAAGCCTCCGCCTACACCAGCGGCCGGGACCAGCCTCGCCAACCGCCAGTTAGGCCGCTCGCTCGTGGAGCACTCGTTCTACCACTACGTCGGCATCCCATTCGTGGAGCGCCTTCTGGAAGCGCGCCGCGCCCCGAAGGGCGAGGCCATCGTCACAAGATTCGACGGCAAGATCATCCGTATCGAGAACGGTAAGTTGGGCCGCTGGGTTGTCATTCAAGCCGAACTCTCGACCAAATCGCCCGACATCCGGGGCCTAATCGCCGCCAAGAACATGGTGCACCCGAAAACCGGCGACGTCCTTGTCACGGCAGGCTGTCCATACGCCAAAGCGATCGCAGACAAACTGCACAAAGCGGGAATCAAGATGGCGCCGGTGATTGACATCGTCCTTCTGCCGAAGCGCCGCATTCTCATGGTGAAGGATGGCGACGAGCTTCGAGCCGGCGACCCGCTTACCCAAGGGCCGCTCGACCTGGCGACGCTGCTGGAATACCGAGGAATCCGAGCGGTGCAGGAATACATGATAATGGAACTCCAGGCGCTCTATACGGCGAACGGCGTGAGCATCAACGACCGCCATCTGGAAGTCATCTGTCGTCAGATGCTGAAAAAAGTGAAGATACGCGAGGCAGGCGACACTAAGTATCTGCCCGGCCAGACTGTGGATCGGTTCGCCTTCCGCCGTGAAAACGAGCGCATACATGAGATGCGGGAGGCCGGCGAGAAGATCACCTTCGAGGACCCCGAGTCCGGTGAAGAGAAAGAGCGCGACCCGCAGCCGGGCACTGCCGACGCCGTCATCCAGGGCATCACGGAGGCTGCGCTCACAACCGAATCTTTCCTCTCGGCCGCCTCGGCCCAGAAGACGGTCCGCGTCCTGACGGATGCGGCGGTTCGCGGCAAGACCGATGACCTGATCGGCCTGAAGGAAAACGTGATCATCGGCCGCCTCATCCCGGCAGGCACCGGCTTCCCCGACTACCGCAACGTGGCAGTCAAGACAACGCGCGAGCCTGTGTGGGCCAAGAAGTCGCTCACGGCTCTCGCGGAGCTGGAGACCGAGGAGGCGAAAAAGGAGGAGCCGCGCCGCACGGAAGAGGACGCCGTCGGGGACATCCGCAGCCTTGCCGAAAGTCTGGGTGCAGATGTGCCGCCCAAGGACGCGGAGTAGGCATCTGCCCCATTCGCTGAGACATTAGGCAGCGGTGTAACGGATACGGCGCATGGCCTACCCTCGCTGGTGCTGACCAGCCGTTTCGCCGCGCGGTCGAAACAGATCGCTTCGCCCTGCCGTTCCTTCGGAAGCGATACGACCGCCGGCTTCATCTCAAACCAGTTCCCGCTCGGCTCCCAAGTCCAGATTAGGGCCCGGCGATACGTGCGAATCACAACACGTCCGCCGTCCGGACTGATGTCGCCGGCGGTCGCCACCCGATCGAACGGGTCCTCCGATACAAGGCGGAACTCGCCGACGCGCTTCAGCTCGTAAGCGCCGCTCGATGCGGGGGCGGGCAGCGCATAGACGCCGCACACCCCGTCGCGGGACTTCGTGACAAGTTGAATCCCGCCGGACGGCGTCACCAAGAGCGTCTCGCAATTATGCGGCCCGTCGGGATAGGTGAGACGATAAGTGTCGAACCTCTCTATCTTCCCGCCGCCGGCTCGCGGGTCCGGCTCCGGAATCCTATACACGACGACATCGCTCCGCCGGCCCAGATTGTCGCCGATGTCGCCGACGTATAGATACTGCTTCCCGCCGACGACGGCCGAGGACATGTCTTCCCAATCCAGCGCGACTACACCGGCCAGCGTGTAGACACCCAAGTCTTTGCCCGTCTCATCGAAAGCGAAAAGGTTCGGGCCGTCTCCACTGTCGTTGTGCGTCCAATACACGCCGTCGACCCGATTGGAGGGCGCGACACCGCTGCTTTCGGTGATGCGCTCGTTCTGGAGAAGCCAGAGCCGGCTCTGGCGTGCGAAATCGAGATCCGCATCGCCGAAGCATGCCCCTGTGACAACCGCAAGAACGCCGAATAGAATCATTGCTCGTAGTATACAGGAGCCTTGCCCCCTCGGTATGCCAGCACGCGGTGATAGAAGAGATATTGGTGCGCCCAGCCCGCTACTTCACCGAACCGGTCCCGGAAAAGATCGCCGACCGCCAAGTAACGCTTTTCCGTGAGGCTCTTCCCTTCCCACTCGGGAAAATAAAGGTCGCAGGCTGCGCGCCAGAGATGCGTGTCCACAGGAACTGCCGTTTCGAACCCGAACCCGACCAAGCACACGCAATCGGCCACCTTCAGGCCGACGCCATCCAATTCACAGAGCGCCGACCGCGCCTCATCATATGGCAGACCTTTGAGGGAATCGAGCCAAGATGAGCCCCGCGTCGCCACTTGGGCCGCCGCGCGGGAGATCGTCCGCCCCCGATATCCGAATCCCTTTCCGCGAAGTTCGGCCTCGCCCACCTCGGCCAATCGTTCTGCAATCGGAAACTCGAAACGCCCGTCTTCGATTCTCTTCCCGTATCCGGCCAGCGTTTCGACCATGCGGGTGATTCGGGCGAGGTTGTTGTTCGTTGTGCAAAGAAAACTGAACAGCGTCTCGTCGGCGCGCTTAGGCCGCAACACTCGCAGTCCCGGATACGCCTCGATAAACGGCTTCAGCTCCGGTCCGCGTCTAATTATCTCCTGAGTTATCGGCTCCAGTGACCTATCCAACTGGAAAAGGCGCGTTGCCGCGTCAGGGTCCGGACGCGATTCCAGCACCCATCCGCCGCGGCCCTTGCGTGCTTCCATAACGTTCGGACCGTCAACGCCGATAAAGCCGCTTGCAGTCTGTCTCCATCTGAAGACCTGGCCGCTGGACACGCAGAGGCCGACGTCCAACTCCTTGTTTGGAACTGCCGGGCCGCCCTTCAAACCGTCCCCTCCGGAAGCATCCTGAAGAACTCATCTTCGCTAATAACGGTGACGCCCAACTGCCCGGCCTTAGCCAGTTTCGAGGCCGCGCCAGGCCCGGCGACGACCAAGTCCGTGTTGCTGCTGACGCTGCCTGCCGCCTTACCTCCCAAGCGGCGCACGAGTTCCTCTGCCTCTTCCCTGCCGATCCGCTCCAGTTTCCCTGTGAAAACGAGGGTCTTGCCCGAAAAGGGGCTTTCCTCGAGGGGAGGGGCATCCCACTGCGGCTCAACGCCTCGCTCCAGTAGGGAATCAATGAGCTCTATGTTCTCCGGGTCCTGGAAGAACGCCACAATCTCATCCGCCGTGTGAGGACCTATATCCTCGACGTCCAGCAACTCCTCATAAGATGCGCCACGCACGCGCTTCAAAGAGGCGAACGTCTGCGCCAGCGTGAACGCGGCGGTCTGCCCGACTTGCCGTATCCCGAGCGCAAACAGGAACCGGTTCAGCGGCCTTCCCTTCGAGGCATCGATCGCTTCCACGAGGTTCTCCACACTCTGTTCGCCCATGCCTTCCAGCGCAATCAGGGCTTCTTTCTTTTCTTTCAGGGTGTAGATGTCGCTGATATCTTCAATGAAGCCCTCTTCCAAGAACCGCAGCACCTGCTTCTCACCCAGACCCTCGATATCCATCGCGTTTCGAGCAACGAAGTGCGCAATCCGCTCCGCCGTCTGAGCAGGACACGTGCGATTTGGGCAGCGCAGCGCCACCTCATCCTGTTCGCGCACCAGCGGCGTTTTGCAGTCGGGACACGTCCCCGGCGCCCGAGGCTTCGAGCGCCGTGCATGTCCACTGTCCTCCACGGGAGCGACAATCTCCGGGATCACTTCACCAGCCCGATGCACAGTGACCGTATCGCCTACGCGCACGTCCTTCCGTTTCATATCATCCACGTTGTGCAGCGTGGCGCGGCTTACCGTAACGCCGCCGACACGGACCGGCTCCAGTTCGGCCACCGGAGTCACGACGCCGGTTCGTCCTACCTGCCACCTGATAGCGAGCAGTTTAGTCTGGGCCTGCTCCGCGGCGAACTTATACGCCACGGCCCATCGCGGCCCGCGCGATGTGTAGCCCAGTTGCTCTTGCAGTTGCAGGACGTTTGCCTTGAACACGAGCCCGTCTATGTCATACGGCAGGTCCCCCCGGCGCGCCCCCCACTCATCGGCGTAGGCAAGGCACGCTTCGATGCCATGCAGCGCCTTCGTATGTTCGCTCACCCGAAACCCCGCGCTCCGAAGCCATTCGCTGATGCCGCGCTGGGTCTGAAACCGCAAAGAACCCGTCTCGCCCATGCCCCAAGCCCAGAACGTAAGCCGCCGGGACGCCGTGACTTTCGAATCCAACTGCCGCACCGACCCCGCCGCAGCGTTCCTCGGATTCGCATACTCATGCTCGCCGGCGGCGCGGCGAAGTTCGTTCATGCGCGCAAACTCCGCGTGGTCGAGGATAACCTCGCCTCGGACCTCGATCGTGCCGGTCGCTTCCTCCCGAAGCCGCAACGGAACGCTGCGGATCGTCCGTGCGTTCGGCGTCACGTCTTCGCCCACTTCTCCGTCGCCGCGGGTAGCTGCGGCCTCCAGGACGCCGTCCGCGTAGGTCAGCGAAAGCGAGAGGCCGTCAAACTTCGGCTCGCCCTGGTACTCGACTTCGGTGTCCGGCGGAAGACGGACGTGACGCAGAAGCTTGTCGTGAAACGCGCGCAGTTCGTCGCTGCCGGACACGTTGTCCAAACTCAGCATCGCATGGAGGTGCCGGTGCTCCTCGAACTTCTCGCTGGGCGGCGCGCCCACCCGCTGCGTCGGACTATCCGGAGTAGCCAGATCCGGATGCGCGCGTTCGATCGCTTGCAGTTCCCGAAACAGGCCGTCGTACTCTTCGTCGCTGACCTCCGGCCGGTCCAGGACGTAGTACGCGTGATTATGGTGGTTGATCCGTCCACGCAGTTCCGCGGCCCGTTCGGCGGGGTCAGTCATCACCGGGCTGTTTTACCGCACACGCTCGAAGTGGGCCGCGATCGAGGC
Organism: Armatimonadota bacterium; assembly: GCA_022567555.1. GTDB lineage: Bacteria > Armatimonadota > Fimbriimonadia > Fimbriimonadales > ATM1 > JADFGT01. The sequence continues at coordinate 1,198 of JADFGT010000017.1, read as the reverse complement.
ATCGCTTTTCGAGAACCCGAACTCATATTCCGGCCCCTCAAGGCGCAGACTGACCGTCATGAGCACCGTAGACTCCTCGATCCGGCCGTCACGGCGGCTCACCTTCAGGTCGCCGAGAATCCGAACCGTGCCCCGCAGCGTCAGGTTCGGCCCCTCCGGATGGCGTATCTTCTTGTTGACCGAGAACTCGGTCTGAAACCTGAACGCCTGAACCGATCCATAAGGCTGGCGCTCCGGTCCTACAAACAGCAGCCGGACAGGCACCTCGAGCGAGCCGATCGGGTCATCCTCCAGAAACGCCTGCACAGGCATGTGGAACGTGACCACAACCTCATCCCCGATGCGCAGAGAGCGCTTTGGAACCAGCGGCGCCCATCCGAGCGGCCAGAGCGGCGCGTTCAGCGCCGACGGGACAGCCGGGCTCCCGTCAACTGAGTACACCGCTTCCCCGCCCTTGACCGCGCGACGCCACACTCCCGCCGCGACCGCCGCAGCGACCTCGGCCGAGGCCGGCCTGCCGTCAAGGGTCACCTTCGCCTCCCGGGCCCTGCCTACGACTACCCACTCGCCGTCCGCGCGCTCTGTTTTCACCGTAAAGACGCCGCTCACGTCCGCGCGGCGCCGGACCGGAGCGTCAACGGAGCCGTAGTAACTGCGAACGACGCCGCCGCGGAAACGGTACTCGACCGTCCCCTCTTCCAGCGGGTAACGGATCTCGTGCCCCTGCCCCTGGGCCGGCGCTAATCCGCACGCGCACAAATAGACGACGGCCGCAAACGTCGTCACGCGTCCTGCAGGCTCATCGTCATTTTCATTGCGCCCTGCATGTCCACGGTCATGCCTATACCGGGCATTTCCATCCGCTGGTCGTTCGTCGTGAGGTTCTCCATGTACACCGTGCGGCCGGTCTCTTTTTCTACGAGCACCTGGGCCTGAACCTTCATAGTGCCCGTTATCAGCATCTTCATGTCGGGCATTTCCTGTCCGATATTAGGATTGCCCTCGAACATCTTCGCCAGGTCAGTATCTATGGGGATCGTGCCCCCCATCTGAATCTCGTACACAGGCTTGCCCTTATGGATCTTTTCGCCGACGAGCCGGGCCGTGAGTTTGATGGCCGCGCCGCCGGTAAGCATGTTCCCCGGCATCTCGACCTTCCATGTGTCCCCGATCTCGCCCGCTTTCTGGTCCATTCCCG
>JADFGT010000160.1 GCA_022567555.1 Armatimonadota bacterium | reverse complement strand
TTCGACTATGCCGGAACCGGACTGTTGCACTAGTGCAGCACCTTCCTCTCCGCCGCGTCCAGTTCGGACCGGCCGACTGTTCCGGCACGTTCAACGTGAACTGGGCGCAGATCGGATCGAGCAGTCATTCGTTCATGACGCTGGCGGCCGCGAGAGTCGCCAGGGTCTCCCAACCCAACCCGTCGCTCACGCGAGACGAAGAATCCAGGCTGCACCACGCGTTGGGTCCGGCCAGGGGACTGCGCCGGGCAGTGAAAACGCACTGCGGCAACGTCTCCGCAGGCTCCGTACCGCCAGTCCTCGCGGCGGTACACCAGCGGCACCCGTTTGTGGCTGAGTGGTCCCCGCCCGATGGTCACGTTGTCGACGAATGCCCCGGGGTGGATTTGCCATTCTACCGTCAGGTAGCCGTGCCTTTTGGGGTGCCTGCTCAAGGTAAGGTCCGGGATGCGTTCGGAGTATCGCGAATCTGTGATGTCGAACCCCCATCAATCTCACTGACAACTGTTTGCGATGGGCGCCCCGTCACCGATGTAGTCCGGGTATCCCGCTCCGCCCTGCGTGAAGTACGGCTCGTCGTAAAGCTTGGAGAGCGCCGCCGGAGGGAGATCGGTGGGCCAGAACTCGAGGGTGCAGCGGCGACAAACCTGTATGTCATGGGGTCCCTCGCGGAAGCGCCGCACGGTCTCGGCACCGCAGACGGGACACTCCCTGCATCTCTCCGCCGCCGCCTCACTGTCGGTGCGCGGTCCCGCCACTAGGCCCGCCCGATCATCATGCCGAGATCCAGCTGAACCGGGTGGCAATGCAGGGTGACTCAGGCATACGCTTCAGCGCGAAGAGAGCCGCGCCCGGCGCGACCATTTCAGCCTTCATCGACGCACACGAACCTTCGGAGCATGGCAGACTGGGACAATGGAAGTTCCGTGCCGGTGCGTGCCTGCCGCATCATGAACTCACACAGACCCCCTCATACGTCGACCTTTGGGTCTGACGCGGTATTGCACAGACGCTACAAGCTCCATGCCGCCGGGAGGAAGTCTGCCTCGCTTCCACCTGCGGAACGAGCTACATTAATGCCCGGCGATGCCCACGTTCCCCATCAACTGGACCCGCTCTCGGCGTATCCTCCTGTGGAGCACCGTGCTCCTACCATTCGCGAGTCTCTTCCTGGTCCACTGGAGCGACAAGCCCGGCTATGAGGCAGGCGACTACACCCAATACCTCGCCCATGCGACCGCCATTGCCGAAGGACGGCCGTATACGGACATAGGGTTCATCTATACGCAACACCGGGCGCAACTCGCCGTGGAGGCCGAACCACCGGCCCTACCGTTCCTCCTGGCCCCGGTCATCGCGTTCCTGGACTCCAACATGATGCTGGTGAAGCTCTTCTTTTTCGGGGCGGCGCTGGCGTTTCTCCTACTGGCCGGTAGTTACTTTGCCGCTCACGACGACCGGTGGCTGGGGCTAGGCGTCGCGTTGCTCAGCGGGCTGTCGCTGCAATTCCTCTATGCCGCCACCCAGATCTCAGCTGATCTCCCGTTCGCGGCGCTGGTCTGGACCGTCATCGCGCTCATGGATGCGCCCGGGAAGGCACGTCCCGGCCGGATTGCCGCGATCGCGTCGGCCGGAGCACTGGCGATCCTGTTCCGGACGGCCGGGGTGGCGCTCGTTCCGGCAGCGCTGCTGTATGCGGCGTTCCGGCCGCGCGAGCGGGCCGCCCGCGCATTGATACCAGCCGCTGTCTGGACCGCCGTCTTCTTCGCTATGAGTTCGGCTATTCCGGTCACCGGGGCCGTCATGAGCGAGATGGCACGGCCGTTCGCCGGGGTCATCGACGACATGGCGACGAATGTTCGGGCTTATCGGTTCGCCACTATGGAGGCGCTGCTCTACCCGTTTCCGTGGAACACGGCCAACGACGTATACCACCTTCTGGCGGTAGCCGCCATGGGACTCGGCCTCGCCCTCTGGATTCGCACCGGCTGGGCGCGATTCCTCTCCGCGTTCACCATCGCGTACGTAGGAATGCTCCTGTCGCTCCCGACGATGGGTGGCCGGTTTCTCCGGCCGCTTTTTCCGCTCTTCATATTCGGACTTCTCAATGGGTTACGAGCGGTCATCCGGCGGCTCCGCCCACGCCTGTCCGCCACAACGGCAGGGCGGGTAGCGCTCTGGACCGGAGCGACGCTTGGCGCCTTCTCCGTAGGCTGGGAGCTGACCGAACCGCGCCCACAGGACATCCTCGATCACCCGGACGTTGTCGGTGTCTACGCGGCCCTCGAGCGGTTCCGGACCGACGCACCAATGCGGGTCGAACTGCTGAAACCCAGGATCTTCACGCTACATACACGGATCCCGGCAATGGGGCTCTTCGAGGCCGAACCGACGGAGGTGGTGACGGAGCTGTGCGCGAAACGCATTACTCACGTCGTCGCGGGTGATTTGGGGATAGAGCCGAAAGAGAACGCCGCGCTGTCCGCGGCGGTCGACGAGTACCCAGCGCTCTTCCTACCGGTGTACGAAAACAGGAGCTTCGCAGTCTACCGGTTCGTTCCGACCACCATCGAGCATGGGTCGGGGGCAGGCCCTGGTCCGGTCTGCACGTCTGCGCCCGCCGCGCCAGGCTGAGCCAGGCGCACCAGGAGGAGCTCACGCGCCTCGTCCTCGAAAAGCACCTCGTAGCGGTCCTTCATGACGCCCATGAACGCACCCGATGCAGGTTCCCTAGACATCCGGATCGCTGCGAACAGGGTAGCGCCTTTCTCGATGAGTCGCTCGACACGCTGTATGGACCGATCCCGTTCCTGCAGCGTCCAGCCCTGCATGCCGGAGTAGTAGTACAAGGTCGGCGCCTCGACCAGAGTGTCGAGTGTCCACGAGTCGTGAGGTGTCATGGGATGCTCCTTTCCGGCCAATGAGGTCGGATGGAGCATCCGAACTATGCGGAGTCCCGGCCAGGGCCCGGGTGACGCAACTCCCTACTCAAGAACCACTTGGCGCCGTGCCGAACGCTGAACTCCGCATAGTCCCGAACTCGGCATAGACCCTGCTATGCGGAGCTCCGCATAGCGGGGTCAACTCCACCTTTTTTCATTTA
>JADFGT010000085.1 GCA_022567555.1 Armatimonadota bacterium | reverse complement strand
TTGCTCCCGTGCTGGAGGTTTACCGTCCTGCGGATGCGCCGTGGTCAGCGCGTGCGCTGTGTGAGGGGTTCCGACTCCTGCTCGGCTGCCGGTGGCTATACACCCCCGGCGACCCCGCGCCGTTCTCTTGGCGGTTTGCCTCAGCGTGGTGCGGTGTGTCTCAAAAGCAAGCAGGCAAGGGGATTCAGTGGCTCATTAGGAATCGGGTCCTGATACCCGCAGGGAAGCACCGTAGGACGACTCTCTTTCAGATCGGGGGGTCCGACGGCCAGTGCTCATGGTCGGCATGAAACGCGGTTCAGGCGGAAACATAGGCGACTCTACAAGACCCCGAGAATGGCCTCTCCAATGGCTCTGGAGGCGGCATAGACGGACTTTTCGGATGGATTCCACACAGAACACATGGACACAAATAAACGTGAGGGTTTTCTTTATGTTATGAAGCGTTGTACGAAGTGTGGCAGGGATTTGCCGCTCACAGAATACTACCCTGATATCAGTGCTCCGAGCAGACACCGGTCTGACTGTATGGAGTGCTGGAGAAAAGTGTCAAGAGAGTACAATCGAAGGAATAGGGACAGAATAAGCGAACGTAGGCGTGGTCGGCGCGGCCGGGAGTATCACCGATGGTATATGCGCGAGTGGCGTGCACGTCGCCGCAGTGCGCCATTGAGAAGCGAGTGAGATTAGACCGGTGACCGACACGACCCGACACTACGGATCGGGACCGTACGTCGGGTCGTACTCGTTGTCCTGCGACGTACCGAGTCGAGTCTGGTTGGTGCCGTCAGCGTCCATCACGTAGATTTGGTGCACGCCATCGCGGCCTGACGAGAACGCTATTCTCGTTCCCGTCGAATTGAATGCTGGCTGAATATTGCTGCTGTTCGGAGTGCTCGTCAACTGGGTAAGACCAGTGCCGTCACTGTTGATTGAGAATATCTGATCATAGGGGGCCGTGTTTATGTTTGAGTCGAACGCGATTAGGCTTCCGCTCGGACTCCATGCAGGATTGGCCGTGATGGCGCCGAGAGATGTCAGTGGGACTATGTTGGAACCGTCTGCGTCCATCAAGAATATCTCATTCGCTCCACCCACCCACCTTTCGAAGGCGATTCTCGATCCGTTCGGACTCCATGATGGATGGCGGTCGTCCTGGCTGCCGGTAGTCACCTGCGTGACGTTCGACCCGTCTGCGTCCATGATGAATATCTTGTAGGTTCCAGTGCGCGTAGATGCGAACGCTAAGCGGGTCCCATCAGGGTTCCAAGCAGGCTCGACATTGACCGAGCCTATAAATGTCAATTGCGTTATGTTGGACCCGTTAGCATCAGCGACGTAGATATGCTCCCCCGGACCGTGGTTCGACACGAAAGCGATCTTTGACCCGTCTGGGCGCCATGCCGGGTCGGAATCAGGGTTATTAGGATCGGCGATCAGCGGCATGACACCTGAGCCGTCATCCTTCATCTTGTATATGTCGTTGTCTCTTTCAAATGCGATGAACGGCAGCGGCTGGATAACGACTACGTCAGCGTCCTCCTGCACCCCCGCGCCGGTTTCTGCCAATCGAACCGTAGCAGTTCCCGCCGACAAACCAGAGAACAGGCCGTCGGGTGTAATACTTCCGAACTGGCCGCCTGAAACGACGGACCAAGTGAGTGCTCCCGGCGGGATCAAGAGAACATTGTTTGAGGCATCCTCGGCGTGTCCTTGGAGTTGCTGTTGCTCTCCGACTTCGACCGAGAGCGGCTGACCTTCTATGACAAGGTGGTCAATCGTAGTTTGCAGAAACGCCGAGATATTGATGACCGTAGTCTGGTTGGATATAACTCCCACAGCGAGTATCGCCGCCGCTACGGCCTCTCCCTGGCCGTCCGCCTGAGTGTAGGCCGTCACGTCAAGGTTGTGTGACCCGACCGGAATGTTTGCGGTGAACTGAGCGCTCGCCGTGTATCCAGGGTCTCCTATGCGATTGATTGTGAGAGTGTGCTGTTCGGTCTGGGAAACGGTGAGCGTGGCCACGATGCTGTTCGCATAATTAGGCACATAGCGACCCCGCGTCGGCCAGTCTATTTCGAGTTCGACCCGACCCTTCGGAACACCCGAGCCGCCTCCGCACCCGAATGAGAGCGCAAGAGCGACGAAACCCACTATGATCACGGCTCGATGTTTCATTCCTAACCTCTCTGCCAACGTAATCAGAGGTACATTCTACCCCTTCGCCTGGAATCCTCCCTGGTTGCGCAGAGACGGGACGGACCTGCCGGAAAGGCATCGAAAGCGGGGAGTTTGAGAGAGGGGAGGGGTCCGGCTGAATCCTGCTTCCCGATGCCAGAGACCCCTCCCGGGATACGCCTACGCGGTCCGCCGGTCAAACATGCGGTCTACCGGCGAGTGCTTCTCATGCGCTCTTTGAATGTCCGCCTGGGTCTGTGCCAGGTACTGCCTCAGAATTTGCATATCCGAGTGACCCATCAGGATTTGCAGGCTGAACGGGTCCATGCCGTTTCGGAGACAGTTCAGAGCGAAGGTCCGGCGGAACTTGTGCGGGTTGCACGGGGATACGCCGACCCTCTTACCGAGTTTCGTCAAGACCTCGTGCAGACCGTCGGTCGTTAGGGGACCACGGACGCCAATCCACAAAGGTTCCCCTTCCTCACCCCCACGAATCCTCAGGTACCGCAGGAGCGCCTTTCGCGCCTGAGCGCCGAGCCTGACCTGTCTCTGCTTTCTACCCTTGCCTGTGACCGTGACCATGCCGGTAGACAGGTCAACGTCTCCGACGCGAAGGGAGATCAGTTCCGACGCTCTGAGGCCTGTGTCCAATAGGTCGAGCACCAGTGCGCGGTTCCGTATAGAGAGAGGGTCTTTGCCATTGGTGCCTGAGAGCAGTTTCTTGATCTCGGCGGGTGTGAACGCCGCTATGATCTTCCTCTCTACCTTCGGCATCCGTACATTGTCGAACGGATTGGACGGCAGGTAGTCCTCTCGGACGCACCAGACGGCGAACGCCTTTATGTTGACGAGGTAACTCTGCACTGAGCGGTCCTTTAGACCCCTCCTGCGCTCGTGGAGAATGTACTGTCTGATCTCGTTCGGTCCAAGGTTCCGCAGGTCGCCGACGCCGATTGAGTCCAAGAATCGGGATAGGCTCTGGATTCCGTAGCCAATGGCCTCCAGCGTCGCTTTTGTGCATCCTTCGGCCTCTTGCGAGATGAGGTATGCGCTCCCCGCGTCGCTCAATTCCACGGTGCGGGAAAACCGTGTACCTAAGTGGCCAAGTGTCATGTTTTCTTCCTCCTCGGTTTTAGTTGGAGGGTAATGAACTGGCCAGGTTAGGTTCAAGAGGGGTTCGCTGGTGGGCGGTACTGGATTTGAACCAGTGACCCCTTCGGTGTGAACGAAGTGCTCTACCGCTGAGCTAACCGCCCGGTTGAGTAATTGTTATACCCGGCGGCCGCACTCGGGCAACACCGCAGAACAGCGAACGGTACACTCGCAGCGTGCAGAGACCGGTCATTCTTATCTCTCCCGACTTCACGCAGCCGGGGCAGGAGGAACAGGAGCGAACCACACTCCACCTCCTGTATCAACAGGTTATCGCAGATGCGGGCGGGATGCCGCTGGCCGCTTCGCCGTTTGCGGACCCTGACGACTTGGCACGGCTCACCGACGGATGGCTCATTACCGGAGGCAACGACCTCCCTTGCGAGATGTACGGAAGCGAACCGCACACAGCATGCAAACTCATGCACCCTTTGCGAATAGAGATGGAGTCAGGCCTTTATCGGGCTCTTTCGGAAACCGGGAAACCGATTCTCGGGGTTTGTTTCGGTGTGCAGTTTCTTAACGTAATTGCCGGCGGCACGCTGGTCCCACATCTGCCCGACGTTTTGGGAAGCGACCGTCACACAGACGGAATCAACCGTGTGCGGCCGGAAGCGGGGTCACGGCTCTCGGGGCTCGGGCCGGAGCGGGAGTTTAATGCGGCATGCACTCATCACCAGGCCGTGGACCGGGTCGCGCCGGGCTGGCGGGTCGCCGCCCGCGCGGAGGACGGAACGATTGAAGCGATAGAGGAGGAATCCGGGAGGTGGCGATTCGGAGTTCAGTGGCATCCGGAACGCACGCCGGACTCACCGACGACGAAAGCGTTGTTTCAGAGTTTCGTTCGGGCGTGCTCTACTCGACCTTGATCGCTCTTTCTGCGAGGATCACACCGACGAAATCATCAACGGGCACGGGCGGCACCTGCATGCTGCTGGGCAATAAACGCCGCCAGCCCCTGCGGGGTGTGCTCTCCCAGTAGCGCTCACGCGCACGCAGGGTTGTGTCTCGTTCGTCCACGATTAGTACGGAGAGAGCGGGCAACGCTTCGCGCACAATCTCTTGGATCTCTTTTGAGTTCGTGCCGTTTCCCACTGCGGCCATGTTAAGGTTTCGACGCTCTGCGATCCCTATTATCAATTCACGCAGGTCGCTTAGATCGCACACTTTGCGTTCGAGGATCGCCATATTAGCGCCCTCTCCCCGGACAACGGCGACACCGCACTTGGAGCGGCCCGGGTCAATTCCGAGAACCGTTTTCATGCCTCTGCCGAATGCGGAACTCGAGCGTCAGCGGCTCCGCGGACTTCGTTTTCTGTGCAGCCACCGCTTCCACTATCACGAGTCCACCGTGTGATCGAATCTGCTCAATCAAGCGTGTTATTTCGGCGAACGTGATGCGCCCCAACGACTCTGGGCGGCCGTGGACCGGGATCATTCCGTGGGCCGCGGCACTATCACGGACATGCGCCGTTAGGAACGCCATTATCTCGTTCAGCACATCGTCCTCCGAAAGAGCTCCGTCAATTATCATGCTCGCTACAGTATCGCCCTTCTCATAAACGACGCGGTTGAAGAACACGCCGACATCGAGGGGAACCGGGTCCTTTTCTTGGTCGAAATAGTTATAGAACGAGGTGGCGATCATCACCAAGTCCTGCGTTGTCCTGCCGATTGCATCCACAATGGAATCCGCCTGGGCATCAACGGGGATCCTGATAACGGTTCCGTCCGGAAGCGGTCTGACGCGCTCCTGCATGGCGGCCGCCGTCCCCTGTTCATTGGGGATCACGCCGCGCTCCAACGCCGACACGTTAGCGACGCGCACGAGCGCAGTGAGTCTGACGCGCGCCTCTTGAGGCGATATCCCCCCTTGCAGAGTTGTCCGAGCGAGTTCTTCGCCGCGCTGAAACAGCAGTTGGCTGGTGCGAACGGCCTGCACGCCCTGCCACATGTTCCCGATGGTACGGCGCAGGTTGCTCTCAGTTTCGCGAAGTTGCAGAAGCGTATCGCGCAGCCTCTGCAGTTCCGCCTCGGCTTGCCGTTTGCCTCTTTCCGCTTCTGCAGCCAGCGCTTGCGCTTGCACGAACTGCTCGGTAAGGTCATCAACCCGGCCGTTGAGTATTTGTTCCTGCTCTTCAAGGCCGGTTATCCGCTGCTGAAGGGCGCCGATACGTTCTTGGGCGTCCACGAGTTCGTCCTGGGCTTCAGCAAGGCGCTGCAGCGCATCTTCTCGCTGCGACTCCACCTTCTCCCTTTCACGGACGGCCTCTTCGACAAGTTTGTTGACGCGCACAAGCTTCTGTTCCGCCTCTTGCGCCTGGCGTGCCAAGAGCACGGTGTCGGTCATCAGTCTTTCTATCTCGGTTTCCCGTCTTTCGATCGTACTCTCGAGTTGGGATCTCGTGAGATTGAGGGACGATATCTGAGTAAGCTTGCTCCCAACCTCAGCCGTGAGCCTGTCCCGTTCGCTCACGAGCCGCGTTCCTTCAGCGAAAACTTCTCTCGCCTCTTTGCTTGTCGTCACAATTCCGTAAGTCGTAATAACCGGGATCAGCATGCCCACGAAGACGGTCACCGCAGTCGCAGTGTGTCTCGGGCGCAGACCGCCCAGGCGCAGCCGTTTCTTGCCCAGCTTTCGACCGAGCCGATCGCCGAGATATGCGACCACGCCGCCCATCACCATGAAGACCACTATGAACTTGAGAGAAGAGATATCCATCTTTCCGCACCTAACGGTTCTTGTTCCAAAACATCACCACGGCCGCCACAAGTCCAAGGAAAACCGGCGTGAACGCGCTGACGGCCGGATGCAGGAGCCCACCTTTCGCTACGATTGTTAGGTAGTTGTGCAATAAGTAGTAGATGAAAATGACCGTTATGCTGACCGCCACTCCGGCGCCGACGGTTTGACGACCGCGCCGAATGGCCGCCTGCGCGCCGACCAGCGCGAATACGATGGCGCTGAGCGGAAGAGTCACCTTCGTCCAGTAACCGACCTGCAGATCGCGGATTCGCGCCATGTTGCCTCGCGGGTCGCCCGAAAGCCGTTTGATCTGGCGTCCTAACTCCGCCATTGCAAGCGCGTCGGGGTCTTTCAGTCTGGAGGTCAGCACATCTTGGGGTGTGAAATCGAACGTCGTGCCCGGGGGCGAACCCGCGTCCTCGAAGAAGGTGCTTGTCTTTGCCTCGGGGTCGTAGAAGATGCGGACGTTTCGCAGCCTCCACTCCTCAGTCGGCGCGTAGTACATCTCTTCGGCCGTAAACATAAGTTGAAACTCGCCGTCCTTATCGAACCACACTCCGGTCACGTCATACATGGTATCTGTGCTAAGCGAGATGGTTCGAGCCATGATATGTCCCCTGAACCTACCGCCTATGTATAGCGGCTGGTAAAAACTTGTGCCCGTCGCAAGTTTGAGGGTCTTGGATATTTCAAACTGCAACTTCACCGCCTTGAGACTGGAGGGCGGGACAACGACTTCTCCGAATGCGAAGGTGAGTGCGCTCACTGAGAAGCCGAACAGAGCGACGGGCCACATGATGTTGAAGAAACTCCCGCCGGAAGCCTGCACTGCCACAATTTCCGAATCGTTGGAGAGCCGCGCGAACGCAAGCAAGCACCCCAAGAGAACGGACATCGGAAAGGTCTTTGCGACGATGGCGGGCAGATACAGCAGGCTGAGTTCGAGAACCGTCCACAGATCAATCCCCTTCACGAGCAGGTCGGTCAAGCGGAACAGATAGGTCCCGGCCATAAGGACCATCGTAAACATCGCCACCCCGAAGAGCCACGGGCCGATCACTTCGCGATAGATGAGGCGATGAAGCAGCGAGAGCATCAGTCGAACTGCTCCCCTAAATAATGCTTCTTCACGTCAGGGTTCTCTACAATGGTCTTTCTATCGCCTTCGGCGATGATCTTTCCAGACACGAGGATGTAATTCCAGTCTGTGATGCCGAGGGTGGCGCCGACGTTGTGGTCTGTAATCAGAATGCCGATACCGCGATCTTTCAGATCATGAACGATCTTCTGCAGTTCCTCTATGGTTCGCGGGTCAATTCCGGTAAACGGTTCATCCAAGAGGATGAAGCGCGGGTCGGTTGCCAGAGCGCGGGCAATCTCCACGCGGCGTCTCTCACCTCCTGACAGCACACTCCCTTTGCTCTTCCTCAGGTCTGTCATCCCTAACTCGGTGAGGAGGTGATCTATCTTTTCATTCTGCTCTTTCTTGCGAACGCCGTTGAGTTCCAGCACAAGCCGTATGTTCTCTTCGACTGTCAGCCGCCGAAACACCGACGCTTCCTGAGGCAGATAGCCGATGCCCGCGCGGGCGCGCTTGTACATAGGCCAGCGGGTTATCTCCCGGTCCTCCAGCCAGACCGTGCCTGCCAACGGCTTCACCAAGCCGACGATCATGTTGAAGGTGGTGGTTTTGCCTGCACCGTTGGGACCGAGCAGTGCGACCACTTTTCCGCTTTCAACACGAAGGGATACCCCGTCCACAACGCGCCTCCCCCGATATTTCTTCGCTAATCCGTCAGCGCGAATCTCCATACTTAGTCGCCGCCGCCTCCCATCCAGACGCCTGCTGGCTCGAACGAGTCCGGGCGAAACGTGATGACTGCACGCGGGCCGTAAGCAGTGCCGCCGCCCCGCCCGATTATTTCATGATCGCCGGTGATAGTAACGCCGCCGAGCAGTTCCATGGTTGATGCCCTCCGGTCATAACGAATCTCCGGGCACTTGATGTTTATAGTCCAGGTCCGCGCTTCTGCGTCCGGTTCTTCCTCGTCCGAGGCGCCTGTCACCGTCACCTCTACCCCCCCCCAGAAGCGTCCTGACAGAAGGCGCCAAGTTTCCAATTCGTCCACGACCTCCCTGCCCAACGTTCCGGTGAACTGCAACCCCTCAACGATTAGGCTCTCCGCACCGGTTGACGATGCGAACTCCAACAAGAACGGAGAGCCCTCGCCCGCGAGGAGGCGGGTTTCGGGCGACTCGCCCAGCGAGACTTCGAGGCGGTCCAGACGGGAGGCGCGCAGCGTCGTCGTTTCGTCGCTATACTCGTATTCGATTCCGGGGCCGATGGCAGCCATTGACACCGGCTCGAACCGCCCTTCTCGGTCCAGAACGGCCCGGTCGAGCCGAACTTCCACCGATGAGGCTTTGAGTGCGCCGCCGAAGATCGGATGATCACTTGTGGCGGTAACGCCGCCGATTATCTTAATCAGCGCCTCTTTTCGACTGAACGACGCCTGCGACCCTTGGACGTTGAGCGTCCACCCAACGCTCTCGACGCCCTCCGCTCCGGCGCGTCCCGCCAGAACCACTGTGACACCGCCCTTCACCGTTGCTTCCTCCAGCCGTTCCGAGCGGGGCCCTTCAGGCTCGGGATTCAGGAACGTGGCGACCAACGAACGGCCGGTCAATTGAAGCCCTTCACGTTTCCATACTGCCTGGACCGGCGCGCCTTCGAGGGTGATCGTCGTTGGCCGGCCCTTCTCGAAGAGCGTATTGGACTCTGTAACGCCCGAAATCACCAAGTTGCCGTTGTCCCTCGTAATAGTCCAGGCTTCCCCTCCCTGCATGACGAGCGACGTTAGAATGAACGCCGCCGCTGTCGCCGTATTCATTTCATTTTCTCCTGGCGTTTCAAAGCGCGCCCGCGCCCGGCCGGCCGGGCCCAGCGTCATACCGTCCGCTGTCGCCACCACCTGTTCGGAAGCGTCGAGCAAGCCGGATTCGGGCGACCCGCTGATTCTGCCACACGTTAGACTGAACCGCCCGTCGGCGCTCTTGGCCAAAACGTCGCCCTCGAGAATGAACCGTGCGGCGGCCTGATGTACCCAACCCGTTTCGGAGGTGATCGTTATGCTCTCTCGTCCATCCTGATAAAGCGTCAGCACGACTCCTTTCAGGTCGCCGTAACTGCCGTCTTCACCGACGATAGCGTCCGCGCTCTCGGCCTCAAGCAGCCATAACGGTTCACCGTCCTCGCCACGCTCCAGCATTCTCATTTGGCTCGATGCGACCACGAATTCCGGGGATCCCTCGGAATCCTCCGCCTGGGGGTCATCCGGCAAGCCACCGGGAGGAATGCACCCGGCCAGGAGGACGGCGCTCAGAATCAGGAGTGCGAAATACTTTATGACAGCCTCCGTTTGGCGAGTTTTCCTTCGTGGCGGCCCTTCAGTTGGCCGCAGGCCGCCGCGATGTCGTGCCCTCTTTCCATACGCTGCGTCACGTTGACGCCTCGCCGCTCCAACACGTCTCTAAAAGCGCGCACCTTCGCGGCCGATGGACGCTTCAGGCCGTTCGGTGTGTCCACGAAGTTGAACGGTATCAGGTTCACCAGGCAGGGGAAGCCACGAACCAGAGACGCAAGTGCCTCCGCCTGATCCGACGTATCCGTAACGCCGGCGATCAGCAGATACTCGAACGTGACCTTCCTGCCGGTGTCGCGCACAAAGTCGCGGCAAGCATCGAGCAGGTCTGTTACGGGCCAACGGCGGTTGACCGGCATCAGACGGCTGCGGACTTCATCGAAGGGCGAGTGGAGCGAGACGGCGAGGTGGACCGGCATGCGCTCGCCTGCCAGGCGCCGGATCTCCGGTACCAGTCCGACCGTGGAAACGGTGATACGCCGGTAACTGAGCCCGACTTCCTCACGGAAGAGCCGGAGCGAAGCCACGACCGCGTCGTAATTGTGCAGCGGCTCGCCCATGCCCATATAGACCACGTGGGAGACCCGGCGGGGCGAGAGCCTCTGGAGGAGGAGGTATTGGCCGACGATCTCGCCAGGGCTCAGGTTGCGGTCGAAGCCGCCGAGGCCGGTGGCGCAGAACCCGCACCCCATCGCACAGCCGACTTGGGTGCTGATGCAGCAACTGACCCTGTCTTCGTACGGCAGGAGGACGCATTCGAACCCCTGTCCGTCTCCCGCGTGGACCAGCAGTTTCTGCACGCCGTCCTTCGACGTCCGGTGGTCGAGGACCTGGAGGGGGCAGACCAGGTGGCGCTCGGCCAGCCCGCGCCTGGCTGCGGCCGGGAGGTCGGTCATCTCTGAGAAGTCCCGGGCTCCCTTCCGGTAGACCCAGCCGGCCAGTTGGCGGGCCCGTACGAGCGAACGGGGCTCCGACTCGAACAGCGGCTCCATTTGGGCGCAGGTGAGGCCAATTACGGGCGTCCGGGGGTCCACGGCCGGATTGTACTCAGCCTGCGGTGGATGCCTGCCCCCCAGGCTCCTCCGGGCCTGAAGGTTGACACGGCGTGGCCCGACAAGTATAATCGCGCGGAGTCCGGCCCTCTGTGGCCGGGCACACGGAACGGTCGTACGCTGAATGTGGGGCAGGCGCCGGCGGTTGGAGGATAACGAAGGGTTACTTCAACGGAAGCCGGCCGGGCTCCCCAGGAGGCGTTCGACCCTAAGGAAAACTCTCAAGGAGGAGTACCGATGAATCGAACGCTGAAACTGGCCTTCGGCGCGGTCTTGGGCTCGGCCCTGTTCGCGTCGGCTTCCGGTCAGAATTTCCCCGATGTCCCCGAGTACCACTGGGCGTATGCCGCTCTCTTGAATATGAAGAGGGAGGGCATCCTGGTCGGATACCCGGACGGACTGTTCCGGGGAGGCCGCCCGACCAGCCGGTATGAACTGGCGTCGGCCATCAACGCGGCCTATTTGAAACTAAGGGGCATGGTCGGTGGAGTCACCAACCAGATTGACGCCCTCAACAGCCAGATTGACGCCCTGAAGGGATACTCGCACGACGAGTATCTGACGGCCTCCGATCTGGACAGCCTGAGATCGGCGCTCGAACAACTTCGTAGCGATCTGAACGCAATGAAGGGTTGGGGCGACGACATTGCCGCGGCCGACCAGCGCCCGCGGCGAGCGGACCTGCCGCAGAACAGAGGAAGATCACTTGGACAAGACCGGGTTCTACCGCGACGCCATCTTGATAATGTTACGCAATTAACCCATGCGGAGCATATAGCGTGGGCAAAAATACTTAAAAAAATACTTAAAAAAATTGGAAAACTTGGTCTCCCATATAACTACTACTTCCACCAAGTTATTAATGATGAAGACCAACATTTTTACATGAAGATAATACCTCGTGGATCAGTATGGGCTGGAGTAGAAATTGGCTCTGGCGTTATAATCAATCCTATACCTCCAGAAGAGGCCGCAATATACTATAAAAAATAACACATAAATCCACCGTATTAAGCCGCGCGAAAGGTGGCTTTTTATTAATCTAAGCCCAACTCTTTAGTAGCTAAAATATGCATTACATGGCTCCAACACAAAGGTGAGATACTTTTTTGTATATTATTATCAAATATTTGTTCAGGAATGTGCTTGCCGGTTTCCTTTAAAACTTTATTATAATACTTCATGGCTTCTTTTCTTCTTCCTTGTTTGTTTAAAACAATAGCCATCCAGAAATTCAACAAAGGCCAATATCCTGACCCTTTCTTTCTATGTAATCCCTTATACATCCAACCATCGTACAC
>JADFGT010000159.1 GCA_022567555.1 Armatimonadota bacterium | reverse complement strand
TACCGAGAGAATCGAAAAACAGCTGGCGGTGTCGCTGCTCGCCAAAACGGGGTGAGCGCCCGTGACCCTGACGAAACTGGAACGGGCCTGCGTCGACGCCCACAGGAAGGGCAACCGAACGGACGCCATCGTCGGCACCGCCGGCGACCAGGCGGCGTGGCTGCGCTTCGGCCTGAGCGTGCTGCTCGAGACCGGGCGCATGGTCCGGGGCATGCGCCTTCGGCCGATGGACGAGGGGGTCCAATTCAAGTCGGACGGCTCGCCGGTCACGGCCCTTGAGCGCCGGATCGAGGCCTTCGTTCGTGAGCGCCTGACGGAATTCTGTCCCGAGGCTGGCTTCGTCGGCGAGGAGTCCGGCGGCGCCCTGCCGCTCCGGGGATTCGCCGTCGCGCTCGACCCGGTGGACGGTACCTGGTCCCTGGTCAACCGCACGGAAACCTGCACGACGGGTCTTGCTTTCTTCCACGACGGCGAAGCTTTTCTGGGCATGGTCCTGAACCCGGCAACCGGAGAACTTGCCTACGCCGCCCGCGATACCGGGACACGGCTTCTCCAGATCTCCCTGTTCGGCGAGGAGGATGCGGCTTTCCCGCTTCCCGGCGAGCGGCTTCGGCGTCAGGCCCTTCTGGTTAATCTCCAGCCCAGCCGGGACGCCCAGGCCGTGGTTGGCGGCCTCTTCGAGGCATGGCGCGCAGGCGGCGTGAACATGGTGAAGCTGCCTGGCGGATCCCCGTTGTGGGCGATGCTGGAAGCCGCGAAGGGAAGCTTCGTCTACGTCAACCTCTGGTCCAGGCGCGCGGCGCATGCGTACGACTTGGCGGCCGGGATCATGCTGGTCCGGGGCGCCGGCGGCGACGTGACCGACCTCGCCGGCAAGCCGATCGAAACGACGGACCACAGGGGCCCCTTCGTCGCCGGCATCGACCAGGAAGCGCGCCGGAAGGTCGCGGCCATAGTTCGAAAATCCCTGGATTAGTCCGGATTCCCTGTTTCGATATGGCTGACGACCTACCGCGCTATTACGGATTCGACTTCAACGGCAATCTTTGCCGCCAAGGTCTGGCGGACGATGACCCCCTTGGCCAAAGGCGGCGCGAAGTTCCGCTCTGGGTCACAACCGGAAGTCAGCGACGGCCACGAGAATGTCGGCTTTCGGGGGTAAAGCGGAAGTCGATTTCGGGCGACTGGATGTCTGTTCATAGCCATAAGCGGAAGTTGGGATGTGCAAAAATTGGGGCGATACCGTACATGGCAATCCTAGCAGAACTTACTTCTGATGACGTGCTGGACACAGCCTATGACTAGCTGTGCAGGCGACGACGGGCCTATCCCGCAGATGCCGACGTGTGGTCGTTCAGGGAACTATCTGGTTGACGTACCACCTGCGAGGTTCCATTGTCCAAGAGCATTGCGGACGCTGACCTTTCTATTATTTGTTCCTCTTGCGGGGCGTCGTGGTTTCCGGCGGATGCACTACGCGAGAGAATGCTCCGAGAATTGTCTGGCTGGGATCGACGGGCTGATAGCCCGCTAACAGTCCTAGAGGGACTGTTCCATCTGTTGAGGAAGTCTGTCGAAGAGCTTCCACAAGAGCCTTCCGACGATTGCGCCGTACACGGGTAACTTTCGCCTTGTCTCGCTTGTTCTTTCTATCCATGAGTTGAATGGTCAGGGCTAGGCAGAGAAGGACGTAAGCGTTCCGTGCCCCTTCCCTGAGTGTTCGTACTGTCGAAAACTGTTTGTATAGGTTGCTCCGTTTCCCCTTGGGGAGGGTCACTCGACTGAGTTCGTGCGTGACAAGGTCGTTATTGAAATCTATTAGTCGTTTGCTGTGAGCAAATGCATTACGTATCTGTCGGACGGTGTTCATGCCGTCCCGTAGAACGTCGTCCAAAATGCGGAATCCATAGGCAGCAACGATTTTTTGGTTAAATGTACCCAGTGGGCCGACATCGCCGGTTAACTCTTTCCACGTGTCGTCGTCCTTGCGGGAAAAGCGGGCGCGCAACTCGGTTTCAAGTTCCATCTCCACAATCGTTGCACCAAGGATCGCGGTTGCAATCGGAGATTCGTTGTCTAGTAGCGCCTGGTGTACGGCGTTGCGTTCTTCCTGTGTGAGCGGAATTCGGCTAAGGTCGCGCAATGTTGGTTTTGGTTTGCCACGATTACGGGATGACATAGTGACCCCCAAACCTGAGATGGATCAGCAGCGCCGTGATACGCTGTTGCTCAGACTTCTAAAAACACCGCCCCAACCGCGCCCCAAGCGCGAGCGGGTTAAGAGCGTACAACCCAAACGCAAGAAGCCAAAGAGGAAAACTCCGGACAAGTGAGCCGGGGCTATCGAAAAAATGCACTCGTCGTTCAAGCGGGCAGTCGAATGGTTGAGATTGATCCTGAGGATCGGAAGCGGTGGGTCGAAGAGTTCGAGAAAACGACCGAAGAAGTCGTGCGTCACAGGATCAGCAGTGGCGGCTATCAAGCGGGCGATAAAGCGAGCCAAAAACGCCAAGCCGTGTTCGATTGGTTGTATGAGAAGGGAGCGCAGCGGAAAAAGCTGGCAACACGTCGATTTCATATGATTTTCTGGGTGGCCGTGGCGAGTTTGGTTGTTGGCCTCACTTCATGGTGGCTTCGCTAATCATATAATCGTCAAACCTGATGTGAGTGGGAAAATGAATGCACGCGGAATGAGTGTGCGATTATGTATCTATGAGTTTCTTGCAACCCCGGCACACGCTTGGCTTTGGCTTTGTGCCCGTCTTGTCGGAGGGCGGTTCAAATGTGGCCCCGTCGCTGATCCAAACGATTCGCTTGAATAGCGACGGGGACCAACGAGTCAGGTGTAGCCCTTATCCTTTTCCCACTTACGGGCGGCCTCTTCCGTCGTACGGCGGCCGACTTGGTCGATGTGGCTCTTGGGCCATTCCTGTTGGTGCTCCTTCTCGCGACGCTCAAGATCGTCCGTGATTCCGCCATGCATGATCTTGTTGCCGATCTTCTGTTGATATTTGTAGGTATCACGTTTCGTCATCGCTCGGGTTCCTTTCAAGACGAGCGTTGATGGGCATGCGCCGCAGCAACGGCGCTTGCCCTCTTTTAGCCGGATTCGGCCCAAAAGTAAAATGTTCAGTGTTCGTTCTTGCGCTTCTTTCGCC
>JADFGT010000016.1:8990-38786 GCA_022567555.1 Armatimonadota bacterium | reverse complement strand
GGGCCGGACACGCGAGCGGCCGCGCCCACTGCGATACCCGGTTCGACCGACGCCGGTTTCGTGGCGATAGCCGGCCTGATAGAGGCGCTGCTCGGCTTTCGGGTGAGCGCGGCCGAGGGCGAGGTCCGCTGGAACATCTGGCGGCGCGACCGGCACGGCCTGAAGGGCCTGCGCTTCGCCGACAACACCGTCAGCCTGGTGGCGGGCGAGCGAAGTTCGCGCGCCGGAGCGACCGTCATTGATGTCGAGTGCGAGAGACCGTTCACGCTGGTTGTAACCATCGGCGGCGGCACGTGGCAGAAGCGTTTCCAAGCGGGCAAGCACGTCTGGAAAACCGGCTGAGGACCTACTCCGGCAATCCGGTGAGGTCGAAACGATCGCCCGGCCCCACGTCCCGCGCCTCAAACCATCCCGCGCGCGCCTCAACGGCGTATTTCGCTTTCTCGTCCGACAAGTATCGCGATTCGTCGTAAGGGCGCATTGTGAGGACGTTGATTATCGTGCCGTCCGGCCTCAGATAGGCGATGTCGAGAGGTATCGGCGTGTTGCGCATCCAGAAGCCGCGCCAGTCCGATGCCGGAAAAACGAAGATCATTCCCTCGTCCGGGCCCAACTCGTCCTCTTTCACGTACATGAGACCCTCTTGCTGCTGAGGGGGGTCTTGCACCACGTAAACCCGCAGCTCTTCGCGATTCACCGAGATATCGGCCCTTTGAAGACTGTCGAGGGGGAACTGCCGCCCGCTCTGCCTCACGGGCGGCGGATCCAGCGCCGGGCTGTTCCGGGTCGGCGGACTGCTCTGCTCGGGGGGCGCATCGTTGCTCTCGCTGCACCCGCACGCGGCGGCGACCAGGACGGCAGCGGCCCAGGAGGCGGGTTTCACGCGCACAGTTTATCCCGCAGCCGGGCGAACGCGGCACTCGCCGGGGCCCGATACGTGTAAACTGACAGTATGAAACGCGGACTCGCCCTCACCGCCATTCTTGCCATGGCTTCGGCCGCGGTCGCCGCTGACAAAGAGGTGGAGAACCTCCTCGCAAACATGCGCACCGCATACAACTCGGTAAAGAGCGCATCGTTGACCGTCAACATGCTGCTGTTTACGGCGCCTGGGCAGGGCATCACACTCAACATAAAGATGGAGTATGTAAAGTCCAATCGCGTCCGGGCGGAACTCGAGGCGACCGGCGGAATGTCCGCCAATGTCTATTGCGACGGAACGACCGTCACGGTTATCGAGTCAAGGTTTAATCAGCGATCGGTGAAGAAGTTCAGCATCGATTCTTTGAATGCGGCGATGCCGGCGAACCTGGAGACTTTCAATTTCTGGGACTGGAAGCGGCAACTCTCCACCGGCGTGGGCGGCAACATGAAGGACAGCCAACTGAAGATTGTCAAAAAGCAGAATTGGAACGGCAAGGAGTGGACGGTTTTAGAAGAAACCGCTCCCGACGCCGGAGTATTCGTTCAGTATTACATTGACCCGAAGACGCACTTCATTTGGAGAACAGTCGTGAAACGGCTCGAAAGCGGAGCCCTGTTTCAGGACGTCCGGATAACACGGCTGGAACTGGGCGCGAAGATAGACCCGGAGAGGTTCAAAGCGCCCGACGGCTCATAGTCGGCATGCGGCCGGCGATTTCCGTCCGCTGATCGAGCCGGCGCGCAGCGAAGCCGGCAGAAGTGAGGAGGTCCGCCGCTTCTCAGGGCGGCGGCGCGTCATCAGGAAGATACACTGTCGAGGACGCGTTTCCTCTTTCCCAGAAATCTTTGACGATCATCTTCCAGACCTCCCAGAGTTCGGGATCAAGGTAGAGGTTAGCGTAGCCGATGTCATACTCTCGGCTCGTCTTCCTCTCCCACTCTCTCACCATGGCCTGATGCGTGTCTCGCTCCCACACTCTGGGGTCCATGCCGTGCCGGCCGTTGTGTCCCGTCCAGCCGATGAGCAATTTCGGCGGTCTGCCTGTGCTCACCTGAATATGGTCGAGAGCGGCGTCAACCACATCCTCGAGAACTCTTCCCTTGTCTCCGACGTACCACTTCCGCCCCGGAGAACCGGTCGTAAGTTTCCACTTTCCGCGCTCCATGACATCACGCGTCGTATCCCAATAGGGAATTGTATTGGAAACGCCGATCTCTCCGATGCAGTCCACGACATCGGAATTGCCGTCCGCATCCTTCAGCCTTTTAATCCACTCTTTATCCATGCGGACGTTCTCTGCGTGAGCATTGAACGGATATGGATGCGCGGAGTATCCCCACGCATCGGGGTCTATGAACGGGCAGAGGTACACTTGGTCCTGAATTGTCTTGCCGCCCCAGATGTGGTTGAACTGCTTGAACATTCTCGCGTAACCGGACTTAGCGACCTGCATTATGCGGGCCTCCGCCGTTTGATTCGTCAGTCTTACGGCCGGTCGTTCGGACATGCCGAACGCTTCCGCCACGCTCGGGAAGATACCGGCCATGATTCGGACCTCTGCCTCGATGAACGGGCTGAACTCCCACGCGGCGGGTCTCTCATTGAACAACTCACCAATTGTTCCGGGAGGGGAAATCTCCCTCATCTTCCGCACCGCTTTCATCAGGTCTTCGTACACGGCCGGAATCCAAGGGGCGAAGGCTGAGATCCCTCCCGTGGCGTGCTTCTCCGCGTTTTCGCGATTCTGCTCATTCATACTCATCAAGGCGCTGACAACCCGCTGATACTGAAAGGCTGTCACAACGTCCTTAACGCCGCCTACCTTCTCGAATCTGCTCGGACGGTCGAACGCCGAACAGGAGACGATAGCGGTAACCCCCTCCTCTTTCAGCAATGCCAGCAACTCTTTCGAGAGGCCCGCATACGGCTCTTGGTAGACGTGAAAGGAGACGCCGCTGTCGCCCCAAGGCGTTCTCCAGCTGTTGAATCGTACGACGTTCTCTCCATACTTCGTAATGAAGCGCCGTATCTTATCCCTGGCATACTCTTTGTCGAAGACGCCACGCTTCGCGCTCTCGCGCTCGAAGAAGCCCCAAGGCGCCCATCCGCGACCCACGTAGCGGTCCTTCTGATTCCCTTTGCGGATTACGGGAATCACCTCAGCCTCCTGCCGTTCTCCAGACCGCTCGGCGGCGATATGCTTTACGCTTCCGGTCAGCGGCACAGACCGTTGCGCTGCGGCGGCTTCGCCGTTCCGCGTCGCCTTCGACGCCGCCCCGGCAAGCAGCAGCAAGACGAGCGCCGAACAGGCGAAGCCGAGCCACCGGTTCGCCCTTGCCAGCCTCGCGTGACGGTGTTCGATCTGTCCGATTCCGGTTTCTTGCATCACCTCATCTCCTTCATATCGCGCCGCTCGTAACGATTCTACATGAGCAGGTTCGAGGACGAGTCAGCAGTCCCGGACGACTCTCGACTTCACCTTTCAATGAGGGGCGTTCTGACTGGTCCGCGTCTAATGTCTCACCGACGGCAGTGGCTGCCCGGCGAGAAGCCTCTCCCGGGCCCGACGCGCCTCCGATCGAGGCGTAGACCGGGCTGGTGTCCACGCGCTCTTTGACGGCGGGCGCCGCCCCTTCGTTTCAATGCGGATGCGGGCCCGGCGTATAATCGCCGCACCATGAGGCCGACAATGCTGCTTGTAGGTATCCCACTCGCCTTCTCTATCGGCTGCGGCGTCCCAGAAGAGAGTTCGGCAGACACCGCCGACCTGGTTCTGGCCAACGCAAAGGTCTGGACCGGTGTTGAAGGGGAACCGTTCGCGGAGTGGGTCGCCGTGCGTGGCGACCGCATAACGGCGGTCGGAAGCGGGACGCCGCCCGATGCGAAAAAAACTCTTGACATGAACGGAAGGCTGGTGATCCCCGGCTTCAACGACTCGCACGTGCACTTCGCGTCCGCCGGGGGCCTTCTTCTGGGCGTAAACCTGCTGGACGTGAACGACGACGAGGGTTTCCGGCAGAGAATTCAAGCGGCGGCGGAACGGCTGCCGAAAGGCTCATGGATCACCGGCGGAGACTGGGGGGCTTATGAGGCGTGGGCGATGGGGTCAGAAGGCGGCGAGAGCACTGCAACGCAATACGTGCCCAGGAGATCGCTCATTGACGAACACACTCCGGACCATCCAGTACTCGTGGTGCGGTTCGACCGCGCGATGGGGCTTGCCAACGCCGCTGCTCTTGATGAACTGGGAATAGTGTCGGAAACCGGAATCCTGAAGGAAGAGGAACTGCAGGCCGCTCTCGGCAGCGTTCCCGAAAAGTCGTTCGAGCGACGCATGGCCGAGGCGCGCGGCGCGCTGCTGGAATGCAGGCGGTGGGGCGTAACGACTGTACAGGACATGTCGCCTCTGGACCAACTGGACGTTTATGACCGGCTGCGTGAAGACGGAGAGTTGACCTGCAGGATACACTTCAGCCCTTCGCGGTTGAGCGACTATGAAATGATGATCGAGAAGGAGTGGACGGTCGGCGCCGGAGACGAATGGGTTCGCTTCGGAACGATCAAAACGCACATTGACGGAATCATGGGCGGCCGCAGCGCCCGGTTCTTCGAACCGTATGACGACAACTCGCCTGACGTTCCCAATTGGCGAGGGGGATGGCGCGAGTTCTCCGGCGACTTGGAGAAGTTCGAAGAGATGCTGACCGCCGCAGACGCAGCGCGCATACAACTGCGCGTTCATGCCATCGGCGACGAAGCCAATTCCATCATGCTCGACATTTTGGAGAGAATCGAGAAGAATAACGGCACACGGAGCCGCAGGTTCCGCCTGGTCCATGCGCAAGTTATTCACCCGAAGGATTTCGACCGCATCGGCCAGCATGAGGTCGTGGCCGAGGTCCAGCCGTATCACTGCACCGACGACATGCGCTGGATGGAGGAGAGGATCGGGCATGAACGGTGCAAGGGGGCGTATGCGTTCCGATCGCTTATTGACGCAGGGTGCACCCTCGCTTTCGGTTCCGATTGGCCGGGCACGAACGCTTCTTACTATCCTGTGAATCCCCTTTTCGGCCTGTACGCCGCCGTGACTCGGCAAACGATCAACGGAACGCCGCCGGAGGGGTGGTTCCCTGAACAGCGACTGTCTCTGGAAGAAGCGCTGCGCGCGTATACGTACGGCGGCGCCTATGCCTCGTTCGAGGAAAACGACAAGGGACGGATCAAAGAGGGCCAACTCGCTGACTTGGCGGTGCTCAATACAGACCTGTTTGAAACCGAACCGAGCGAGTGGCTGGAAGCGCGAGTTGACTATACGATCGTCGGAGGGAGAATCGTGTTCGACCGCTCCAGGGAAGAAGGTTAGCGTCTAACCCCTCGCAGCAACGCGGATGAGTTCTATCGCCAGAAGCGCGAGGTCGGAGAGGTCCTTCTTGCTCACGTGTTCATCGTGCGTGTGAATCTCTTTCATGCCCGTGCCGACGACGATGGACGGAACCCCTTTTGCGTTGAACGCGTTCGCGTCGCTGCCGCCGAGCGTCCACCGCAGAGCGTGCCGGAAGCCGATATTGGCGGCCGCCTTCAGCGCCACGCGCACCGGCGCCGCGTCCTCGGCGACCAGATAGCCGTCATACATCCGCTCGGTGCGAATCTCGGTCTTCGCTTTATGCTCTGCAGCGCCGGCCTCGAAACAGTCCACCATGTGCTTCACCTGCGCGTCCAATTTAGCAACGTCCAGACTGCGCGCCTCGGCCGTTAGGTTCGCCTCGGCGGGAACGACGTTTGTGGCTGTGCCGCCTTCGATTGTGCCGACGTTTGCGGTTGTGTCCTCATCAACTTTGCCCAGTTTCATCTTCGCCACACCCGCGGACGCCGCCTGAATTGCGTTGATGCCGTCTTCGGGATGCTTTCCGGCGTGTGCCGGACGACCGATGACCCGCGCGTAGATTTTGTCATGCGTCCCCACATGGTTAACGAATGATCCGACCGGCGGGCCGGTGTCAAAGACAAAGCCGTAATCCACTCCGATCTGTTGTATATCGCACGCGAACGCGCCCTTCAGGCCGATCTCTTCGGCGACGGACAGTATCAGATAGACGTCTCCGTGCGGCTCACCCGACTCCTTGATGGCCTGCACCGCCTCGATTGCCGGTGCCATTCCGCCCTTGTCGTCGGCGCCCAAGATCGTGTCGCTCTTGCTGTAGAACTCTCCGTTCCGTTCGCCGATTTCCAGCCCTTCGGTCGGCTCCACAGTGTCGAAGTGCGCGGAAAAGAAGATCGCCGGAGCGCCCGGTTTGTTGCCCGGCAGCTTCGCGATTACATTGTTTGCATTGCCGCCGATCTTTTCGCCCGCGTTGTCTTCCGACACTTCGAGGCCCATCGCCTTCAGATATCGCTTGCCGAACTCCACGCATTCGCGCTCTTGGAGCGCCGGGGCGTTGATGAGGCAGAGGTCCTTGAACAAATCGAAGAGGCGCGTTTCGGTGATCATCTTACACGTCCAATTCCCTCCGCGCCCGGGCTTCTCCTTCCATCCCCTTCCCCCCTCTCCGTTTCGCACCACAGGCCGGGCATGGAGTCCCCCCTCTCCCTTTCGCACCGGCGAAAGGGAGAGGGGGGCCAGGGGGGAGAGGTGATTACGCGACTGTCACGTCCGGGCAGAGATAAACGTCCTGAATCGCGTTCAGCAACTCCACGCCCTCTTTCATCGGCTTCTGGAACGCCTTTCGGCCGCTGATGAGGCCGATGCCGCCCGCCCGCTTATTGATGATCGCCATGCGGACGGCCTGCTGCAGGTCATTTTCTCCGGACGCGCCGCCGCTGTTTATCAGCCCGGCGCGGCCCATATAGCAGTTCACAACCTGATACCGTGTGAGGTCAATCGGGTGGTCGGTCGTCAGGTCCGAATACACCTTATCGTGGGTTTTACCATAACTCTCCCCCCCCTTGCTCACTGCTTGATACCCTTCGTTGCACTCGGGGAGTTTCTGTTTTATGATGTCGGCCTCGATGGTGACTCCCAAGTGGTTCGCCTGGCCCGTCAGGTCGGCGGCCCCGTGGTAGTCCTTCTCCTTCTTAAACGCCGGATTGCGCAGATAACACCAGAGGATCGTGGCCATGCCCAGTTCATGCGCCAACTGAAAAGCCTGGCTCACCTCGGTAATCTGGCGGTTGCTCTCGTCGCTTCCAAAATAGACGGTCGCACCCACCGCCGCCGCGCCCAAGTTCCACGCCTGCTCAACGCTCGCGAACATCACTTGGTCGAACGTGTTCGGAAAGGTCAGCAGTTCGTTGTGGTTCAGTTTCACGATGAAAGGAATCTTGTGCGCGTACTTCCGGCTGCACGCGCCGAGGACGCCGAGCGTGGAGGCGACCGCGTTGCAACCGCCCTCGACGGCCAGGAGCACGATGTTCTCCGGGTCGAAAAATATAGGATTCGGGGCGAAACTTGCGCCGGCGCTGTGCTCTATCCCCTGGTCCACGGGCAGAACGCTCAGGTAACCCGTCCCCGACAGCCTGCCGTGGCTGAAGAGCGCCTGGAGGTTGCGGAGCGTCTGGGCGCTGCGGTCGGTCTGGGCGAAGACGCGGTCCACGAAATCCGGTCCGGGCAGGTGGAGTTGGGACTTGTCCACCGTGCGGCACTCGTGCTTCAGCAGGTCGTCCGCCTCGTCCCCGACCAGTTCGGCGATTCGGTCAATCTCTCTTCCTGTAACGACTGCCATGGAATCATTCTATCCGAATCGGGGGACGGCGGGGCCATTCTTCGACCGCTCGCTCCGGACAGTTGAAGAAACAGGGCGGTTCGCGTCAAGATAGGCCCAAGATGAGACGCTTGCTGCCGTTTCTGCTGTTGGGCCTGCTGTACGGCTGCAATAACGAGACAGCCGACTCGAACGGAGACGTCGTCCTCGGCGAAGCCACCGAGACGGAGTATTCACGGCTCGGCATGCACGTCGGAAAGCGCGTGAAGGTGAGGGCGTGGATCCTCGGCGAAGGGGAGAGTTACAGAGTTCACGGCGAAACGGAAGAGTACTACTTCGTGCTCGTCCCCGACCCGGAGGTGGACTGGCGGGCGATCGTATCAGGCCTCCAGGAGACGGACAAACTCGCCGGCAGCCTCGAACCGGACCCGGAGCCGCGCGCCGACGCCTATGACGTGCAAGTTTACCGGAGGCTGCAACAGGCGGCGAGCGAATGGCACGGGCTGATGCGCGGGCAGGAAGCGCGCGAGGACGCCATCGCCTGGGGAAAGTTTCGACGGGACTTCTTCGGCTCGGACTACGGAACGCTTACCGACATCCCCATGATACTGCTCAGCCCTTCACGAGCGGAACTGCAGAAGGCGACCGACGGCGTGTTCGCCCGGTATCGCACGTTCGCCAACTCCGTTGAGGTGGAGATTACGGGGAAAGTTATTCGAACGGAGGACTGGACCGATAACGTTGAGTCCATCGTCGGCAGCATGCAGCAGTCTGTGCGGGCCAAGCAGTTCCTCATCATCGTAGACAGCGTTAACGTGCTGCGTAACGGAGCGGACGCCGCGAACGACCCGAGCGGCGCCACCGGCGCCGCAGGCCAGCGGGCAACCGATTAGGCAGGCCTACTGGCCGGTCAGCCGCCGCAGTTCCGACTCGATCCACCCCAATATCGCTTCATGCGAATCCGCCCGGTCGAAGCGCCTCGGCTCTCCGAATCGCGCTCGCACTCCGCCGAACGCCGGACGAGGGAAAAGTTTGCGGAACGGCATGATCTTGTTCGTGCCCACCAGGCCGCAACAGACGGCGGGAACGCCCGCCTTCTTGATGATCAGCGCGGCGCCGGGAAGGATGGCCTGCAACTTCCCATCTTCGCTCAATTGCCCTTCCGGAAACATCACGACGGCCTCGCCGGCCTTCAGCAACTCCAGCGCGCGGCGGATAGCCGCTCGATCCGGCGCCCAGCGCCGGACCGGGAACGCGCCGAGCGCCCGGATCAGCCCCGCAAATACCGGGACGGAGAACAGCTCCGATTTCGCCATGAAACAGGCCGTACGAGGCAGGGCATGACCGACAGCCACCGGGTCGGCGTCGCTGATGTGGTTTGAGAGAACCAGCAGACCGCCCCGGCGCGGCACGTTCCGCCGCCCCACGACGCGGACCGGTCCCAGCAGCGCGAGCAGTATCACCGCCAGGAATTTCGCCAGCCAATAGAGGACCCACCGGAGCATTGCGCCATTTTGCTCGGAAAACCCCTGCCGAACGAAGGTGGCGACGATCCGGGGGCCGGCGCCCGCCATGCTGCCGCGCCGGATTACGCGTCCCAGAGGAAACTTCGGACCCCCACAGCGCCGTCGAACCATAATAGGAGTGGGAAGAGCATGAGCGCCGAATCCGGCACGATCGGCCATTACCAGATCATCCGGGAGATCGCGCGGAGCAACGACATCGTCTACGAGGCGTACGACCCCGCGATGAACCGCCGCGTCGCGGTGAAGGAGTTGGTCTTCCCGCCCGGCGCCTCGGAAAAGCAGCGCGAACAGCGCCTGGCGCGTTTCCGTAGGGAGGCCAAAGCGGCCGGTTCGCTCTCGCATTCCGGCATCGTTACAATATACGAGGTCGGCGAACAGGACGGACGCCACTTTATCGCGATGGAGTATCTGGAGGGCCAGACCCTCCGCCACCGCCTTGACGCCGAGGGCCTTCTGACCCAGGAGGAGGCGGTCCGCATTACGCTGGAAATTCTGGACGCGCTCGCGTACGCCCATGACAAAGGGGTGATCCACCGGGACATAAAGCCGGAGAACATCCAACTGCTTCCGGACGGTCACGTCAAGATTACCGACTTCGGCATCGCGCGCCTCACTTTCGAGCCGTCGCTGACGGTGGATGGACAGATCTTCGGCACGCCAAGTTACATGTCTCCGGAACAGGTGGTTGGGCGGGACATAGACGCGCGCAGCGACCTGTTCAGTTGCGGCGTCGTGCTGTACCAAGTGATCTCCGGCGAAAAACCGTTCAAGGGAGACAGCGTCGTCACGATTTCGCACGCCATCACGCACACGGATCCACCTGACCCTCCGCAAGCCAGTTTCCCCATCGCGCAGGTGATCAGAAGGAGCCTCGACAAAGCGCCCGACCAGCGCTACGCCAGCGCTCCGGCTATGGCGAAGGCGCTTCGCGAGGCGCTCGACTCTCTAACGCGAGACCCGCTTACGGCGCAAGGACCCGCGCCGCCGGTTATCACGCAGCCGGGCGCCCAGTTTGGACCCAGTCCCTATGATCCGTCCGCTTACGGAGCGCCCCTGGACCCATACGCGCAGCATGTGCCCGCTCCGCCCCCGCCGTACGTGGGCGCCCCACCGACATACAATGTACCGGGCGCGCCTGTCGCCCCCCCCTATGGACAGCCGTACGGCCAGCCTTATGGACAGGCCGCCGGCCAGGCGCAACCCGGCGCGGCCCCCCCTCCGACGCCGTTTCCACCGGGATGGACTGACGCTCCACGACGCCGGCCCATGCTCAGTCCGGAGGCGTCCGAGTTCCTCAGGAAAACGCTTTTCGTCGTGCTGATTGGGGGCGCGTTCATCGTGTTCGGGTTCGCAATCGTTGCGGGCCTGAACCTCGCCGCCGAGAGACAACAGCGGCTGACTTTTGAGAGAGAACAGTATCAGGACGATGTAGAGGAGGCCGTGCATGTCGGCGAAACCGACCCGGGCAGAGCCATAGAGATGTTGACCCCTTTGCATGAGAGCATTACGTCCGTGAAACTGAAGGATACAGTTTCGCATGAGCTCGGCCGGCTGTACATGCGACGCGGTGAAGCGTACGGCGAGGCCGGCGACTGGGGCGCGGCGCTGCAAGATTTCGTAAGTGCCGGCGACGTGAATCCAACTGAGCCGCACTCGTTCGCCCTGGCGGGGGGGGCGCTGCGCGAACTCGCAGCGCGGCAGACCGACGCGCGTGAACGGGTCAATCTGTTGGAGAGCAGCCGCGAAAAGTACACCGGGGCAATAGACATGGCCGCCGGCACCACAATGGAAGACAGTTATAGGTCGGAGGCCGCGCAGACCATGATCCTCCTCGCCAAGGAGTACATGGGGCGGAACCGGGGAGCGAGCGCTGAAACGGAACTGCGCCGCGCGATTGCGACCGCCCCGGCGAACAGCGCGGAAGCGCGCATCGCCCAGCAAGAGTTGGACCGGCTATTGGACGGCGGGTAACCCTGGCCTCACCGCCTCCGCGGTCTGTGCAGCCAAACGGGGAGACGGTGCCGGCGCGCCTACGAATCCGGCGGCGGGAGGAACGTGCGGGTGGAACAAGGCGGGCGACTCGACCGTCAGAACGAAGCAGTGAGGGAAAAGCCTATCCGAACGCTCACGTTTTGGTGCTGGGTCGCAGTCGGTCTTGCCGCCGTCCCGGCGGCCGCATTGGCCCAGGACCCGTGGCCCGAATGGGGACGGACGCCCAACCGCCTGGGGCGGGCCGACTGGGTCGGCCCCCAGGTTCCCGTTCTCGCATGGAAGACGCGGGTGGAACCGACCAACGTGTTTGTGGGCCTTTCGGCGAACCCTCTGCTCGATGCCGAGGGGAGGCTCTTTACGGCGGCACGCGACCACGTGACCGCCCTCAATGCTGAAACCGGAGAGATAGGAGTGGCAGTTCGTCGCGGGCGGCAGCGTGAGCCGAGCGCCCTCCTTGTGGCAGGGGCGGTTGGTCTTCGGGGCACACGACGACACCGTTTACTGTCTCGACGCCGCCACAGGGGCCCTCCTCTGGAGCGTGTATGAGCCGGGCTCGATCCCGACCATGGGACAGGTCGTGGATTCACAGGGGATTGTCTACTACGGTGGGTTGGGAAAGATATGGGCGCGCGACGTTCGAGACGGGAGCGTAGTGTGGAGCACGGGCGAGAACATCATCACAACTTCCGCGCCGTCGTTGGTCGAAAGCGAGGGGCGGTTTTACATCGGTCAGTCCTCAGGAGGGTGGCGGTGCCGCCGCACGTCAGACGGCGAGCTCATCTGGACCTCCTGGGTGAGTGGCGGGTCAACGTCGCCGGTGGACAGCGGGCGAGTCTACGTGGGCTCCGGACACTACCTTTACTGCCTCGACGCGGCGACCGGCAGCGTTATCTGGCGGTTCTGGGAGCGAGCGGCTATGCTCAACTCCGTCGCGGTCGGCCACGACGGCACGACCTATTCCGGAACGTCGAGCGTCGGACTCTTTTACGCGGTGAACCCGGACGGCTCCGAGAAATGGCGGTTCGATTTCGAACGAAGCTATGTGATGCTCTCGGCCCCCATCGTTGGGGGCGACGGTACGATCTACGTTTCTACCGTCCACGGTGTCGCTCGGCTGGGGAGAGTCTACGCGATCAAGCCGGATGGAACCCTGCTGTGGCAGTACGACTTCCCGACGCAAACGTTTGCCTCGCCCACCCTGGGACCGGACGGGACCCTGTACATTCTCTGCTCAGACAAGTATCTTTATGCATTCCGCGACTGGGAGAGGGCGGCGCCGACCGGTCTTACGGTCCTGCGCGGACTCGCGCTCTCCGGCGGACTGCCGGACCTAACCGAAAGCGACGACTCGCGCCTGGTCGTCCGTCCCTGGTTCGTGCTCACCACCCAAGAAGCGCCCGTGCAGGTCGTTGTCGAAAGCACGTCACCGATACCGGACCCACGAAAGATTCTGTTCACACTCGAAGCGAGTGCCTCCATCCCGAACATAGGCCAAAAGATCGAACTGTTCAACTACGTTACGGGAAGATGGGAGACAGTGGACTCGCGCCCGGCCACAACCGCCGACTCAATCGCCGAAATCGTAATCACCAAAAACCCGGAACGGTTCATCCAGCCGCTGACCTTAGCGATGAAAGCGAAGATAAGTTATAAAGAGGCGGGTCCCATCCTCCTCTATCCGTGGCAAGCGCGCCTCGACCACGTCTTCTGGACCGTCTACCACTCGCCCGGCGGCGGCTAAGCCCCCAAGGCCCTTTACGCATCCTCCAAGGCGGGCGGAACGTCCGGCTCCTCCTCCCGGAAAATCGACGGGTGGGCCGGACTGATTGCGTGAACCCGCCTTCGGCGGCCTCCCTCCGCCATTCTCTGCCATTCTCCGCCTTCCCTCCGGCATTCGGCGGGGGCGGAGAATCGTTCAGCGGGGGCGGAGAATCGTTCAGCGGGGGCGGAGAATCGTCTGGCGGGGGCGGAGAATCGTCTGGCGGGGGCGGAGAATCGCTCAGCGCCCTCCCTCCGGGGTTCGGGTAGCATACGGCAACCTAACAGGGAGGCCTGAACCAATGCCCACCGAACACTGGTACCCCTCTCGCCTCGCCGACCGGATTCCTTTTCACGCCAACTTTTCCACCCAAGCCACCGCCACCGGCGTGGCCGACCCGCTCGTCGCCGGCCAGCCCGAGCAGCGCGAATACCGCGTGCAGGGGATGGTCTCGAACCAGAGGGTGGGGACCGTCTCGCCGACCGTGAGCGCGGTCACGGTGCCTTAGAGGTTTTAACTCCCTCACCTCTGCGAGAGGTGAGGGATTCAAATGGACTACTGGCACAAGTTTTCGGAACTCTTCGTAGGCTGTTGGGAGGTCGCCATCTACGGTGGATGGTACGCGCTCTGGCCTGGGGTGGCGCTGATCTTGGTAGGCTATATCAGGTCGCGACGAGTGCTTGATAAGCGGCCCGCGCGCTGGTTGCTACTTAGTGCAGGACCCTTCGTTGCACACTTAATAGTGGTTGCTGTGGCAGCACACTACTATTCAACACGAACAGAGAATGATGCATTGATACCCGTCGTTATGCTTGCGATGGGAGGCAGTTTGCTTTTGGGGCTTGTAGCCGTATGGCTCGCAGCAGGCTACAGGCTTCTGGCTGCCGGCGCCCTGCTTGTTGCCATACCCATTACGCTGGTGACGTACTTCGTCGGCATGATGGTGATAACTAACAGTCAGCTTTAACCCCCGGCTACTTTTTTGTCCATCACCTCTCAGCGAGTGGCCGCCGGGTGCGCCGGGTGCGTCGAGTGAGTAAAACCGAGATCGTGTGCCGTGGACAGGTTGGCGAAGCCTCAACCGGCGTGAACTCGTGTCTCTCGCAGCCAATCTGTCCACGAACGGCCTCCGGTCAGCCGAGTGCTCAGCCGCTTCTATCGGGCCGCATTCAGA
Organism: Armatimonadota bacterium; assembly: GCA_022567555.1. Taxonomy (GTDB): domain Bacteria; phylum Armatimonadota; class Fimbriimonadia; order Fimbriimonadales; family ATM1; genus JADFGT01. Next base: position 24,709 of record JADFGT010000016.1, on the reverse strand, counting down.
GAGAGATGCCTCACCGGTCAGAGGGGCCGCGTCATTGTGTTCGATGGGCGCGATCTGGGCGACTCTCGGCCGCACACATTGAAGCCAACCGGTTCCGGTCGAGTCGCCCCTACACAGATTGCGGCTACTCCTTGACGCAGGCCCAGGGAGGGGGAACGACCGGCTCCTCCCGGAAAAGCGCGGAGATCTTCACGGCCACCTGCGAAAGGGCGACCGACAGCATTTCGGGCGTCAGATGATCGCTGGGTCCATGAAATATCGGCGAGTAATAGGGCAGGAATCCCTCGCGCGCGAGACGAACCATCGCTTCCTGCGAACCGTCCTCCTTGCGCCCCGTTATCTTCTTCTCATTGATGGTCTTCATCTTGGGCTGCCTGATGAAGGATTTCCGGATGTCGCGGACGAAGCGGTCCATAACCACTGCAAACTCATACCGGGTTACCGGCTGATCCCCTTTGAACGATTCACCCCGCTCGGGCTTCAACAGCCCTGCCGAAACGAGGCTGCCGACCGCCGGCGCGGCCCAATGTTCGGCGGGAACGTCTGAATACCCTCCGGCCTGGGCGATTGCCAGAGAGAACAGTGTGAGACATCCTGAGATTGCCATCGCGATAGCCTCCTTTGTCAGTTGGGTCAGATTTCAGTTTTCGGCTTTCTGTCTGAGGTTGAGCCTGCTCTGAGCCATGAAGCCCAGACCTCCAACCTCAAAGGACAAACGAACAATGTCAGATCGTCAACCACCTACCTCACCGCCGCCCGCCGCATGTCGGCGATGTTTTCCAGCGCGCGTCCGGTTCCGATGGCTACACAATGAAGCGCGTTTTCAGCGACCCGGACAGGCACGTCCGTGACGGCGGCCAGCAGGAGGTCAATCCCTCGGAGCAGCCCGCCCCCACCGGTTACGACGATGCCCCGTCCGATAATGTCGCTGCTGAGTTCCGGCGGCGTCCGCTCGAGCACCGAGCACACCTTTTCGGTCATGGCGCGCAACGGTTCGGCAAGCGCCTCGCGAACCTCTTCGCTGGACACCTCGACTGTGCGCGGGAGGCCCGCCATCAGGTCCCGGCCCCTCACTTCCAGCCGCAGCTCCTGCTCCAGCGGGTATGCGGACCCTATCTTCACCTTGATCTCTTCCGCCGTCCGCTCGCCGATCATCAGATTGAACGCACTGCGCATGTGGCGGATTATCGCCTCATCAAACCGGTTTCCGCCGATGCGGAGGGTCTCACCCAACACGAGGCCGTCCATCGAGATTACGGCGATGTCCGTCGTGCCCCCCCCGATGTCCACCACCATGTTTCCGCCGGGCGAAGTGATGGGCAGGCCGGCCCCGAGCGCGGCCGCCATCGGCTCCTCGACCGTGTAGCATTCTCCGGCCCCGGCCTCTTTGGCCGCCTGGAGCACAGCCCGCCGCTCCACGTTTGTGCACCCGCCGGGAACGCACATCACCAGACGAGGACGAAACCACCGCCGGCGCCCGCACACACGGTCTATCAGAAACTCGAGCATCTTCAAAGTGTGCGTGTAATCGGCGATCACGCCGTCGCGGAGCGGCCGAATCGCAAGAATGTGCCCGGGAGTTCGCCCAAGCATCTCCCGTGCCGCTTCACCGACGGCCAGCACGCGCTTCGTCTGCGCGTTCAGGGCAACAACCGTCGGCTCTTCGAGAACGATGCCCTCGCCCCTTTTGTAGACGAGGATGTTAGACGTGCCCAGGTCTATGCCGAGGTCCGAACTTAACCGGACCATGACGCCGCCGCCTCCCCCTCCCCGGACGCAACCCTCCTGATATCGGCGCCCAACGCGCGCAGCGACTCTTCGAGGTCTTCATATCCGCGGTCTATGTGGTGCACGTTTTTCACGACAGTTTCGCCCTCCGCCATGAGGGCCGCGATGATGAGCGCCGCGCCCGCTCGCAGGTCCGTGGCCTCGACCACGGTTCCGTGCAGGTGGTCCACTCCGGTAACTACGCTGGTGCGGCCCTCCAGCCGGATCTTTGCGCCCATGCGGTTCAGTTCGTCTATGTGCCCGATGCGGCTTTCGTAGATGCTCTCTTCGACGGTGCTCACGCCGTGGGCAGTGGTCAGCAACGCCGCCATAGGCTGCTGAATGTCGGTCGGAAAGCCGGGATACGGCATGGTCTTTATGCTGACGGCCTGCATGTAGCGCGTTCCGCGCACGCGAATGCGGTCCGAGCCCTCTTCAACGGTTGCGCCCGCCTCCTTCAACTTGCTCACAACCGGCGCCTGGTACTCCGGAAGCACGCCGTGCACGGTCACGTCGCCGGCGGTGGCAGCCGCGGCCACCAAGTAAGTTCCGGCCTGGAGCCGGTCTGCCGGGATGCGATACTCGCCGCCGCCCAAACGATTTACACCTGAGATTGTGACCGTACTCGTGCCCGCGCCTTCCACACGCGCGCCGAGCCGGTTCAAGAAATCGGCCAAGGCCACAACCTCCGGCTCCATCGCGGCATTTTTTATTACCGACTGCCCTTTGGCCAGGCAGGCGGCGGCCATCAGGTGTTGCGTGGCTCCGGCGCTGGGGTAGTCCAAGTATATCTCCGCGCCCTTCAACCTTTTCGCCCGCGCCTCGTATGCCCCCCCGACGAGTTCTATTTGCGCGCCGAGCGCCGACAGGCCCTTCAGGTGAAAGTCCACGGGCCGGGCGCCGATCTTGCACCCCCCCGGCTGGGGCAGGCGGGCGCGGCCCAACCTGGCAAGCAGCGGCCCGAGCAGATAGAACGATGTCCGAATGGCCCGCACTTGGTCGGGCGGAGGCTCGGTGTTGTTGATGCCGCCTGCGTCAATCCAAACCGTGTCGCCGTCGCGGCGGACTTCCGCCCCGATGTGGCTCAGCAGGTCCAGTTTTATCCGGATGTCCGAAACCTGCGGCACGCCCCTGAGGGTGACCGGCTCGTCGGAGAGCAGCACGCCGGAGAGGATCGCCAGCGCGGCGTTCTTGCTTCCCCTGACCTGGACCGCGCCCTTCAGAGGGCGGCCGCCTACGATCCTTAGAACGCTTACCGAGACCCTCCTTTTTCGAACTGGACTGTTCCTGGGCGCACCGTGTGGGTTCTCCTAACGGGCCGGAGTTTACCGAACCCGAGGCTGCATTTGGGGACGCGCGTCCGGTTCCAATCCATTGTTCCACCTCTCCGGCCCGTTTCTGATTGGCCGCCCATGCCGCGCACCAGCTGGAACCGATCCCCTGGTCCATGCCCCGGCAGCGGGCAGGCCGGTTGGGGAAGAACATGGCTGAAGGCCCCGGTGGCATTGTATACTGGACAATTGTGGTGGTGATGGTGCATCGCCTCGACCCACACGTTGGGCGGTGGTCTCAGTAAGGATTTTGAGCACGCCCCGAACCGCGCACTTACGGAGAACCTACATTCACGATTGCGGGGAGTGCGCGAGATTAGGAGACAATGAAGAATGAGCATGCTACTGTGCCTCGCAATAATCACCCCACTACACTGCATCGCGCCCGAGCCCATACAAGGGCCTGCGAGTCCTGCGCCAGTGGCCCTGTCCTCCCAAGGTCAGAACGGATTTGAGGACTATGCACGCGCGGCGGAGTGGCTCCTGGATGCGGGCCCGGAGTTTGACAAGTTGATTGGCGAAGCGTATTATCCCAGCGGCAGGAGCTTCTTGGAGGCTCAGCGCGAACTCGTGAGTCGGTACGGACAGGCCCTCGAATGGGTCAGGAACGGCAACGCAAAGCAAGCCTCCTACCCGGAGGGAAGGCCAAGTCTGGATCAAGCAAAGGCCACAGGGTTCTCCAGGATCGCCAAGTTGTTCAATGCAGAAGCCTACGTCCATTTCGCTGATGGAAAGACGTCCGCAGGGCTGCAGTCTTTGTTGAACGCTCTACAGTTCTCCGAAGGCGTCGAGGTCGGCCCGACTTCGTTCTCCTTCTTCGCGCATGGCTCGCGAGGCATATTCTTCAGCCTGTTGAATGACCATCTCCCAGAGCTGTCCTTGGACAACGCGGCGAAGGTGGAGTCGTTCGCCGATAGAATCCTGGATCAGACACCCGGCATAGAGACGACACTCTCATACACCCACACGGCGATCCTCAACATCGTGGAAGAAGCTTTCCGCGCGGCAGCGGGAGCCGCTGCGGCGCCTGATCGCATTGCCCCTATGGTCGGCCTTATCAGAGGTCACTCGGTTGGGCAAAGGGAGGCGTTAAAGCAGGACGTCATTCGGACATTGAACGATCATTTTCGGCAGATCCGATCCAACCTGCGGGATGCGAATGTGTCCTGGCTCGTTCCGGAAGAGACGCCCGGCACGGGTGCCGCTAGAGAGCTGCTTGACATGATTGAGTCCACGTCAGGAATCATATGGAGGGGATTCCGAAGAGTCCATCTCCAAGACCGGACTCGCTACAGATTGCTTCGCCTCCATGGCAAGATCATCCAGTATAGATGGACACACAATCGCGTGCCGGCGACTCTGGCCGACCTGTCCGACGCCCGAATAATCCAAGACCCACTCAGCCGGACCCGGTTCGAGTACAAGCCCCTCTCTCCTACCACGTTCGAACTGTTCAGCCGTGGTTCGCCTGACACAGGGCCCGTCTTCCTGTCTCTTAGGGGACGCGTGGCACCCCCGCCGTAGGATGAATCGAGGAGCGCAGGCCCCGCCCGCAGCAGGCCTCGCCCGATCCTCGCCTCCCAGCACGATATCCGCCTTCGCGACGAACAGTCACTGTGCCGGTCCATCATCCATAATCTCCCCGCATGCGGCGGTACAACAGCGAAGGGATAGACCGAGGGGACGTTTTGCTCGCGCTCAATACGCGCGAGCGCGTGCGCCTCGCGCGCCGCAAGGGCCGCTGCATGGTCTGCCTGTCGCCCAACGTGACCGCCGCCGGGCTTTGCGAAGGCTGTCTCGCCACGCTCACCGACGACGAATTGGAAGCGGCGCGTCCGTGGATTGAAGGGAGAGAGGTTTGCTGATCGCCCTTGGGGGCCTTCTGTTTCTGTTGGTTATAGGCGGCGCGGTCCGGCTCCTTCTCCGGCGCCGCACCGAGGGCGCCAAACCCCCGCTTGTGCACGTTGAGTTCTGGGTGTATACAAACGATAAGCAGAGGCCGGACGACAAAGAACTTATGACGCGTCTGGTAATGGAGAACCCGCACAGAAAGAAGGGGCCCCCGGTCGGCGACAAAGAGGGCCTGACCATGAACGACGCGCGCTTCCACATCGGCCTCGCAAAGCGTGAAAGGAACCCATACTTATTCCGGCCCGACATCATTGCCGACGGAGAATCGGCCGACCTTCTGGAAGTGGCGGCGCTTGTAGGCGAGACGGCGAACGCCATCCGAGTGCAGTTCGTTTCGGAGGTCCCGCTCAAAGACCGCGCATACTTGCAATTCGTTACGCACGCGGCGGACGCCGTCGCCGGCCTCTGCGACGCTCCGGCGGTTTACGACGTAGAAGCGGCCAAACTGACCCGCGCCGATGAACTGTACGACAAACTTGAAGCGGACAACGACGCCACGCGGTTTGAACTGCAAGTGCGCACGGTTTGGGAAGACACGCCGGACGCGGGCCGCGCCTTCACGCGCGGAATGGCGAAGGCGGGCCTTCCGGACATCGAAATGGTTCAGGTGCCGCTGGACCACAAAACGCTGGCTCGATTTCTGGTGGAGTCCGCCGCGCGCGAGTGCTGGGAGCGAGGCTCGATGGAACCGGTGGAAGTGGAAGGCTTCGGCGAGGTCTTCCGGGTCGAGTTTTCGGAACGGCGGCCCGGCCTCTCCTCGCACCGAGGGTGGCTTTCAACCATGCACGCCGGCCGCAAGCGACCAATCGGGGAAGGGGCGTAGGTTCCGGTTTTCTGTTTTCGGGTTCCAGTTTCCAGCACGGCTTGGGCGACTCTCGGCCGCGCACATTGAAGCCAACCCCTTCCGGTCGAGTCGCCCCTACACAGGATGCGGCTACTCATCGACGCAGGACGCAGACCAGGGGAGAGCGTATCCCGCACCGTCAGTCGTCTATCGGCAATCGCTTATCGTCTATCGCCAGTCGTCATTCACCAGATATAATGCCCACATGCCGCTGGAAGTGACAGGGCCGGAAGTGCACCGCGAGATGGGGCTCTCCGACGCCGAAGGCGAGATGATTCGCCGCCGGCTCGGCCGCGAGCCCACCCTCACGGAACTGGGCATGTTCGCCGTCCTCTGGAGCGAACATTGCAGTTACAAATCCAGCAAGAACGTTCTCAAGTATTTCACCCGCTACCGCGAGGCCGTAGAGGGCGAAGGGCTGGAAAACGCGGGCGTCGTGGACATAGGCGACGGCATCGGGATCACATTCAAGGTCGAAAGCCACAACCATCCGTCGGCGGTCGAGCCGTATGAGGGCGCCGCCACCGGCATCGGCGGCATCATCCGGGACGTTCTGTCAATGGGCGCGCGGCCCATCGCGTGCCTTGATTCGCTGCGGTTCGGCGACATAACCGATCCGGAGAACGGCGAAGACAGGCGTCTGTTCACGCGAGTGGTGCAGGGCATCGGCGGATACGGCAACTGCATCGGCGTGCCGACGGTCGCCGGAGAGGTTTCATTTCATCCTCGTTTTGCCGGCAACCCGATAGTGAACGTAATGTGCGTCGGCGAAGTGGCGCTCGGCAAGGTGGCGACGGCAGAGGCGAAGGGGCCCGGAAACCCGGTGCTATATTTGGGAAGCGAAACAGGAAAGGACGGCATCCACGGCGCGACGTTCGCGAGCGAGGTGCTGGGCGAAGAGAGCGAAGCGAAGCGCCCGAACGTGCAGATCGGCGACCCGTTCGCGGGGAAACTTTTGATCGAAGCGACTCTGGAGGCGCTGGAAACAGGCGCGATAATCGCGATTCAAGACATGGGCGCCGCCGGGCTAACGTGCAGCACGTGCGAGATGTCGGTGCGCGGCGGCGTGGGGATGGAGATTGACCTGGACAGGGTGCCCCTCCGCGACCCAACCATGAACGCTTACGAAATAATGTTGAGCGAAAGCCAGGAGCGGATGCTTGCCGTCGTGCAAAAGGGGCGTGAGGAAGAGGTCCTCGCGGTCTTCAAGAAATGGGGCCTCCCGGCCGTCGTTATCGGAAGCGTAACAGACGACGGAATCGTAACGGTCGTGCACAAAGGTGAAACAGAGGCAAGCGTTCCGGCCGGCCTCATTTCCGAAGGCTGCCCGGTTTTGGACCTTCATGCGGAGAAACCGGGCAACGTTGACTCGGCCGCTCGTTTCGATGTCTCCGTACTGCCCGAGCCGTCCAACTATGAACGAACGCTCCTGAAACTTCTGTCAAGCCCCAGCATCGCATCGAAGGCGTGGGTTTATCAGCAATACGATTACACGGTTCAGACGCGCACTTCGCTATGGCCCGGCGACGGGGACGCCGCCGTCCTCGCCCTTCGGGGGTCGCAGAAAGGGATCGCGATGAAGATTGACGGAAACAGTTGCTACGCTTACGCCGACCCATTCGTCGGAGGCCAACTGGCGCTGATCGAAGCGGCCCGCAACGTAGCCTGCACCGGCGCGCGCCCGGTCGCGGCGACCGACTGCCTCAACTTCGGCGACCCGAACGACCCGAACGTCTTCTGGCGGTTCAGAGAGGCGGTGCGCGGAATCGCGTCGGCGTCCGATGCCCTCAACGTCCCGATTCTCAGCGGCAACGTGAGTTTTTATAATGAAACTCCTGACGGCGAGGTTCTGCCGACACCGACTATCGGAGTCGTCGGCGTTCTCGATGACGCGTCAAAACGGCTCGGCATGGGTTTCCCGAAGGGGATGGGATACATTTATCTCGTTTACGGTTTCGGCCACGCGGCCAAGCAGCACGCCCTCGGCGCGAGCGAATACCTTCGCGTGCAACACGGCGTGGATGACGGCGCGCCGCAACCGCCCGATCTTGAGACGGAGAAAGGACTGCTTGAATTCCTCGCGGCTGCGGCCCAGGAAAGCCTGCTCGAGTGCGCCCATGACTTGTCTGACGGCGGGTTTGCGGTGGCGCTGGCCGAAATGTGCGTCGTGGGCGAGGCAGGGTGTTTCGCCCTAATGGATGCGGACGAGCATTTTCAGAGACACATCCTGGGACCGGTTCTCGACCGAATGGCGACGACTCGGACGCCCCCTTCGGAAGCCGTGCGAAGGTCGATCCTCGACGCCGAGACCCAGACCAACCCGTGGACCTACTCGACGCGTACCGACGCCCGGCTGTTCGGCGAGATGCCCGGCCGCGTCCTCATCGGCGTCTCGTCTGAAACGGTGAGAGAGAGCAGACTCGAAACCCTTCGAGACCTGGCGCATGACCGCGGCCTGTTCCTGCACTGCGTCGGCACTTACGACGCGGCGAGCCGCCACATGCAGATCGCCGCGCCTTCGCGGTCCCTGCTGCGAACGGCGCTAAAGGACGTCCGGGAGGCCTATTTCGGGTCGATTCCGGCCTTCACTGACGGTGCGGACCCGCCGGTTGATGCATAATCCGGGGCGCGAATGTTCTCCTTCACCGATCACGTTGACGCTCTGACCGAGCGGGAGAAGGCGCTGCAAATCGTCGGGGACCTGATGGAGCGCGGCCACTACTTCCCCGACTCCGTCACAAACCTGCGAGAGGTCGAGCCGAGACCGACGAACGAAACGGGCAAATTCTTTCCGGGCCAGCGCGTCGCCTTCCTGGTGAACGGCGAGCACAACGAGCACGTGATCGCGGACGTCGAGTTATGGTACGAGGCGGAGGCGGAGGTCATCGAGAGACCGTTCCGGGCAATCAGGGGCGAGCGCATCAAGTGGCGCCTGTCGGAACTGACGCCCGGGATGATCCGCGTTACGCTCACGTTTAGCGCAAACTACGGCCCTCTCGAACGGCTCAGCAAGGGGGGCCACGCCAAGAAGTTCTGGCGGGAGACTTTGAAGCGTCTGAAGACCTACCTGCAAGATCGCCGGTCCTACTCCGGGGCGAACACGTTCGCGCCGAGGGCGCCCTCCCGCGAAGGCGGCTAATCGGCGCGGCTCTTCAGCGAGGCGGACCGCGTAGGCCGAGTGGCCAGGAAAACGGTCACACTGATCGCCACGGCGACCAGCACAGCCTTCAGAGCCGGCAGGGCCGGCATCCACAGCACGCTTGCCGCGATTGAGAGCCAGATGAGGACGATCGCGAGCACCTTAATCTTCAGACTGATGCTGCCCGACTCGCGCCAAGCCCGGAGCGTCGCGCCGAATAACCTGTGCTCCAGCAGCCACCTCTCCATGCGCGGCGAACTCTTGGCGAAGCAAGCGACCGCAGCGATGAGGAACACGGTGCCCGGCATGACGGGGAGCATAAGGCCCACGATCCCCAGTCCCGTGCACAAAAGCCCAACGCAAAAGTAGATTACTCGCATCGAATTAGGCAGCCGCGTACATTTGCAAGTTTATCAGGTTTTCGGGCGGAACCGTCTCGGGCGCCGTCGGAAGCCCCGGCCGGTAGTACACCGGATTATCGACCCGCGAGGCGCTCAGTATCGCCCTCGCAGACCACTTCAATCACATCTGCAACGAATTCAACATGAACGACGTCTCCCGGGCGCACCTTGCGGCCACGGCGCGTTTCGGGCTCGCCGTTGACGCTCACCGCTCCCTCTTCTAATACGGCCTTCACGCGGCCGCCGGTCTCAACCAGCCCCGCCAATTTGAGCAGTTTCCCGAGCGTGATGCTCTCACCGCGAATCGGAACCCTCACACCGCTATTCTGACGGATGCCTCCTCCCAGCGTCGCGAGGCGGAAGGGGACGGGCGGGGACACAAACCCGTATGCGCCAAAAAAAACGACGTGGCGGGCGGGTCCAAACGGTGTTATGATGTAATGAGGGGAATACGGCGCATGCAGGAAGCCCGCCAAGGAATTACGCTTCGCCAAGTGGTCACCGTGGCACTTGTGTTGATCGTGGGCGCATGTCTGTTCGCAATCGTGTGGCCCGTCTGCCAAAGCGGGCGGAGCCGCGGGCAGACCTGGTGCGTCAGTAGCATCAAGCAGATCAGCCAGGGGATACATATATACACGACCGACTACGACGGCCACTACCCTCTATCGCTTGTCCCCGACCCGAGCACCGGCGGGTATCGCACCGACGCCTGGTACACCGTCCCTCCGAATTGGCGCCGCGATAAAGAACAGGAATACGCGGATGCGATGGCACTGTCCTGGCCAAACGCCGTCTATCCTTACGTGCAGAACTGGGCTATCTATTCCTGCGACAAACCGCGGAAGAAACGTCTGAATGCCGACTACGAACAGCCGCGCAGAGGGCCCGTTACCGTGAGTTACACCTATAACGGCCTCTTGCACGCGTTCCCTCACAGCGAGATTGCATACCCGGGCGAGCTGCCCGTGATATGGGAAGGGCTCGGGGACGTCGCGGTTCTCGGATTTGCGACGACGCAGCCGACCCTCATCTGCGACATTCCCGGTCTTCCATGCCGCTTTCAGTCCGTTGCGGGGCCGCACTCAATATTGAGCGTGCCGCTCGGCACCATGTACATCCACAGCAAAGGGACGAACATGGCCCACGCGGACACGCACGCGAAGTGGCGGAGGGTGGGCGCGGTCATCAGCCCGAAAAGCGCAGGCCCGCCCTTCACCGAATGGGACTTCGACCCGTTCACCGGCTACGACGAGGGCGGAAACCCCGGCTGGTATTGGGCCTACGGAATACACCCCTGGCTGTTCCGTCCCGACAACACATTCGATCCGGCGGATTACCCGACGCCGGGCGACGTCAGGCCTCGGCCGCTCTTTCCGTTCAAGGACCCCGATTGACATGGGTCGCGGCAGGACCGCGTAAGGACGTTCCGGCTTCCCGTCCCGTCTGTAATAGTGAGCCTATCAGGGAGGTGCGAAGTGAAACGAACGAATAGAGGAATTACGCTGATCGAGGTGGTCGCCGCGGCGGCGCTGTTGCTTCTCGCGGCCGGGATCACCCGGCCGATATGGGGCGCACAATCCACCCAGGAGAAGGGGCGCCAGACGCAGTGCATTTCGAACATCAAGCAACTTGCGCAAGGACTGCATATCTACACGACCGACTACGATGACTACTTCGCGCTCGCGACGACTCTGGACGAGCGTCGGGGAGAGTATCGCTCCAATCAATGGCACTCCTTCCCCTGGAACTGGCGAAGCACGAAGGACGTGTTCTATTGGAACGATATGCTGTCGCACTGGACGAACAGCGTTTACTCGTACGTCCAGAACTACGGAATCTACGCCTGTCCTTCGTCATCCGAATCGCCCCTGGTGATCGTCCATGGCGAGCAGAACGTGTATCCACGCCCCGTCAGTTACACATACAACGGTCTTCTGCACTCCTATCCCGCCGCCGACATCGCGAGCCCGATGGAGTTGACCGTTTTCTGGGAAGGTGCCGGAAAACAAGCGGTGTCCGGACTCGCCATATCGCAGCCGGCGCTTCTGTGCAGTAAGGCCGGCGAGCCGTGCCGCTATCAGCCGAAAGGCGGACCGGAATCGGTCATGTGGAAATCGGACGCGACCTACTGGATACACAACAAGGGCGCGAACTTCGCTTATGCAGACACGCACGCTCAGTGGCGCCCCATGGGCAAGATTGTCGCCAACGAAGGCGCCGAACTAAGCAGCCCCGGCCCCCCCTTCACCGACTGGCGGGCCGACCCGTTCACCGGATACAACGAGCGCGGCTTCGCGGGGTTCTATTGGACCTATGATGGCCACCCCTATCTGTTCCGGCCGGACAACGATTTCGGCGACGTTTCGCGGGACGACATGAAGCATCAGGCGCTGACGAAGGCGCCGTCCGTAGACTGAGCCGCCCCGCCGGGGCATACTCGGCCGAAATGACCGAAGCGGAAGTTGTCCCGCTCCTATCCGGACGCGTGCTGGCATTCACGGGCGCGGGACTTTCCGTGCCCAGCGGACTGCCGGCTTTCTGGGGAAAAGGCGGCCTTTACGAGGCGGAAGACGCTTACCGGCTCGCGTCGCCTGAAGGCTTCGCCCAAGACCCCGCGTTCGTTTGGAACTGGTACCTGGCGCGCATACGCGACGGTATCGCCTCGAAACCGAACGCGGGTCATTACGCGCTGGCCGAACTTGAGGGGAACTGCCGGCGCCTCACTATCATCACGGCCAACGTGGACACGCTGCAAGAGCAGGCCGGCTGCCGGCGCGTGTTCCGGCTGCACGGAAACATCATGCAGACGCTCTGCACGTCATGTTGTGCGGTCGCCGAAGCGGACTTGGATTCTATGCCCGGCAACTGCGATGGGAACAGCCTCCCGCGCTGCGGATGCGGCGGCGTTTTGCGCCCTAACGTCGTCTGGTTCGGCGAATACCCGGACCAGGAGGCGGTCCTGTCGGCGCAAGAGGAACTGTCGGCTGCCGACGTTGTGCTGGAGGTCGGACACAGCGGAACGGTCAGTTATGGCTTTACGGAGACGGCCGTCTCACTGGGGAAACCTGTGGTCCGCATCAACACGGAGCCGCCGCCGCCTATGCCGGGCGTATTGATCATTGCCGAGAGTGCGGATATTGCGCTGCCTCGACTGGTGGCGGGCGTCAAGCAGTAGGCGAACATCTACAGAGGTCTGCCGCCGACGCCCGGTCCCGGCTCGAACAGGTGAAACTCCACGGCCGGGAGTTCCCCTGCCAGGCGGTCTTTAAGCGACTCCATTCCCGGCTGCTCGGTGTGATAATGCCCGGCTTCGATTATGCAGAAGCCGGACTCGGCGGCCTCTACCCCCTCATGGTGCCGCACTTCGCCGGTCACAAACGCGTCGCATCCGGCCTCCATCGCGGCGCGCCAATAGAGCCCGGCGGCGCCGCCACACACTGCGGCCAGGCCGATTGACGATCGGCGATTGCCGTACATGCGAGTCTTGGTTCCCAAACGCTCTTCGACATGACGCGCGAACTCTTCGGCGGAAACCGCTTCCGGCAACTCGCCCATCCTCGGCAGCGCGATAGGCGCAACGTTCACAAGTTCATAAAGGTCGTATGCCGGTTCGTCGTAAGGGTGCGCGTTTCGCAGCGCCTCCAGCGCAGCCTCCTTCGCATGGCCCGGAACCAGGACTTCCAGCCGCCGTTCATCCGCCGTTTCGCGCTTTCCAACTTCGCCGATCAGCGGTTCCGCGCCCGGCTGCGGTTCATAAGTTCCGGAACCGGGGCTGTAGAAGGCGCACCGCCGATACAACCCGATCTCGCCGCATCCCGCTTCCGCGAGCGCGTCCAACACCGGGTCCAGCGCCGTTTCCGGAAGAAACGTGATCAACTTGAAAGCGCGGGCCGGGACGTCGCCGCCGAAAGCCTTTAGGTTCCTTAGGCCGAGCCGTTCGGCAAGCGTGTCGTTCACCCCCCCCTGCGCGGCGTCCCAGTTGGTGTGCGCGTTCAACAGGGCGATCCCGTTTTGGATTGCGCTTCGAAGCACGCGCACTTGCGGCGAATCGCCCGCGAGCGACCGCAGCGGATGATATATCGCCGCGTGGTGCGTCACGAGCGCCTGCGCTTTATGTTCAACGGCCGCCTCCACCGCCGCCAGCGTCGGATCGAGCGCAACGAGACAACGCCCAACCTCGTCTTCGGGCCGTCCAACCTGGAGCCCGATCGGGTCGTCAGGGAACGCCAGGTGCGGAGGCGCTATCCGGTTCAGGGCGTCAAGGAGTTCTGCGACGGTGGGCATGGGGTCTCGGGTTGCGTAGTCAGCTTTTAGAACCGGAAGTCCATCATCGTCTGTCGCCTGTCGCCTGTCGCCTGTCGTCCCTACGCATAGCGTTTCACAATCTCCAGCGCCTTTCTGAACTCGTCCGTCCCCGCCTCCTTCAGCCACTCATAGGCGACCGATTCGGTGTGCGCGATTATCGCCCCGGCTTCCATCATTCTTGTGAGCGAGATATCATGCGCATCAGGGAGCCGCGAGCCTACAGCGTCCGCGCAGACAAAGACTTCCGCCCCGAAGGCCAGGAAGTCGTGCGCGGTCTGGTTCACGCAGATGTGGGTCTCTATTCCAACGATGATCGCCTGGTCCCGCTCGCTCCCTTTCCACTCTTCCCTGAACGTCTCCAAGCCGCAGGATGAGAAGCGCATCTTGTCGTGCCGCTTCTGCTCCTTCCCAAGCGACTCCAGTATCTCCGCGTTCGTTCCGCCGAGCCGCCGGGCGTTCTGTTCTGTGACCACGATTGGGACGTTCAGCAGACGCGCAATCTCGATGAGAAACTTACATCGCCCGATCACGCGCGCCTTGCTTTCAATCGCGTTCAGGACCGCGTCTTGGACGTCAATCACGATGAGGGCGCTGCGGTCGCGGTCGGCGAGCAGCCGGCTCTCCTTGACATCCCGGGCGGTGTCCGGCTTCCGAGGCGGTTCATTCTCTTGCATCTCATTCACCGCTCGCCGCGCTGCATCCAGGCCCGCTCCCAGTTTGTGCAGCACGCGGCCCGCCAGACCGTCGCCCTCTCGAATCAGCCCAAGCAAAAGATGCTCGGTTCCGATGTAGTTGTTGTTCAGCGTCCGCGCTTCGTCGTAGGCCAGGTCAATCACTCGTTTGGCCCTCGGGGTCAGGGTCATCTCTCGTGCCGGCTTCGCCTCACGAGGCGGAAGTTGCCTCTCTACTTCGGCCCGAACCCTGTCCACGCGGACCCCGAGACGCTCCAGCACCCGCGCGGCGACCGAATCCGGCTCCCGGGTCAGCCCCAGCAGCAGGTGCTCGGTGCTGACACCCCCTTCACCGAACGCCTGCGCCTCCTCCTGAGAATAGAAGACGACCTTTCGCGCCCGTTCCGTAAACCTCTGCCACATCGCTCTTGAGCAGACATTATACGGACCCGTCCCCTGCCCCTGCGCTTCACATTCGTGTTTCGGCGCCCGATTCCTGCCTGCGCGCTCGGATGCCGTGCCCCGGCGCCGGATCACAACGCCGACCGGCGCAAGCGGAGTACTCTGTTCAGACATGACCGAGAAGACCGTAGGATTGGGTGTAATCGGCTGCGGCGGCTTCGCCCGCTTCGCCCTCGAACAGTTCACGCAGGTCCCCGGCGTTCGTGTCGCGGCCGTTTGCGACGTATTCCTTCCGGCGGCCGAAAAGACGGCCGAACAGTTCGGAGCGCAGGTCATATCCGAACCGGAGGAGCTGTCCGCCCGCCCGGATGTGGACCTGGTTTATATCGCGACCCCCCCCTTTCTTCACCACCCATTCGGACTGCGGGCGCTCCAATCGAAGAAGCACGTCATATGCGAGAAGCCGCTGGCCGTGACACTGGAGCAGGCCGACGAAATGATTGACGAAGCGCGCCGGCACAATCTGGCGCTGGCCGCAAACCTAATGCAGCGATATAACCCGCTTTACGCCGCTGTCAAGACCCTCATCGAAACGCGGCTGCTCGGTGAGTTTCTTCACGGCTATTTCGAGAACTACGCGACCGACGAAGGCCTGGGGCCAAGCCACTGGTTCTGGGACCGGGAAAAGAGCGGCGGCATTTTCGTGGAGCACGGCGTTCACTTCTTCGACATGTTCGAGGGATGGCTCGGGCCCGGCCGCGTCGTGTCGGCGCAGCGAAGTCTGCGGCCGGAGAGCGGAGTCGAGGAGCAGGTGCAATGCGTTGTGCGCTACGGCGAGACCGTTTGCGTCAACTTCTATCACGGCTTCCATCAGCCCGGCCGAACGGACCGGCAGGAGATGCGCTTCCTCTTCGAGCGGGGCGACCTGACTCTGTTTGAGTGGGTGGC
>JADFGT010000016.1:0-8980 GCA_022567555.1 Armatimonadota bacterium | reverse complement strand
CTGATAATGGGCGGGTACCTGAGATCAGTTAAGCCGAGATCGACGAGGTGATCGAAACCTACGGCGGCGATGACCGCGCGTGCAAAGGCCGCTTCAAAGAGATTGACGCCGGGCAGCGAATAGAACTCACGTTCGGCGAGGGCGTAGCCAAGATGAAGTTGTACGCCGAACTGCTGCGGGCCATGCTGGAAGACCAGCTGGCCTGGATACGCGACAACTCGCACACACGGCGCATAAGCGAAGAGAACGGCCGCTCCTCTTTGGCCTATGCGCTCGACGCGGACCGGCTGGCGAGGTCGGGGGACGCCGCGAAAGCGGGCGCGAAGGCCATATAATCTGAGCCGATGGCTGCGAAGAAAGCGATCGTGTTGCTCAGCGGGGGGATGGACTCAGCCACCTGCCTGGCCATCGCGCTACACGAGGGCTACGTGATCTACACCCTCAGTTTCCGGTACGGCCAGCGCCACGAGGTCGAACTGGAGTGCGCCCGGCGCCTCGCCGATCGATGCGGCGCGCGGCACCGGGTCGTGGACATCGACCTCCGCGCTTTCGGCGGCTCGGCACTGACCGACGACATCGAGGTGCCGAAGGAGCGCGTGCCGGACTCGGAATCCTTAAACAATCAGATTGTTGAAGGATTCTCAAACGATGACATCCCGATAACCTACGTGCCGGCCCGCAACACAATCTTCTTATCGTTCGCGCTCGCGTGGGCCGAGGTCTTGGCCGCGGACGACATCTTCATCGGTGTAAACGCTCTCGACTACAGCGGCTATCCGGACTGCCGACCCGAATATATTGACGCGTTCCAAAAGATGGCGGACCTCGCAACGAAGGCCGGCGTCGAGGGCAGGCGACGCATCAAGATACATACGCCGCTGATAAAGATGACCAAGGCGGAGATCGTCACCCGCGGGCTGGAACTGAGAGTAGATTATTCGATGACCATCAGTTGCTATGACCCTACTCCCGGCGGTGTCGCGTGCGGCCGCTGCGACGCTTGCAGACTACGGTTGAAAGGCTTCTCCGAAGCCGGCGCGCAAGATCCGGTTCCATATCAACAAGGCACCGGGCGCGACGCCGGCAGCACATAACTACAGACTGCAAACCGCTACCCTCAAAACTGATCCGACAAGAACATCTGGGGCGCGCGATCGAAACCAATACCCATGAGCAGCATCTCCGATCGTGGGTTGCCCAGTGGCACTCCGAGCGACCGGCCCATCGTCTCAAGCCCATACCACTCCACCGGGTCCGTGAACGGCAGTGACTGGTACGCGGGCAGCAGTTCGCGCACGCGCCCCAGTTCGGCGCACACATAGCCGCCCGGCAGCCGGTATGGGCTCTTCATGTTCCATGACCAAAAGCCCCAGCGCCGCTCGTCCCTCCTCAGACGGCCGGCGTCTTCGGCCGCCCAAGCGTCGTAAGTCGTCCGCACCTCCGCCTCGGATAAAACCTCTCGACGAACCGAACCCTCGCCGCCCGGCAGCGGCTGAGAAACAACGCGGTCCAATTGCCTAAAACCTTGCTTCTCATACAGCCGCGTCTCATGGGCAAACAGAAGCGCCCTCGGCTCGCCCGCAGCCGCAGCCTCCTTCAGCACCTCCTTCAGCAGTTCCCCCCCCAGGCCCCGGCCTCTTAGTCCGCTGTGGATCGCGACGCCTGCAATACCGGCCGCCTGTCCGTCGCCGAATTCGAGCGGCACTGTAGTCAAGCAACCCACCATCCGCCCGTCTTCATAAAGCGCCCATTTGCGTTTCAATTCAAAGAACGGTTCTTTGAAGAAGATGTCCCGGGCGCGGCGAAAGTCCAGGTCGAACACGTCGCACAGCAGACGCAGGAACGTCTTTGCCTCTCCGCGATCGATGGTGCGAATCTCCCTCATGGCGAGGAGGATGAATCGGACGTCTTTTCAACGCGCACAGTCACGAGGACTCTTCCATCGCCCTTGAGAGTTAGGCCCTCGGGCAGCACGAGCCCGATGCGGCGTTCGGCCCGGCCACGGATTCCAGAGATGTCTATCGGTTCAGTCTCGATTGTGCTCAGGTCCAAGACTGCGCCGGGCTCGCCCGTAACCGCAACGAAACTGGGGTTGATCTCATAACCGGAAACGTGGTAACCGAAAGCCGGCGCCCCCTTCCAATTGGGCATCACTATCAGACGCTTCTCCGTCGGCAGTGGGTCGAGTTCTGCCCGAATCTCTATGCGCTCCGGGTCCACGGTGAGCCTCGGTATGGGCGACCCGCTTTCGTCCAATACCTCAACGTTCCGTAAGTAGCGGCCTCCGGGCTCGAGCCTGCTCAGATCAATGCTGACCTGAGCAAGGACCGCCTCATCAACCTTGCCCTCTACGCCCTCCACCGTCACTTCCGGCGGGTCGAACACCCAGCGCCTGATCGTGTATCGCTCGTTGGAACCGAACGGTTTCGGCTGCACGCGCAGTTTCTTCGAGACGATTCGCTCGATGGTCAATTTCACTCTGTCGGGGCGCGGCCTCAACTCGGCGAGGCGATCGATCCCGGCCGGATAGTCGAGCGTCACGTCGTAGGTCCCTTCGCCCTCCTCGGCCCCTGTCAGGTCAACGGACGCCGTGATGTCCGATGAGTCTATCGGTGGGAGCTCATCGCGCAGTGCGGTCACGTCAACGCTGATGGTCGTGCGGCCTGCCGTTATCGCCAGACCCTCGGGCAACGTTGACGTGTCGAGCGCGATGCTGGGCAGCGTGTCGCGCTGGCGAGCCTGACCGAGCGTCTGCACAATCTGCCACAGAAGCAGCGCGATGGCAAGGGCGGCCAGTTTCTGCGGCCAGTTACTGAATAGAAACGCCTTCATCTTTTCTCTTCGACAGCGGAATCAGCGGCCTGCGCGGCTTTCGCGACTCCCGGAGCAAGGAGTTCAGCAGCTCACGCAGGCCGGCGGGCGTAAGGTCTTCCCTGAGGCGGCCGTCCAGGGAGACCGATATCGCGCCTCGCTCTTCGGACACGACGATGGCGACGGCGTCGGTCTCCTCTGTGATGCCGACGGCCGCCCGGTGCCGCAGATGCAAACGCCCCCGCATCCTCGCCCCGCTGAGCGGCAGCCGGCAGGCGGCGGCCACTATGGTGTCGCCTCGAATCATCACGGCGCCGTCATGCAGCGGATTGGTCCCGTAAAACAGCGAACAGAGAAGCGGCGCAGTCACACGCGCCTCCAGCATTACACCGTTCCGCTCGATCTCGGGCATCTTGCGGCTGCGCTCTATAACGATCAGCGCCCCGGTCTTGCCTGCTGAGAGTTCCGAAACCGCCGCAACGATCTCTTCGACGGTCATGGCCTGGGTTGCCTCCTCCCCCCCGCCCAGCCGCTCCGGCCAGAAGCCGAGTTTGCCGAAACCTTCGAGAGCGCTCCGCAGTTCCGGCAAAAACAGAATCACGAGTGCCACCGGGCCCAGAATCAGCGCCCTATCCAGCAGGAAGTGCAGCGTGTGCAGGCCGAGCACACCGCTGGCCGACCAAACGATCAGATAGATGGCGACGCCGCCGATGAGCCGCCACACGCGGGCGCCGCGCGCAACCCGCAAAAGCAGATAGATGAGGCACGCCACGACCAGCACGTCCGCCATCTGGATGGCGAACGGCACGTCTTCGCCGCTAAACTGGAAAGGAAAATTCTCCAAGATGCTCGCCCCGTGATGCGCCTGCGCCGACTCTCATCCACTTAGTCTACCAATACGAGCGGGGGGTCCGGCGCGTTCGGTCACTACCGGTCACGTCTTTCACCGGTTGACGCGCCGCCGACGTCAGGGACCATAATGCTCGTTGTACGCTGTCTCTGGTGCACCGAATGCGCTCTTTCACAAGACACCTCGCCCTGCTGATGCCGCTCGGGGCTGCGCTGCCCTCGGAGGGGGCCGGCGACCTGCCGGGGGTTCAGTTCGCACCGGCCCTGGTGCTGCCGGCCGCGGCAGTTCCTTGGAACCTCCTCGCCGCCGGGCTTGTCGGCGGCGGCGCCCTCCTCGTTCTCGGCTGGCTTCTCCTGATCCGCGTCCGTCCCGCGGTCAGAGGGGAACTGATGGAGGCAACGATCGAGGTCTATTCTATGCCCGCCTGGGGATTGAGGCGGCTCCGCGCCGACGCCTTCATCGCTTTCACGGACGAATCCGGGTATCTCGGCTCCGGCGCGTCGAAATACATCCGCGACAAGGGCGACTACGGACTGGACGACAGGATCAGGCAAGCCGCGCCGATCCCGCCCGGCGGCGTCGTAGCCGTGCCGGTGCGCCGCCTTCCGGCGAAGTACCTGATAGCCGCGAACGTGTGCGACGAGCGCGGTCTCGTCGGTCCGGACGCTTTCGGGCGGGGGTTTTCTGCGGCGGTTAGCAAGGCCGTCGAGAACGGTTGCCGTTCCATGCTCGTGCCGGACCCGACCGAGGACTGGAACTACTCCGAACATCGCGTAGACCCGGTTCAGGGTGCCAAGACCCTTCTCGAAACCATCGCCCGCCACCGAGGAGAGATGAGCAAGTTCAAGATTCTGGTCGCCCGCCCGGAGAACTTGTCCGCCTATCGCGTAATGCTCGCGGAACTGCCGGGGCAGTTCCGCGCGGCCGCCGCCGCCGAGACCGAGGAGATAGGCGCCGCTTAGTTTAGACGTAGTGGGGAACGTGCGAGCAACCTATGAGCCGATCAAGACTTCCCCGCCTCGTCATCGTCGGCCGGCCGAATGTCGGCAAGTCAACGCTGTTTAACCGAATCATCCGGCGGCGTGTGGCCGTCGTCGAATCCAGCCCCGGTGTAACCCGCGACCGGCTCTACCATGAGGCCGAGTGGGAGGGCCGCCGCTTTGAGATGGTGGATACCGGCGGCATTCTGTTCACCGACGAGGACCCACTGCTCGAACAGATTCGCACCCAGGCCCAGGTCGCGCTCGCTGAAGCGGACGTCGTCCTGTTCATGACCGACGCAACCGACGGGATCATGGCCGCCGACCGCGACCTCGCAGACTCGCTCCGAGGCATTGGGAAGCCGGTCCTTGTCGCCGTGAACAAGGCGGACAACCCCGAACGCGACTCATGGGCGGCGGAGTTCTACGCCCTCGGCATCGGCGAAGTCTTGCCGATAAGCGCGCTCCACGGGCGCGGAGTTGCCGAGTTGCTGGACCGCGTCCTGGAGCTCACGCCGGAATCGGCCGAACCGCCCGAAGAAGAACAGAGGGCGGCGCGAATCGCCATCGTCGGCAGGCCGAACGTCGGAAAATCCTCATTGGTGAACGCTTTCGTCGGTTCCGAGAGAGTGATTGTCAGCGAAACGCCGGGCACGACCCGCGACGCCATAGATACCGAAATTGACTTTCGGGGTGAAAAGGTGATCTTGGTGGACACCGCGGGCCTCCGCCGCCGAGGCAAAGTCCAGGGCTCGATGGAGTATTACACAGCGCTTCGCGCGCAGCGGGCAATCGAAAGGGCGGGCGTCGCATTGATAGTGGTAGCCGGATCCGAAGGGCAGACACACGGCGACAAGCGAATCGGTAAGGCTGCCCACGATGCCGGGAAGGCGTGCGTCTTCGCCATAAACAAATGGGACCTGGTTGAGCCGCCGGACGGCCGACCAAAGAAGCGCAGCGAGGCGAAGATCGATTTCACGAAGGACGTACGCGATCATTTTCCGGAACTCTCCTATGCGCCGCTCTGCTTCACCAGCGCAACATGCGGAACGGGCATAGATGCCGCCCTCCAAACATGCCTCGAAGCGCTCGAGAACAGCCATTTCCGGGTCCCCACCGGCGCGCTCAACCGCATAGTGCGAGACGCGACCTATGACCACCCATTCTCGCGCAAGGGCCGGCCCCTGCGAATCTATTACGCGACCCAGTCAGCCACCGCTCCCCCCCGCTTCCTGATGTTCTGCAACGATCCGGAACTCGTGCATTTCAGTTATAAACGCTATTTGGAAAACCGAATACGCGAAGAGTTCCCTCTCGAAGGCACGCCAATCCGCCTCGAGTTCCGTTCAAGCCCCGGGAAGGGCCATGCGCGCCGGGGCGCCTAACCCCTATGCTATTCCATCCGTCTCCTGCGCCTTGACCCCGGTTCATCACTACAGTCATGGCAATCGCAAACCCAAAGAGAGGTATGATGACAATCGTAGGCCTCGCCCCGCGCGAGAGGCGAGGCAGAGACTGGTGCGACCATCTTTCTAACGCACCCGCAAGGAGGCGCCGCCGTGTGGATTCTGTTTGCCTGTTTGGTCAGCTCTATAGTGTTGGCCAGCATCCTCGAAGGTTTGTTGCACCAATTCGTCCTGCATAAAGGGCACAAGCGGTTCCTGTGGGGCGTTCTCTTCGGGGCGTTCCGGGCCCATGCGCTTGAGCACCACCCTGAATACCGTGACGACCAGTATCATCGTCCCGCCCCGGAAGAAGAGAGCCGAATCAGCCTCGGCTGGTACACAATGCCGATCGTCCTAACGCTGCTTTCACCCGGAATTTGGGCGGTCTGGGCTTGGCTCGGCATGGGCGCGGGCCTCATTATGATCGGCACGATAGTCGGATACTATATTGTCTACGAGACGTTTCACTGGCTCATGCATTTTCCGCATCCTGGAGGTCGCGGCCGGTGGTTCCAACGATGGCGTCCCCTCGCCGCAATCTTCGATTGGTTCGACAAGCGGCATTATGTGCATCACTTAGCCGACGACCGTAACTTCAACGTCATCCTCCCATTCTACGACTGGCTGACGGGCAGGTATACGATACGCATCGAGCAGGTTCCGTGGGCGATTCGCCTTCGAACTTGGAGAAACAAGCGCCGCGCCGCTGCTCTCAAAAGGCGCATAGCCGAACGTAGACGCGCGACCTGAATCCGCGGCCGCCAATCGGCGCGCCACGGCGTGAGACCCCGATTTCGGGTATTGCTCGCGGTGTCACTTTTGACGTCTGCCGTCTCACGTTGTATACTGAAACGACGATTCGCTGACAGCCGAAAACGGATAACCTGTATGGGCACGACACCCCCCATCCGGCCCGGACGCCCTGACTGGTCGCGCACGCCCCGCCAGCAGGGCCCGCCGCCGCCCTCAAGCGACCCGCTCGGGGGCCTGATTCCCACCAAGAACCCGACCGCCTTGACGGCCTACTACCTGGGTGTTTTCTCCCTGATCCCCTGCATTGCCCTGATTCTCGGTCCGCTCGCGGTGGTTCTCGGCATACTCGGCCTGAAGGCGCACGGAAAGAACCCGGCCGTGCGTGGCAAGGGACACACTATCGCGGGCATTGTCATCGGCGGTTTCACCACGGTCATCAACCTGGCTTCTATCGCTTATCTCCTTCTGCTGTACGCCGCCGGAACCCCGCAGTAAACCTCGCACCGACTCTACTAACACCCGAGTCTTCCGGGCCCTTTCAGGTATCACCTGCGGAGGCGTATGAGGGATTACTACCGGGCGCTGGGCGTAACAGAGGACGCGGACCTTGCGACGATCAAGCGCGCCTACCGCAAACTCGCCCGTAAACTGCACCCCGACGTAAACAGCGCGCGCGACTCCGCCAGACGGATGGTCGAACTGAACGAAGCGTATCGGACAATTTCAGACACCGCACTTCGCGCCGGGTATGACGCCCGCCGCCGCAAGGGCATACCTGATGCGCCGCCACCCCCGACGGCGGCCGGAGCGGTACGAGTTCAGCATCACCTTTCGATCGCTGACCTCTCTTCGCCCGTCTATTCCCTCGCGTTCTCTCCCAACGGCCGCAAACTCGCCGTCGGCTGCTTCGACAATGTGATCAGGTTCGCCAGGCCAGCCGACGGCTCAACGCTCGGCACGGCGGAACTGAACAAAGGTGCGGTCTCGACCCTCCGCTGGACCAGCAACCGAACGCTCATCGCGGCGGGCGCCAGCGACAAATCCGTCACGATGTGGCGCGTCCAGGACCAACAGGTCGTCGAAACGCGGGGCAAGCGGGCCGACTGGGTCTCTGACGTGGCGATAAGCCCGGACGGAAACCGGGTTGCCCTCGGCTCGGTCCACCGCTCGGTTGTATGCGTGGACCGCCGCACCGGCAAGCAACTGTTCATCCGGCGCCCGCACGACGACGCTGTCACGACCGTGGCATTCAGTTCCGACGGCCGCCTCGTCGCAAGCGGGGGCAACGACCAGCAGGTGTTCCTGTTCGAGGCCAGGAGCGGCTTAACGAGGTGTTTGAGCAACTAGAACCTATCTTTAGTGGCCGCGCAAAGACAGTGCCGGATATCTTTAAGACCATTCCAAAGCTGCCGGCCAATACGCCCGACATTTCCTTGGGAGACCCTAATCCCCCCGGATTCTCCGCTCTATCGCTGGAGGATTTCCTCGAGCTGGTTAGGCGAAAGCATGGAGTGGGGATTTGAGGGACTGATGCCCATCGTTAACGGCTTGAATTCATCGAGTAAGGGTAAGGCGGCCGGTAGACCACTTAGAAATGGAGATCCCCCCCTAGAATAGTCCATACGGACTAGCAGCGGGTACGCTCAGAATGGATCAGAGGATGTCGGGAACTTGTCAGAACCCACTTTGCGAAAAGCGGATAGGAGGGGTTTCCACGGGAACATGGAGAAGGACCGCAAGGCGATTCTGTTCTGATCGTTGCCAACGGGATGATCGGGTACTCAGGCGGGTAGCTGAGATGCTCTCACCTTTGGAACCGGCTAAAGCGTGGGAGATCCTCCAAGGGCTGCTTGAGGGCTCGGCCTTTGCCTTGGTGAAAAATGGGGATAGGCAGGATAAGGCCCGGGACGAGATCGTTGATCCTGGGGCAAGTGTGGAAGATAGCCGATGAAAAAACACAAGAGTAAAAAGCAAACGCCTGAAGAATTGAGCAAGAACGGCGGGAAGACGGGGAAGAAGGGTAACACCCAAGGTGACACTAATAAAAAAGGGCATCAACCGAAGTTTCTATCTGTGTTAGCCGAGAAAGGTATTGTCACCGATGCTTGTCTGGCAATCGGAGTTAGCCGTAAGACTGCTTA
>JADFGT010000084.1 GCA_022567555.1 Armatimonadota bacterium | reverse complement strand
GCTTACAAAAGCAAAAGAGATAAAAAAGCTGCTCCTCGAGAAGAGTAAGAAGCTTAAGGAGGAAGAAAATGCTCAACTTGCGGGTCAAATTGCTCAATTGGCCAACGAGATTGACGAGCTTGTGCAAAAGAAACTTGATGAATTTATGCAGTCAGACTCAACATACTCTATTCAAAGACTTGCCATTAAGAATCTGATAAAACGTTTAAAAAATAAAGCTAGTGATAATTATAAGGAGGCGGCAATTTTAGCACGTACCTTGTTAAAGAATAAGCAATTTAGCAAACTTCTTTCAGGCCTTAAGGAAGAAGTTTCAAAGGCTCTAAAGCCTGTCGAAACTTCTTCCTTAAGGCCTGAAAGAGGTTTCGACCCCTTTGCGGAGTTCAGGGACTAAAGAGCCTTCTCGTAAATAAATAGGTGTCTACGACATACTCTTGAAAAATTCTTTCGGGGAGCGTCGCCCCAATACCATTAAAATCAGCGGCAGCGTCACGAACGCGTGGAACGACAAAGCAAGGGCCACGGTTAGCGCATACCACCCCAGAGCTACGAAAACATCAAGCCCCTTGCCTGCGGATGCATAGAGCATGAACCCGAGCACGCCGGCGGGAGCGAAGCGGATGATGAACATGCTCATAGCGGCACTGATCGCCGCCGCCGGGGGGTTCCTCTACCTGCTGTACCGGGAGAAACCCCTCGGATAGCCTCCTCCGAACTGATGCAGCGGCGACTACCATCCCCCAACCCGCCTCTCGGGTTGGGGGTTTCGAGCGGGTGCGTAGGAATCACCCCGTGTGGGGCGAAACGCAAATTCGATGGCAGAGTGGTTTCACCGCTACAAGAACTTCGGGCAATCGGGAGATGTCGTCTTCATCACCACGACGATCCTCGACTTCGTTCCTGTCTTCTCCAGGCCGCACCTGGCGGATCTGATGACGGGCGGACTGCTTGACGACCACCGGCACTATGCAGCGACGCTTTACGCGTTCGTCGTCATGCCCCATCACATCCACTTCCTCGTGCGACTGCCTGAAAGGCGTGACGCTTCGTGGTTCTTGAACCGGGTCAAATCTAATGCGGCCAAAAGGCTGCTGCCGCACACCGACGCTGAACTGCGCCGCTCACTGGCGGTTCAGCAAGGGCTGAACCAGCGCATGTTCTGGCGACCGAGCTTTCGGAGTTTTCCTGTGAAGACGCTGGAGCAATTCGTTCAGAAGGTTGAGTACATTCACGCCAACCCGGTTCGCGCCGGTTTGTGTGAAGGACCGGCGGCCTACCGTTGGTCGAGCGCGTGGATGTACGAAGCGGGGATTGGTTCTTGGGAGAACGGCCTCCCGACAGACGACGCAATAGTGAGCCGATATTGCGACCGTGCAGAACTCAAACTGCCGAGTCGAGATACGACCCGGGGGGATCATGAGGCGGCGGACGAGAACCCCCAACCCGAAAGGCGGGTTGGGGGATGAAATGAAAAGGCGGGTTGGGGGATGAAGTGCTGGTGTCACACCTTGGCTGCCTGCCGAGGACCGATCGCCGCGGAGAGAACGGACATCGTTATCCCGCAGGCAACCGCAGGGAGAAATCCCTGTGGGAACCAGGCGTCCGCGTAGCGCAAGACCGTCCACATTGGGAAGGACAAGATGCTGCCCAATATCGCTCCCGGCAGGATCATTAGCACAATCCGGGTCGAACGATATTGGCGTCGGAGGATTAAGCCGAGCGGTACGAGTACCGCCCCGAGGATAAGCGAAACGACTACTGCGGCGGGCAGAGACGCCAGGGCCCTCTCAAAGGCCACCTTACGGGCGGTCATAGGACGCGACGGACGGTCCTCGTCCGACATGTGTATGTAAGCCGACCGGGCGAGGAGATACTCTTCCACACCGTGTACCGTCGAGAACGCTACGATGGAAGCGACAAGCGCTGCGAGTATGGCAACCGCGATTCGCGAGGGTGTCCTGGGCAACTTGTTGCCCGTGTACTGTAACTCATTTACGTCCGGCTCACTCCGACGACTGGGCACCCTTCCATCTCCATACTGACCGGCTTCATGCCAGCATACCACCGTTGCGGGTGACCTGGGTGACCAAGTGAACTCCATAATGAGTGGCGAGGGACTGTAAAAATGAGAACACGGGCGGGAATGTCATGGGCCAACTGAGACGAAGACGCCGTTACATCCTCCTGGCAGTGCTATGGACGGTGGCAGGCGGGTGCGTGGTGGCAGGTGGGGTGTTGTGGGCGCAGATGCGGGTCATGGAGTCGGCGATGAAGGAGACTCCCCCGGAAGGACACGTTTTTTCTGAGCTCATCCGCGCTGGTAACGAAGCGACGCGTGTCCCTTTGACTGTGCGTCTGCCGCCTCCAAATGCCGATGTGGATCTGTATTATCTAAGCGACGCAGAAGTCTCTCAGCCGATACGTATAGACGGGCTTGATCCTCGATGGGTAACGATCGCAGAGGCCTCAGTGCTTTTCGGCAGACAGGACGCTCAGTATAGCGTGAACGTTACAGGTTACCTTTCCCCTCCTGAAGGTGAGCTCCGCGCTGCCGAGACCGGCAATCGCCGATACGCACTGCGAAGAATCAAGCCGATGTCCATGCTGTTCTGGATGGAGCAGCGGGATTGGTCTGACAACCTGCTTGACCGGCCAGGGCCCTCCGAATCGCCGTTGCAGCCTGGATGGCAGATGCCTGAGCGAGAGGACTTCGTCATGATGACAGTTCTTCCCGAATCTGACGAAGACAGGAGCGCCACCTGGGCTGCCTTCAACCCGGTGCCTGCGTTCCAAGTCCACTGGTACCGGGATGAGGGATGGCACGCGTCGGCAGGTTTCTGGAAGCGAGGCACTGAGCCTGCAAAGCCGACCATTCGCCTGTGGGGGCCGTGGGGTGTGCGGGACGGGCCGCGACCGTCATAGGTTCTCCTATCTTCCAACCCGCCTTTCGCTTCCCCGGAATCCGCTCCACAGGCAGGATTCAGGCCGCCGGCCCCGAACTCCCGTCTCCCGATGATCGCCAAAGCGCGGACGGCCACACTGTTGGGGATTGACGCCCTCGAGGTAACCGTTGAGGCAGGCCTCTCCGGCGCCGCGCCCTACTTCGCCATCGTCGGCCTCCCGGACACCGCAGTTCAGGAGAGCCGCGAGCGCGTGCACAACGCCATCCGCAGCAGCGGCTTCGAGTTCCCTTACAGGCGCATCACCGTGAACCTCGCCCCGGCGGACATGCGCAAGGAGGGACCGGGCCTGGACCTGCCGATCGCCCTCGCAGTACTCGCCGCCAGCGGCCAACTTCCACTGGAGGCGTTCGACGAGACGATGGTGGCCGGGGAGCTGGGGCTGGACGGTCTGATTCGCAGCGTCAACGGCGCCGTCAGCATCGCCCTCCTGTGCCAAGACCGGGGCATCAAAAGACTGATACTCCCCGAAGAGAGCGCGCCGGAGGCGACGGTCGCGAAGGACGTGGAAGTATACGCCGTCAATCACCTTCGCGAAGTGACCGAACTGCTGAACGACCCGGGTAGCCGGACGCCCCTCGCGCCGGTGGACTTTGAAGAGGACGTCCGGCCGGACTACGGCGTGGACTTCAGCGACGTGAAGGGACAGCAGCAGGCGAAGCGCGCTCTGGAGATTTCGGCGGCCGGAGGCCACAACGTGATCATGGTCGGCGCGCCCGGCAGCGGCAAGACGATGCTGGCCCGGCGCCTGCCCACGATTCTGCCTCCGCTGACGATCGAAGAAGCGATCGAGGTCACGCGCATCTATAGCAGCGCCGGGATGATGGACGGGCGGCGCGGTCTGATATGGGAACGCCCTTTCCGGGCGCCGCATCACGGCGCGAGCAACGCGGCCATCGTCGGGGGGGGGCGAGTGCCGAGGCCCGGCCAGGTCAGCCTTGCGCACCACGGGGTTCTGTTCCTGGATGAGATGCCGCAGTTCGACCGCAACGTTCTCGAAGGCCTCCGTCAGCCGCTCGAGGACGGCGTCGTCTCCGTCGCCCGCGTGCAGGCGTCTATCGAGTTTCCTGCGGAGATGATTCTGATAGGCGCGCTCAACCCGTGCCCGTGCGGCTATCACGGCGACCGCGTGAAGGCCTGCTCTTGCCACCCCGAAGCGATTCGCCGATATCGAAACCGCATAAGCGGACCGCTGCTCGACCGGATTGACATGCACATAGAGGTGCCGCGCCTGACGCAGGACGAACTGACAAACCTGAAACCGGGCGAGCCATCGGAGGCCGCCGCCGCGCGCGTGAAGCGGGCGCGCAAACAGCAGCGGGAGCGGTTCAAAGACTCGAAGACGAAGGTGAACGGCCGAATGACCCCGCGCGAACTGCGCTCCATGTGTCCGCTGACCGACGAGTGCATGGGTTTCCTCCGAGACGTTTCGGGAAAGATGGGCCTCTCCGCAAGAGTGTTCGACCGCGTGATCAAGGTGGCCCGCACAATCGCGGACTTAGCGGGCGACGACGACATCGGCATCGAGCACCTCAGCGAAGGAGTGCAGTATAGGAGTCTGGATCGAAGCCTGTAACAGATTCAGGAGGCGAGATTGAAATACACCCGGACCTCCATCCCCCAACCCCCTTTCCTCCAAAAGCAAGCGTTTGGAGGAAAGGGGCTGAACCTCCCCCTCCTCTGAATCGCCCCGCGATTTGGAGGAGGGAGCCGGGGGGTGGAGGTCCGGAAAGATCATGAGGAAAGGATCCAAGAACCGTGAAAAAGTGCGCTCGCTGCGCAAGAATATGAGCATTAGCGAGCGCCGGCTTTGGGACGCCGTACGGAAAAATAAACTTGGCTTCTCCTTCCGGCGCCAGCTCCCGGTCGGACCATATGCCCTCGACTTCTATTGCGCGGAAGCGGCCCTGTGTATTGAGGTGGATGGTGAGCAGCATGCGGATCGCGAAGTTCGAGACACGGCACGCGATGAATACATGACCGAACGCGGAGTCCACACGCTAAGAATCCCGAGCCTCGACCTGTTCGATCCCAACGGCGTTGCGATGGCGAGATGGCTCCGCGAGATTGCGCGCCTGTGCGAAGAGCGATCGGGCCGCGCCGCGTGGCGGCAGCGAAAGACCTCCATCCCCCAACCCCCTTCCTCCAAAAGCGAGCGTTTGGAGGAAGGGGGCTAAACTGACGCCGTGGCGCGGCTTCTGGGAATTGACATCGGGACGACGGGCTGCAAGGCGGTCGTGGTAGATGATAAGGGAAGAACCGTTTGGCAGCACTCGGTGTCTTACCCGCTCTCGACCCCGCACCCCGGCTGGACCGAGCAGAACCCTGAGGACTGGTGGAACGCGGTCCAAGAATGCCTCGACCGGGTGAAAAACAAGGTAGACGCCGTCGGCCTCACCGGCCAGATGCACGGGTCGGTTTTTCTGGACGAAAGGGGGCAGGTCGTCCGTCCCGCCCTGCTGTGGAACGACCAGCGCACGGCCGGCGAAGTGCGCGAAATGGCCGACACACTCGGCCTGCAAAACATCTATGAAGCCACATGCAACCCTCCCCTCACCGGATTTCAGGCGCCGAAGATTCTTTGGCTGAAGAAGAATGAGCCGGAGGCGTTCGCGAAGGTCCGCTCCGTGCTTCTTCCCAAAGATTACATCCGTTTCCGCCTCAGCGGAGAACGATACGCGGAGGTCTCCGACGCTTCCGGGACCGGTCTGTTTCATGTGCCGGAGCGCAGATGGGCGCACGAACTTATCGAGGGCCTCGGCCTGGACCCCTGCCTCTTTCCGGCCGCGGCAGAGTCGTGGGAGCCCACCGCAATGTGCAAGGGCGGAAAACTGGACGGCGTCCCAATCGTCGGCGGAGGCGGAGACCAGGCCGCCGGCGCGGTCGGTACCGGAGCGGTCGAGCCGGAGATAATCAGCGTTAGCCTCGGCACAAGCGGAGTCGTGTTCGCCGCACAGGAGACCGCCGAATACGACCCGCAGGGCACAGTGCACACCTTTTGCCACGCCAACGGCGCCTGGCACTCGATGGGCGTGATGCTCAGTTGCGGCGGCGCGCTGCGCTGGGCGCGTGATTCGCTCGGCTTTGCGAGCTACGACGAGATGGCTTCTTTGGCGCGAGGGGCCAGGCGCTCGGGGGCGACCTTCAAGCCGTACTTGGCGGGCGAACGCACGCCACACAACGACCCATCCTTGCGCGGCTCCCTGTCCGGCCTAAGCCTCGCGGACGGAAGGGCGGAAATAGCGCGCGCTGTTTTCGAAGGGGTCACGTTTGGGCTGCTCGACGGCTATGAGGTATTGCAGCGCCTTCGGGGCAAACAGGAAAGCGAGCCGGTGCTGCGCGTGACCGGCGGGGGGGCAAAAAGCGATTACTGGATGCAACTCCTCGCCGACTCGTTCAGCGCACCCGCCGTGCGTCTGGAGGCGGATGAGGGGCCGGCGTTCGGCGCGGCGATCCTTGCCGGAGTTGGGGCCAGTCTCTGGCCGGACGTCCGGTCGGCCTGCCGCGACGTCGTGCGAACCGGCCAACGGTTCCAGCCGGACGATGAGCGGCGCGCCAGGTTGCGGGACGCGCGGCACGCCTGGCTCGGTCGCACGCAGTGACAGAACCGCCCAGGTTGAATTACATGAACCCTTCGGACAGCTCTGTGGAATCTCAACCCACATGAAACGGGTGATTTCATGGATGGTGATGGGCACGGCGGCGGTGGCGATGAGCGGGTGCGGCCTCTTCGTAGGCGCGGCAACTGAGCCCGGCATCGTTCCGGCCGTGGTCAAGAAGTCAAGCCTCGAAAATCGGCTTATCGGCAAGTGGAAGGGCGAAATCGAAATGCCCGAGATAGAGGGGGACGACTTTGGGTCGCAAATGGCGGCGGCATTCGCGGAGGCGTTTATGTCGAGCCTCTCGCTGGAACTGAACGATGACAAGTCGTTCACCCTGAACATGTTCATCCCGATTGAGGGCAATTGGGAATTCGACGGCAGCACGATCGAGCTGCACGCCGAGTCGGTGATGGGCTTCGGACCGGACAAATTCGAAGCGATGGACGAATCGGGCAGCAACGTCGCAGTCAACTTTGAGGATGAGCCGCTATATCTCCACGTGAGTCCGGACGGCAGGACCCTTCCCATGATTCCTGAGAGCGAGGAGGAGGCGGAACAGGGCACGCTGACCTTCACGAAGGAAAACGGCTAAGGCCCTAACGCACCGGCAATCGAGCACGGGCTGCACGACATAAGCGCGCCGCAGCCCGCGCTCGCCCATCTCTTCGCGGGACGCGAATCCCCGGCCCGGAGGTGCGACTGTTCGGGCTACAATGACCCCATGAAGGTTTTCCTGGACACCGGCGACGTAAAGGAGGTCGAGAAGGCCGCCGAGTGGGGGCTCTTGGACGGCGTGACCACCAACCCCAGCCTGATAGCGAAGAGCGGCCGCCGCTTTCGCGAGACCGTACTTGAGATCTGCGGCCTCGTTCCCGAGGGCGCGATCAGCGCCGAGGTTGTCGCAACCGATTACGAAGGGGTCCTGAAAGAGGCGCACGAGATAGCCTCCTGGAACCCGCAGATCGTGGTGAAGGTACCGCTCATCCCGGAAGGGGTCCGCGCGATCCGCACCTTGTCGCAAGAGGGTATCCGCACAAACTGTACCCTCGTGTTCTCGCTACCTCAGGCGCTTTTGGCTGCGAAGGCCGGAGCCGCATTTATCAGCAACTTCGTCGGCCGCGTTGACGACGTCGGCGGTGACGGGATGGAGGCCGTTGCGGACACGGTGGACATGATCGAACAGTACAGTTTCAACAGCGAAGTGTTGGTTGCCAGCGTGCGCCACCCTAAGCACGTTGTAGAAGCGCTGCAAGTCGGGGCGCACATATGTACGATGCCGTTCAAGGTTATGAACCAACTCTTCAACCACCCGCTGACCGACGCCGGCCTCAAGCGATTCTTGGACGACTGGAACGAAGCGGGACTGGAGATCTTCGAGAAGGCGCGCGTGTAGCCCTGAGCCGCTGCCCAGTCAGGTTCGGCGAAAGCGCGCAGCTGGGTCAGCGACGGGTTCGCTTCGAACGGCCGGTCCTGCCCACGCATCCCCTCACTCACCCCAGCGCCCAATTGCCGACCGTGCGGTATCCCGGTTCTGTACCTCCGAGTACAGAATGAATGAGCGAGACCTCCTCGACCTCGAAGACGACGGGGTCGAACTGTACGGACGGAAGGGCGACCGGACGCCGAAACCGGGCGAGCGTCAGGTGCGGGTGCGGCTCACGCCCACCCGGCTCCTCAAGCGCCGATGCCAGGTTCACCAACTCTTCACAACCCACGGAATCCAGAAAGCCGACCCGAGCACGCCTCACGTTGGGGAACCCACCGACTGTACTGAGCGGTACAGAAAACCTCTGAACACCGGCAACCGCCCTCTCAACCACCTGAGCCGCCTCTTCGGTGTCTCCATCGTCGCCGAAGAACCGAATGGTGATATGCAGCCGTTCGGACCGGACCCAACTGGCGCGAACCCGAACGTGCCGGCGCAGGTCCGCCTGCACTTCGAGGACCCGCTCGAGCGCTTCCTGCGGCGGGAAGATTCCCGCGAACAGCCTCATTCGGCCACCAACCGCTCCCTCAGCATGGCGAGCGCTGCCTGCGTGGCGCGCACCCGAACGTTTTCCCGGTCTCCGCCGAATCGCTCTTCGCAGACGGCCATGCCGCCCGGTCCGGCGACGACGATGTACACGAGTCCGACGGGCTTCTCCGGTGTGCCGCCGGACGGGCCGGCAATTCCCGTGATAGCGACGCCGTAGTCGGACCCTGCAGACCGCCGCGCCCCTTCAGCCATCTGCCTGGCAACCGGCTCGCTGACCGCGCCGAACCGGTCCAGGTCAACCCGCTCAACAGCCAGCATACGCGCCTTCATCTCGTTCGAATAGGTGACGTAACCGCCCAAGTAGACATCGCTTGCGCCCGCAACGGAGGTGATCCGCTCCCCCAACATGCCGCCCGTGCAACTCTCCGCCGTTGCCAGCGTGCGCCGGCAGCTGCGCAGCAGGTCAACCACCTCCTCCGCAAGGTCCCGGCCACCCTCGCCGAAAGCCGCATTGCCGAACCGCTCCCGAATGTACGCCGCGACGGGCGAGATCAATGCCTGGGCTTCCTTCTCAGTGGCGGCCTTCGCGGTCACGCGCAGGTGCACCTCGCCCGGCTTCACCAGCGGCGCCACCGTCGGGTTGGCGCCTTCCACCAGGTCACGCACGCGCTCCTCGACGGCAGCCTCTGGTATCCCGACGATGCGGACCGTTTGGGAAAGGATGACGCCCTCGCTACGCTCCGCCAGCCAGTCTGTCACCGCGCCGTCCAGCATATTGCGGAACTCCGACTTCGGTCCCGGCAGCGCGATGACCGTCTTCCCATCCTTCTCGCAGATGAGCCCCGGCGCGGTGCCGACCGGGTTCTCGATGGTCTTGCAGCAGGCCGGGCGCAGCGCTTGCCGCGCGAGCGAGTCCACCCACGGTCGCCTGCGCTCCTCGGTTCTTTTTCTCAGCCACTCGACGACCGCCTCATCGGTGATCAGTTCCTCACCCAGCGCCTCCGCGATCGCGTGCCGGGTCAGGTCGTCCTGTGTGGGGCCGAGACCGCCGATTGTGAAGACCAAGTCCGCCCGCTGAAGCGCCTCGCGGATCGCCTGCACCATCCGCTCAAGGTTGTCGCCGACGGTCGTGCGGCGGGTGTGATTCACGCCGAACTGCGCCAGGAGGCGGCCCAACAGCTGAGAGTCGGTGTCGGCGATCTCGCCCAGGAGCAGTTCGGTGCCGATGGCGACGATTTCGGCGGTCATGTGCAACCGATACCCGATTTCACCTCGCCGAAGAGGCGGGACGGGCGCGCGGGACGATGAAGGTGGTGGCGGATTGATGGAAAGGTGTGAGCGCTCATTGTTCTATCGCCGGTTCTGCAGGCGGATTCGAGCAGTTCGCGCAGTTTCAATCCGCGGTAATGGGTAGAGCCTGAGCGTTTGTCAGAAAAGTCGTGGAGCCGGCACACCCACGGGCCGGTGACCGCCCCCCCGGCCGCCCAATCATAGTCTTGGGACAAGAGGAGATGGACCTCCGTCGCTTTCACCGAAGTCAGCCCTTCCTTTATGAAATCGCCCAGGCCCGCATGTCTCCAATATGTGTAGACCTTTGTTCTCCTGTCGGGAAACTGAAGGGTGTCTTTCATTTGCAGATTGTACGTTCTTATCGGCTCGTCGGCGGTGAGGAGCCCGTAGAGCGCTGAGAGAATGAGAACGTTGGCGCGCGGTGACGGGCCGCAGATACAATCCGCGAAGGCCGGGAGGTCCGCATTCGCGTAGAGACGGCCCGTGTACCTTGAGAATGCCGGCATATACAGGACTTCACGGTTCGGTGGTCCGCCGAAGTCAGGACCGTCGGGCAGAAAACGCGTCGCAGCGAGTTCACGCCGCGCTGAGAGGAGCCTCCGTCCGGTTTCTTCGCTTAGCAGCCGGAGCACACTCGTTTTGTCGTTGTAAAGCGGTTGACCCCCGCCCGCTTTGCACTTGCAGCATGCAATCAAGACTGCCGTCATAGGTTGGTTTCCCTCAGACCCCGCTTCGGACACAGGTCGTCCATCGGGCACTTTCCGCATTCCGAG
Source organism: Armatimonadota bacterium (assembly GCA_022567555.1). Taxonomy (GTDB): domain Bacteria; phylum Armatimonadota; class Fimbriimonadia; order Fimbriimonadales; family ATM1; genus JADFGT01. The sequence goes on along the minus strand of JADFGT010000084.1, from coordinate 1,566 downwards.
TTAGTGTCAAAGCACCAATGTTTGCCTATCCACCAGAGCGGCGTATCGAGTTCGCCGGGATAATGCGGACTGAGCGCGCGCGCCGCGCAGATCGCCTCAGCTTCGCTCATGCGGTCAACGAGGCCGAGCCGATACATCACTCGCTGCACGTGTACGTCCGGTTTCACGTTGACATCGTACAGGTCCTCAAAGTGCGCCCAACGCAATCGTTCGAGAAGAATCACGATCATTGACGCAATGCCGGGACCGACGCCGTAGATCTGTCTGAGCCTGTCTTGTACTTTCCGTGCCGACGTGTTGTGCCAGAGTGCTTCAGCCTTGCCGCCAAACTCCTTACAAACCATCTGCGACACTTGGCTAACCGTTCGCGGCGCAGCGTTTATATACCTTGGCTTCTTGTCCAGCTGATAAAGGTCCGATCGAATCTCTCCCTCTGTCATCGCGGCGAGACGGCACGGGTCGAGGTGCCCGAGAACGCGCTTCAGACAGTAGGGCAAGCCCCAGATTATTTCCGCGGGCATCCCTCGGTCCAGGCATCCTGCCATGAGGAACGCGAAAGGATCGGACTCGACCAACTCCTGCGCCTTAGGTGGTCCGTCCGCGGGGATCAGCCCGACCGGCTTGACCTGTTGCCGGACGCGCATAAGCTGCCTGCATATCGCGTCTGACAGTCGTGACGGCCGCTTGCACATGGATATGCCTCCTTTTTGGGCTACATCCTCCGGCTCGGTCAAAGCCGTCGGCATGCTTCCTTATATCGTTCGCGCTTCCCCTCCCCAACCCTCCCCCTTTCGCTTCGTGAAACGGGGAGGGGGCCAAAGCGCTCCAAAACTGAGCGGCATCCGGATAAACTGTGTTCGGGAGACGAGCAATGGTTTGGGCGCGTTTAGTTGGGGTTCAGGGGCCCTGCAGCGGACAGCAGTTCGACTTGCAGCAGCACACCGTGTCGATAGGGAGAGGGCCGACATGCACGGTGGTGCTGACCCAAGACCCCGGCGTGGCCCCTCACCATGCTGAGATCTTCTATCAGCAGGGAGCGCCCGTGGTCCGCGCCATGGACCCGCTGGGAATCACGCTGCTGAACGGGCGAAACCTGGAGGGACTGCAGCCGCTGCGCACCGGCGATACGCTGACGGTCGGAGGGAGCACATTTCGGTTCGAGCAGGCGCCCGCCGTTCAGCAGCCGTTTGCCGGAGCGCCTATGCCAGGCCAGCCGTTGCCTGTTCCTCCCGGCCAGCCCGCGCCCGGCGCACCGGGACCGGCCGCGCCGTTTCCGGGCACCGGGCCGGCACCCGCACCTGCGGACTGGAGCCGGCCTCCCTCTCCGCCGAGTCCTTACCCCCGGCAGTACTATCCGCCGCAGCAGCAGGAGGGCCGAACTTACACGATCCTCGCGTTCGTTTTTGCGGGGATCGGCCTCATGTCTTGCGCCACGTGTTTTGGCTGCGGCGCACTGGCGTTCGGCCCCGTCGGAATGATCTTCGCGGCCATCGGTTTATCGAGAGGTGATAAGCCTCTGGCGTCCTGGGCGATGGCCGCGGCCTTGGCGGTGACGGTCATGGTCTC
>JADFGT010000083.1 GCA_022567555.1 Armatimonadota bacterium | reverse complement strand
TAATCCTCGGCATCGTAGACGCTGTCCACTACTACCCGTACTTTGATCGTGCTCGGCAATTTGTCGAAAAGAGCGATAAGTTCGCGGAATTCGTCGAGCCCTTTCGCAGGACCTTTCGCCACAATCAAACGCCCCGCGTCGTTCGCATTTGCTGATACGCCCTCCGGCATGAACCCGGTATCAGTCCCGTCCAGAAGCAGCAGCTGCATAATCTTCGTAGGGCGGCGGTGCTTTATGGGTATCTCGATGCTGTCGGTGGCGACGAATGAACCGGCCACACACAGACATACAAGCGCTGAAGCGAACATCCTCTCACCTCCTATAGAACTGGACGGTCGGTCCCCGCGATTAGTTTGAGAGCAGGTCCTCTACCGACGCCAGCCCGGCGACGCTAACCGCCGGGGCTCTTGCCCAGCCTCTGTAGCGCCCAGCGGGCCATGCTCCGCACGCCGACGGACCGGTCATCGAGCATCTTCTCGACGCCCTTTTTCGCCCGGACGTCGCCGATTCTCCCCAGGGCGACGAGCGCGCCTGTTCGCACGTCCTAGTCCCCGTCGCCCAACAGCCTGAGAAGCGCGTCCACGGCGCTCGGGTCGCGGATGTTGCCGAGCGTGAGCGCCGCCGCGCGCCGGACCCGCGCCCTGCTGTCCTTGAGGCTGCGAATCAGCGCCTCCACGGCCTCCTTCCCGCCCATCTTCGAAAGCGTTCGCGCGGCCACGTCGCTCAGTGTGGGGTCCTCGTTCCCCAGCAGGCGAATCAAGGGCTGGACGGCCCTCGGGTCCTTCAGTTCGACCAGAGCGAAAGACGCCTGCAAGCGGGCACCCCCGTCTTCATCTTTCAGCGCATCGAGTAGCGCGGGCAGCCCTTCCGGGTCGCCTCTCTTCGCCAGCGCGCCGGCCGCCGACGGGTTCGCCCTGCCGTCCGGGCCGCGCAGGCCCCTTCTTAGCGCGGCGAACGCCGCTGTGCCGCCGATCCTGCCGAGGGACGCGGCGGCCAACATGCGGACGGACATCTCCGAATCGTACAGGGAGCGGCTCAGGCCCTCAACCGTCCACGGGCTGCCCATCGTCCCCAGCGACCTTGCCGCCGCCTCGCGTATCGAGACATCCGGGTCACGCATCAGCGCGATGAGCGCGTCGCCGGCCCTCCTGCTCTCGAAGGAGTGCAGCACCTTGGCGGCCTGCAAACGCACACGCTTGTCCGGGTCTCCCGCCGCCCCGATTTATCAGGACCTCAGGCCGCGGATCGTCTTCGGCAAAAGACGCCAGCGCGCCTATTGCAGTCGTGCGGACCTCCGGGTCGGCGCTTCCGGCCACCCTTATGAAGGCTTCGAGCGCCCGCTTCCTGTCAATCTTGGTCAACGCGCTGCCTGCGTACGACCGCACGAGAAGATCGGGGTCCGCCAGGGCCTTCTCCAGAGAACTCAGGGCCCCGCGGTCGCCGATGCTGCCGAGCAGCTCCGCCGCCTGACGACGCAACCACTCGTTCTCGTGCACGACGAGTGCGTCGGACAACGGCTTCACCGACGGCTTGCCGATCGCTGTCAACGCGCGCATGGCGGCGTATCTCACTTTCGAGGACTCGTCGGTCACCGCCTCGATCAGCGCTTCAACTGCCCTACCTGCCCCCATCCCGCCCAACACGTTGGCGGCGGCTCGGCGCACTTCGGCTTCCCCTTTCCCGAGTGCCTGCACCAGCGGTTCGACGGCTCGGTCGTCCGCGATTTCGCCCAGGGCACCAGCTGCGGCTGTGGCCCCTTGTGTGTTCGCTTCATTGAGCGCCTTGATCAGCGCGGGGACAGCAGGCGAGCCCAGCGAGGCCAGCGCTCGCGCCGTGTGAACGTTCGTGCCGTCCACCAGAGCGTCAAGCGGCGGTTGAATTGCCTTCCCGTGGCCGATCTTCGCAAGGGCATCGGCCTTCGCCGTCGCCGCCCCCTTGTGTGTGTCGGCTAACGCGTCTACGAGCGCATCGAATGCGGGCTCGCTCCCAACCGCCGCAAGGGCTGCGGCCGAAGCGGAACGAATGCGCCCTTCAGTGTCACGCAGCGCGACAATCAGCGCTCGGACGGCCCGGCGGCCCTTCAGTTCGCCCAGCAAGGACGCGGAGACGCGGCGGACTCTCAGCGCCTCCTCCGTATCCTTAAGGAGCGCGATCAGGGCGGTGACCGCGTGCTCGCCCATTTCGCGCAGACGCTTCGCAGCCTCGGAGCGGGGCATCGGCCTCGGCGCGCTCATTGCCGACGCGTAGCCACGACCCACTCTGGACACAATCTCGCGGACCTTCTTCTTAACGTCCGACCCCTGCGGCCCAGTCTGAGCGGCGGCAAGCCCGCTCTCGTCGGACACTGGTTGCGCAACACCTGTAGCCAATCTCGACCCTTCGGCCCGGTCTCGGGCGTAAGAGTCCTGCGCCGGTTCTTGAGCGGCAATGGCCTGCTCGCCCTCCCCCCGGCCGCACCCGGCGGCGGTGAAGGCGATCAATAATGTAAGAGCGGCGAACCTGAGAGCCTTCATGCTCAACCTCCTAACGGCATTCTATCAGAACCGCTCCAGGCGGCGCGATTATGCTCTCATCAGACCGGGCTCCGCCGCCAATCGTCAGTCGTTTTCCGCAGGCCGTTCGCGCTCTATTTCTATCCCTGCCGCTTCGACCACCACGCCCACTGGGGGATCCAGTTTGGCGACCCTCAACCGTATCCGCTTCGCGGCCGGGAACGCGCTAAACAGCGCCTGTGTAATCTGCTCCGCCAAGTGCTCCACGACCTTCACCTTGTGGCCGGTCGCTTCCGTTAGGATGATCCGCACGGCCTCGCCGTAGTCCACGGTCTTGCCCACGTAATCCCATTCCGCCGCCGGCTGCGCGTCAAGATAAAGGCGCACGTCGAAGCGATAGCGGCGCCCGACCTCTTGCTCCGCGTCCGTCACGCCGTGGTACGCATAAACATCCAGTCCCTCAACGAACACGCAGTCCATGGCTGCGCAGTGTACCGGAAACACGCTTCGCCTGGGTTTACCAGCCCTTCACTTGGAACCAGCGCGTGTCGAAATCGCCCATCGTGAGCGCGAACAGTATCAGTAGGAAAAAGACTCCGGCGCCGGCCCAAATCATCGTCAAGCGGCTGCTGTACCGTAGGTGCATAAAGAACAATGCGACAACCATCGCTTTTGCAACCGCAATCGTCATTGCCACTATCGTATTCCATGTTCCAAGGTCTTGCGTGGCAACCCAGACGGTAATCGCCAGCCCCACCATCAGGGCCACGAACACGCGCACGTAGACTTTCACGGGGAGTATGTGTACAGACATATCATGCGTTCTCCATCAACCTTTTCCCGAGCCGAGCGGGCCAATCAGGTACAGCAACGGATAGAGGAATATCCAGACGATATCTACGAAGTGCCAATAGAGGCCAGTCAATTCTATGGGAATGTAATCCTGCCTCTGCGCGCGCATGCGCCAAGTGCGGTAAACCAGAGCGACCATGATCAGAATGCCTACAAGGACGTGGATTCCATGCAGTCCGGTCATCGCGAAATACAGGCTGAAGAACATCTCCGCATGTTCGCCGTTCTCCCCTTTGAAATCGAAGTGCTCGCCTGGGAATAGATGGTGCTCAAACTTGCTGGAATACTCAAAGTATTTGATTACAAGAAAGGCGAAGGCGAACCCCATGGTTGCCAAGATGTATCCGATTTGCGCCTTCCATCTGTCCAGCATCGCGCTCCGCACCGCCAATGCCATCGTAAGGCTGCTCGTTATTAGAATCGCGGTGTTCAGTCCCCCAAGTGCAATATCAAGTTCACCGGACGCCGCGAAGAAGTCTTGGGGGTACATGGAGCGATACACGATATAGGCCATGAAGAGGGCGCCGAAGAAAAGGACCTCCGTGACCAGGAAGACCCACATTCCGACCGTATACGCTTCGGTCTGCTGCTCCAAGTCTTCGAACTGGTGTCCCAGTTCCAGTTCCCTCTCAGTCACGCTCATTGTTCACCTCTCCAGACTCATCATCCGGACCATAGGCGTACGCTTCCTCGGTCACCGTGGGCGTCCGTTCGAAGTTCGTGGTGGGGGGTGGAGTGGACGTCTCCCATTCGAGACCTTTTGCGTTCCATGGATTCCTGCCGGCCTTCTCGCCGTACCAGAGCGACCAGAGCAAGTACGCTACGGCGATGATCGTTCCCGATGCAAGGATGGATGCGCCGGCCGACGACAAAACATTCAATACCTGAAACTCCTCAGAGTATGAGTGAGTGCGGCGCGGCATGCCTAAATAGCCCGCGATAAACTGTGGGAGAAAGGTAAAGTTGAACCCAATGAAGATTAGAACGGCAGACAGTTTTCCCAGGATCTCAGGATACAAACGTCCGGTGATCTTGGGCCACCAGAAATGAATGCCTCCGAAGAAGCCCAGGATGGCTCCGCCCACCATGATATAGTGGAAGTGCGCAACTACAAAGTATGTGTCGTGCACATGGATATCCAGTCCCATTACCGCAAGGAATAAGCCTGTCAGGCCTCCGATCGTAAACAGGCCTATAAAGCCGAGAGCGTACAGCATCGGTGAGTCGAGTCGAATCTGGCCTTTGTGCATCGTGGCGATCCAGTTGAAAATCTTGACGGCAGAGGGTATCGACACGAGGAAACTCAGCACAGAAAACACCATTCCGGCATACATGGACTGCCCACTGACAAACATGTGGTGTCCCCAAACCACAAATCCCAACACTGCGATGGCAATGCTGGAATAGGCGACAAATTCGTATCCAAAGATCCGCTTTCTCGAAAAGCAGGCAATCAATTCGCTGATAACCCCCATCGAAGGCAAGATCATGATATACACAGCGGGGTGCGAATAGAACCAAAACAGATGTTGGAACAGGATTGGGTCGCCGCCCAGCGCAGGGTCGAATATCCCGATGCGCAGCGTCTTTTCCGCAGCGATCAGCAGCAGTGTGATGGCGATCACGGGCGTGCCCAAGACCATAATCACGCTCGTCGCATACTGCGCCCATATGAAAAGCGGCAGCCTGGACCATGTCAATCCCGGCGCGCGCATTTTATGGATCGTTACAATGAAGTTCAGGCCGGTCATTATAGAGGCGAAGCCGGCGAAAAACACTGCGAAAACGGCGGTCACGACGGCGGTATTGGAGAACGAGGTGCTGTACGGCGTATAAAACGTCCAGCCCGTGTCGACACCGCCCACCACCAGGGCGATGACGCCCAGAGTGCCGCCGGTTGTGAAGACGTACCAACTCAGCAGGTTGAGGCGAGGGAAGGCGACATCCCGTGCGCCGATCATAAGGGGGATAAGAAAATTGCCCAACACGGCCGGTATTGACGGGATTAGGAAGAAGAATATCAGGGTCACGCCGTGCACCGTGAACGCCTTGTTGTAGGTGTCCGACATCAACAGGTCGCCCTCGGGCGTCAGCAGTTCCATACGAATAATCAGTGCCATGGAACCGCCGATCGCGAGGAACAGGCTGATCGTAATCAGATACAGGATCGCGATCCGCTTGTGATCCAACGTAAGCAACCAGGATTTGATGCTGTAGTCGGCATGCAAGTAGTCGGTGCCTTTAGGAGCGTCCGTATGACTCATGAATCTCCTTCCGGTGTCGTCTCTCGTCCTGTCAGATCGTCCGCTTCATCTCTCACCGACCTGATATAGGCGATCAGCTGGAGCACTTCCTGCTCGTCAATGAGGCCTTCGTAGGTAGGCATAATCGGTTCATAACCGATGACCTTCATGGAGTTCGGTTTGTATATGGACCGACGAATGTAGTCTTCTCCGGCCGTTACGACTCTTCCGTCGCTTAGGCGGCGCTCCTTACCGAACAACCCAGCCAGAGACGGAGCATTCTGCGCCGCTGGATCATGGCAAGAGTTGCATTGCATATCGTTGTACAACCGTTCGCCCGCTTCCGCCATCGTGTCGCGGGCTGCGTCCGAGACGGCACCCCACTTCGATGCCACCAACCAGCGTTCGTACTCCTCGGGCTTCATAACATAAACCCAGCCTGTCATCTTCGCATGGTCCGTTCCGCAGTACTCAGCGCAGTACAGATGATACCGGCCCGTTTTCGTCGCCTCGAACCACATCGTCACGTATCTGCCCGGAAGCACATCCCGTTTAATGCGAAATGCCGGCACAAAGAAACTGTGAATCACGTCTTGCGAGATCATGGTGAGTTGTATCGGCCGTCCGGTCGGTATGTGTAATTCGTTGTTTTCACGCTGCCCGGTAGGGTGCTGCAGGTGCCACATCCACTGCTTCCCGACGACCGTTATCTGCAGTGCGTTCTCTGATTCAAGCGGAGTATACATCTCCACAAATAACTTCGCTCCCCAGACAAATACCACGAGCCCCATCGCCAGAGGAATCAGTGACCATGCCAACTCCAGTTTCAAATTGTGATAGGTCGGTCGCGTCCGGTCCGCCTTCGACCCGGCGCGATACTTCACCACGAAATAGAGCATCGGCACGAACACGAGAAGGGCAAAGAAAACAGTGAGGCCGATGAGCACATAATAGAGCAGATCCATTTCTTGGGCGAAATTGGACGCTTGTTCGGGCATCAAGCCACCGCTATTCATCGTTGCGGAACGTCCTCCGGGATGTACTTGACGAGATTGTCGAGGCCCACATCATGCTTTCCCACCCTTCAAGTTCGTGCTGCCGAGCGCCCTGGCTGCCGCCCGCCTGCGATCACGTAGACTCATGACAACGATGTATGAGGCCAGGAGAAGAACGGTGCCGACACCCAACACACGGATTACCCGCATTATCAGAAGGCCATATTTGCCGCTCGTGGGGTCATATGCGAAGCAGTAAAGTATGATTTGATCGACGAGCGTTCCGATCCGGTTGTCCGAAGATTCCGTCAGGGCGAGTGTCAAGTCCCTCTGGAAATACTCGATGCCATAGAAATACTGGCCCAGTTTTCCTTCTGGAGTCAGGACCATGATGCCCGCCGGGTGCGCATACAGGTCTGTCTCCGGGTCATACACATACCGATAGCCGACCGCCTGGGCAACTCGCTGAATCGCTGCTTCGTCGCCCGTTAGGAAGTGCCAACCTTCTTCCGCGCCGGGCCGAGAGTAACTCCTGACGTAGGATTCCTTTTTGGCTGCGGCGACGTCCGGGGTCTCCCGCGGGTCAATGCTCACCAGAACGACATCGAACTCTTTGCCTACGTCATATTTCACAACGCGCAGGACCTTGAGCATTCCGTTGAGCACCTGGTTGCACAGCATGGGACAGCGATAATAAACCAACCCGAGGACAACAGGCCGGTCCCCCAAATAGTCCCCGAGCGTTACCGTGCGGCCCGCTTCGTCCCGGAACGTGACGTCGAGCGGTACTTGCTCCCCCAACCGCTGGTCGAGCCCAACGTCGGTGGACAGATTGACGGCCGGCGATTGCGCATAAACCGGGTGATGCCACAGCAGGCCAAGCAGGGCGAGCCACAGAAAACGACGTACGCTTTCCACGGCGCGATACATCCTAAGCGACAAGTTCGAGCTACTCATTTCCTTCTCCTCCGGCTTCCTCAAGCGCTTCCGGCGACTGGCGCCTAAACGGCAGCCCCCTCTCAGCGGTCAACTCGATTGCACGCTGAATCGGCAGGTGAACTATTCCGGCGTCACGGTCCACCCACCCGTAGCTACTGAGCAGTGTATCCTCCCGTCCTCGCAACTGCCGTATGTCAATTTCAGGTTCGGCCTGCAGGCTCGGCTTCGGGGCCGGCGCTTCCGCCCGGACCTCAACACGTTTATCGGGCCGGACTTCCTCCACGAGTACATTGTGGAGCCAGAGCATCAGTAGGAGAGTGACCAGCACGCACGCCCCCAAGACGACCGTGAAACCGATCGCGACTCGGGGCCGCAGCACCTCTTGCGTCTCGTATCCGCGCTCCTCTTCAGGCGCGTTATGATGTTGGGTGTCAGGCACGTTCGGCCACCTCCGCCCTCCGAGATCCATATCGCGGCAGCAGCGGGCTCCGCTGAAGTTGGCGAGCGAAAACCCACACCCAGAGGCCGCCGATACCCAAGAAGGCTGCCGCGTCCATCCAGTGCAATTGAACCCCGGTCCTGTGAAAAGACGGAATCACGGTCCATAACATGTCCGCCACGCGGAACACCAGTATCCAGATCGCCACTGCGCGCAGCAGTTTCGGCGATCGCTTGATGTGGCTTGACAAAAGCAGGAAGAACGGCAGCATGAAGTGCAGGAAAACAAGCGCAATCCCGAAGAGCTGCCAAGCGCCTTCCCGCCGGTCAACAAAATATGTGATCTCTTCCCGAAGATTGCCCGACCAGATGATAAGGTATTGGGCGAACGACATGTAGGCCCAAAGAATGACCAGCGTCAACAGCAGGTTGCCCAAGTCGCGGAGAAGACGCTCCGTGACGAATTCGGAAAAGGGTTCGCGGTCCGCAACCGAGGTCAGGAATGCCGTGGCGAGCGCCAGCGCGGTCAGCGCTTGCCCTATCACGAACATGAGGCCGAAGATTGTAGAGTACCAGTGCTCCTCCAGCGACATCACCCAGTCGGTCACGGCGAAGGAACAGACAAGCACAAACAGGGCAGTGCCCGGCGCGCTGAGGTTCGCCCTCTTATTGGCCAGAGAAGGGTCGCCGGTCCGGTCCTCCTCGCGCGACCACTTGTAGAGAACATGTGCGAGGCCGATCCAGAACGCAAAGAAAACGGCGGCCCGCACGGTGAAGAACGGCACATTGAGAAAGGGCGCCTTCCGCTGGAGCACTTCGCTCTGTGCCACAACTTCGGGGCGAGCCCAATCATACAGTTGGGGCAGCATAAAAAGGATCGGAACGAACAGCAGGGCCATCAGCGGGAGCAGTTTCGTGCCCGCTTCGAAGAATCGAATTATCGGGAAGCCCCACCGCGCTCTGACGAGATGGTGCAACATCGCCATGCAAAGACACCCGAGCGTGAGAACAAGCCAGCTGTAGTAGCCCACCAAATACGACTGGGGCGCATATGGGTCGCCGCGAAAATAGCCGGCCGCCAGCAGCGCGAGACCTGCTACGCCAACGATGAGCGCCATTGTGCGGAGTTTAGCGAGGCCCGGCAGGACGTTGTTAATCGTGTTCATTCTCGGCCTCGCCGACTCCTTCTTTAAACAGATTCGCTCGCTCTTCCGTGGGCACATCCTCCAGCGTTGCGTGTTGACTCAACTGCAGCGCACGTATAAAGGCCACGATAGACCAACGGTCTTCGGCCGTGCTCTGCTTCGCGATCACGGGATGCACAACATCTCCTTCACCGAAGGTTACGCCGCCTTGTAAAAGCACGGGAGACCCCACCGTGTCAATACCGTTCGTAATCACGTCGTAAAAGAAACCCGGGGGGGCTTTGCGCAGGCGCTCAACGTGCAGCGACAGCGGCTGCTGGAAGCCGCGTTGGACGATCATGCCGAGCCCGTCGCCTGACCGGCCGTGGCACGGCGAACAGAAGATGTCATAACGCTCCTGTCCACGTTCCAAGACTTCCTGCGTTATCGAAAATGGGAAGGTCTGGGCCAATTCACCGTCGACCGTTCCTTCGTAAAGGTGCTCGTCCTCGTGGAGCTGGCCGCGGGGCACGGTTCCCGCCACGGGATGCCTCGCCGCCCGCCCGTCAGCGAAAAAGTCGCTGTCGCCAAGCACCTTCGCTTTGGGTTGGTCCCACATGTCGCGGTGGCATCCGGCCGCCGTCAACAGGCCAGCCGCCAGCGCAGCCGCACACAATATGGAGCCTAACGGTCTCCTGTTCATCGGACGCCGCGCATTCACTCCGGCACCTCTGATACTGCCTCCGGCCCGACGGTTTCAAGGAACTCTTTCGTCTTCCCTCTGTCGAACAGCGGGTCTTCGGCCTCGATGCACAGGAAGAACTTGTCCCGCGTCACCGCTTCAAAACCGGGCGCGTCGAAAATCGGGTGGTGCGGCCTCGGCAGGCCGTTCATTACAAGCATCCCTATAAGCGCTCCGAAGGCCGCCCCCAAGATGCCTATCTCGAAAGTGATGGGTATAAACGACGGCCAACTGAAGTCGGGCCGCCCGCCTACATTCAGCGGCAAGTCAACGCTGGACACCCAATACTGAAGGAATAGGCCCAGCCCGGCGCCGACGACACCGCAAATGAACACAACCACAGGCACGCGGTCATCCCGGCACTCCAGTTCGTCGGCCAATCCATCGACCGCGAAAGGCGTGTACGCCTCCATGCGCCGGTAACCTTCCTTCCGCGCCCGACGCACGGCCTCCAGCAACTGCTCCGGGTTGCTGAACTGAGCGATTATGCCGTAGATCGAATGATTCATGAACTCCGCCTCATCATGCCCTACCTTTTGGACCCCGTCCCCTCTTTACGGGCATGAAGTCTCTGATGCAGGAAGTGGCGCATCTCCGACATCGGGATGATGGGAATGAACCGCACGAACATCACCATTCCGAAAACGAAGAAACCGATAGTGCCTACGTATAGGCCGATGTCCCAAATGGTGGGCGTATACATGTCCCACGAAGAGGGCACATAGTCCCGATGGAGACTGGTGATTACGATGACGAATCTCTCCAACCACATGCCTACATTTACAATCAGACTGATCACAAAAAGGATCGCAATGTTCGTCCTGAAGCCCTTGTACCACAGGAACTGAGGAACCAGGCCGTTGCAGAAGATGAGAGCCCAATAGAGCGTCGCATATGGACCCATCGTGCGGTTTCTTATCATGTACCATTCATAAATGTTGCCGCTGTACCAACCGTAGAACGCCTCCATCATGTATCCGTAGAAAACGATCAGTCCAGTAACCAGCATAATCTTCGCCATCCAATCTATGTGGCGTATGGTTATCATGTCTTTAAATCCGAACCAGGCGCGGATCGGTATCACGAGGGTCAGCACCATGGCGAAACCGGAATAGATGGCGCCCGCAACGAAGTAGGGTGGAAAGATCGTCGTATGCCAGCCGGGGACGATGGACACCGCAAAGTCGAGACTCACGATCGAGTGCACAGAGACAACGAGCGGAATTGAGATTCCACCCAGCAGCAGATACGCAGACTCATAGCGGTGCCAATGGGCCGCCGATCCGCGCCAGCCCAGCGCCGCAATCCCGGCCAAAACTCGAGGTAGCCGCTTCTTGGCCTTATCGCGAAGGGTGGCAAGGTCCGGAATCAGCCCGACGTACCAGAAGATCACCGACACCGTGAAATAGGTCGAAACCGCGAACACGTCCCACACGAGCGGGCTGCGGAACTGCGGCCACAGACCCATAGCATTCGGATATGGGAACAGCCAGTAAAAAACCCACCATCGGCCCAAGTGAAGCATTGGGAACATGCCCGCGCACATGACCGCGAACAGCGTCATGGTCTCGGCAAGGCGGTTGATTGACGTGCGCCATGGCTGGCGCATCAGCAGGAGCATTGCGGAAATGAAGGTGCCCGCATGGCCGATGCCGATCCACCAGACAAAATTGAGGATCGCCAGACCCCATCCAACCGGGATGTTCAGCCCCCAGATCCCTACACCGACGGCCAACAGATACGCGACCGACGTCATCAAGAGCATCAATCCAAAAAAGGCAAATCCAAAGACGATGAACCATTGCCGCGGCGGCGGTTCGGTCAGAACGATTGAGCCGATTTTCTCGGTGACAGAGTCATAGGTGTGCTCTCCTTCGAGCAACCCATCGTCGGTTAGTATCTCTTCTTGGGGCGTCGTTATTGCCATGCGCGATTAGCCGCTCCCAACTCCATGGGGAAACAGGTCAGACTTTCTCCATCTCGGAATTGGGATTGCGCAGTCTCTTCAAATATGTCGTGCGGGGTGTCGTGTTCAGGTCCTCGAGCAAAGTGTAATGATGCAGCTCAATCCGCAAATCGGCGACGCGGCTCTCAAGGTCGTTCATATTGCCGAAAGTTATCGCCTGTGCAGGACATGCGCCCTGGCAAGCGGTCACGACTTCCCCGTCTCTTATCGGGCGCCCCTCCTTCTTGGCGTTTTTGCGCGCCGCATTGATTCGCTGGACGCAATACGTGCACTTCTCCATGACGCCGCGGCCGCGCACGGTCACATTCGGGTTGCGCAGCATCTTCGTTATCGGCGTTTCGTAATCTGAAGTACCCGGCAGTAGGTTGTACTGGTAAAAGTTGAAACGTCGAACTTTATATGGGCAGTTATTGGAACAGTACCGCGTCCCGACTCAACGGTTGTACACCATCTCATTCAGGCCCTCCGCTCCGTGTACGGTCGCCGCG